>JASGGF010000172.1:0-10173 GCA_047605145.1 Thermomicrobiales bacterium | reverse complement strand
TCTTCCCATCGGCCAATTTTTGGCGAGCGGGCCGTTCCGCGACGCCATTGAGCGCACTACATCCCCACCGCGCAGTGTGACACAATTCGCGTCGCCATGCGGCAAGCCTGCGTTTAGATGTTATGCCGTGTCACCGTGATCGGCCGGGGGTTGCGCGACCGGCATACCGTGGATTTGGCGCCACCGCGCGCGGTGGCGCCGAGCGAGCGGGTCCGTGCTGACTCCGACTACGCCGTGCTAGCAGCCTGCACCGCTGCAATCGTCCGGCGTGTTGCCGGTGATGACCGCGCCGCCCCGGTTGAATGTGCCAGCCATGACCTTCACCCCGCCCCCGGAGGTGGGGTTGAGGGTGTTCGACGCGTTTCCGGTGATGGTCACCGACGCATCCAGCGTCAGGTTCCCGCTGGTCTGCAGGATGCCGCCGCCGGTAAACGTGGCGGTGTTCTCCGTGATGGTCGTGTTGGTGATGGTCGAGGTCCCACTGGAGGACGCGAGAATGCCACCGGCATCGCCCGAGGACGTGTTCTTGGCAATGGTGCATCCGGAGAGGTGGACCACGCCCCGGCTCACGGCGATGCCGCCGCCGGAGTTGCTGGCGTTCCCCGTAATGACACAATCCGTGAGATTGCCCACGGCGCCATCGGCCCCCAAGCTCACACCGGAACTTGAGCCACCGGTAACGCGCAACGAGAAAAGGCTGAACGTGCCATCCCCGATGATGTCCACCACGGACCCGTCGGTGTTCCCCGCGTCCAGAATCGTGTCCACCTCCGGGTCGTCGCCATTGCCGGAGCCGTAGACGGAGCCGGTCAGACCGAACGTGAAGCTCCCCCGGTAGCGGCCCGGGCACACATGCACGTCGCCGCCGGGAAGAATGGCCAACTTCAGCGCCTCGCCGCAGGCCACAGGGGTGCTGCCCGGCGGGCAAGAGACGGTGCAGGCCGTGCAGGTTCCGCCAGAGCACACGGCGCCGGCGGCGCAGGCGCACATCCCGCCGCAGCCGTCACTGCCGCAGGAGCCCGGCGCGCAGACCGGGGTGCAGGTGGGCGTGGGAGCGCCGCACGCCCCGCGCGTGGCGCCCGCCTTCAGGTACTTGTGGCGTTTGCGCTTGGGCACCCGCTCGGTGACGCCATTGATGCACATGATGGCCTTCGCGCCGCGCACGTTGTGCTCGGCGTGCGCCCGGCGCAGCTTCGCAGCGGACGGCTGGGCATCACCCAGGCCGGCCAGCACGGCGGCCCCCAGCGCTCCTGCGGTGGCGAACATTCCCAACTGGCGGCGCGTTGCCCTCGCGCTCACTGACCACGTCAACGCATCGAAGCTGTCGCCATCCACGCTGATGTGCGCTCCCCCGGGAGGCGGCTCGGCGCCGCGCATCGGTAACTCAGGCTACGCATCATACCTGACATTCGGGCAGACGCCAGCCGCAGGATCAGCAGCCTCGCTCCGTGTGGGAAGCGCTCCACGGAGGTCTCCCGGACGGGGCCGCGCTGGCCCCGTCCTTCGTGGCGCTAGCAGCCTGTTCCGGTGCAGTTATCCGGAGTGTTGCCGGTGATGCTGACGGTGGTATCCAGCGTCACAGTCCCGTTGTACTGAAGAATGCCACCGCCGTCCCCAGTGGTGGCGGTATTACCGGAGATGGTGGTGGTGGTGATCGTCGAGCTGCCGTAGGTACCCAGGAAGATGCCCCCACCAGACAACGCCGTGTTGGCGACGATCGAGGAGCCGACGATGTGGACGACACCGTTGCCGACCGCGATCCCCCCGCCGGATTCGGCGGAGTTCCCGGTGATGACGCAATTGGTGACGTTCGCGATGACGCCAACCAAGAGCACCAGCATGCCCGGGCCGCTGCCGCCGGTGATGTGCAGGTTGACGAACGCGTGCGTGCCTGCGCCGCTAGCGGTCATCACCGTGGTGGTTTGCTGTGCGTCCAGAATGGTGTCCACTGCAGGGTTGTCACTATTGCCCGCGCCGTAGATGGAGACGGGCAAATTGCTCACGAAGCCACCGCGGTAGCGCCCTGGACAGACGAAGATATCGCCGCCGCCGGCAATCGCCGTCTGGAGGGTTGCGCCGCATTCGGCGGGGGTGCTGCCCGTGGGGCAGGAGACGGTGCAGGAGCGGCAGGTTCCGCTGGCGCAGACCGAACCGGCGGCACAACTGCATGTGCCGCCGCAGCCATCGCTGCCACAGGCGCCCGGCGCGCAAACTGGCGTGCAGACGACCGGCGGGCACTCACCACGCGTGGCGCCTTGCTTGAGGAGTTTCTTGCGCTTGCGCTTTGGGACCCGCTCCGTGACGCCGTTGACGCACATGATGGCTTTATTGCCGCGCAGGTTGTGCTCGGCCCCGGCCCGGTTTCGGCGCTTCCTCGCGGCGGCGTCCGGCGCATCGCCGGCGGCCACGACGGCAGCGCCGAGCGCTCCGGCTCCGGCCAGTAGGCCGAGCCGGCGCCGGGTCAGTCGCGCGATGACCGGACGGGAAACCGCATCAAACCGCGCTGCATCCACAGGGGCATCCCTCTTCAACCGCTCCCGCGCCGGGCCATGCCTGCGGCAGGCCCGTGATCGTCGCGCACACGATACAGGAGCGGGCGGGGCCAGTGCGGCCCCGCCCGGGAGGGCGTTAGCAGCCGGTTCCGACGCAGTTATCCGGAGTGTTGCCGCTGATCGTGGCGCCGCCCCGGTTGAACGTGCCACCGCCCACAAGAACGCCGCCACCCGATGCCACAGCGCCTGCCTGATTGCCAGTGATGCTGACTGTGGAGTCCAGCGTCAGGGTCCCGTTGTACTGGAGAATGCCGCCTCCATCGGCTGCGGAGATATTGCCGGTGAAGATGGTCGTGGTGATCGTCGAGCTCCCGGAGGAGGTCGCCAACATGCCGGCTCCACCGCCGGAGGCCGTGTTGGTGGAGATTGTCGACCCGACAAGGTGGAGCGCGCCGCTGCTCAGGGCAATCCCGGCGCCTGCTTCGGCGGTGTTCCCGGTGATGACGCAATCCGTGATGTTGCCGGTCACGGCGGAGTTGGACAATCTAACGCCGCTGTTGGCGCCGCCGGTGATCCGCAGGTTGAACAACTCGAACGTGCCTTCGCCTGCCATCGTGACGACCGTCGTGCCGAGGACATTTTGCCCATCCAGAATGGCATCGACCGCAGGATTGTCGCCATTGCCCGCGCCATAGACGGAGACCTGCGCGCCAAGGACGAAACCGCCCAGATAGCGGCCGGGGCAAACGTAGACATCCCCGCCTGCCGCCATTGCCGTCTGCAGCGCCTCGCCACAGACAGCGGGGGTATCGCCCGACTGGCAGAGGACGTTGCAGGCGCGGCAGGTTCCGCTGGCGCAGACTGACCCGGAGGCGCAGCCGCACGTGCCGCCGCAGCCATCGCTGACGTTGCAGGCCCCGGTTGGACAGGAGGGCGTGCAGGTGTTAGCGCATTCGCCACGCGTGGCGCCCTGCTTCAAATACTTCTTGCGCTTCTTCTTGGGCACCCGGGTGGTGACGCCATTCACGCACATGATGGCCTTGTTGCCACGGAGGTTGTGCTCTGCCTTTGCCCGCCGCTTCTTTGCGGCGGCCTCCGGCGCGCCGCCCCAGGCGGCCAGCGCGGCGGCTCCCAGCGCAGTTGCGCCCGCCATCAGGCCAACGCGGCGACGGGTCAGCCGCACATTGACGGATCGGGACACTGCATCAAACTGAGCTGCATCCATTGCGCTCCCTCCCCTTCGCCGGGTGGTTCACCGGCCTCTGGCTTCATTGCCGCAGAGAACCCCAACTGCCGGGCGCCGCAAGCGACACACAATTTTCGGGAAGTGTAACCCCAAAATTAGCGGGGCATTAGGACAGAGGGGTTACTCCCCGCGCGAAAGGATCAGCGAGACATTGTGGCCGCCAAAGCCCATCGAGTTGGTCATGGCGTGCTGCGTCTGCGCCGACCGCGCGGCGTTCGGGATGTAGTCGAGGTCGCACTCCGGGTCGGGCGTGGTCTGGTTAATGGTGGGCGGCAGGATGCCATCACGCAGGGCGCTAATAGTGATCGCCGCCTCCAGCGCCCCCGCGCCGCCGAGGAGGTGGCCGGTCATGGACTTGGTGGAACTGATCGGCAACTGGTAGGCGTAGTCGCCGAACGCGCCCTTGATCGCCTCCGTCTCGAACTTCTCGTTGAGCTGGGTCGAGGTGCCGTGCGCGTTCAGGTAGCCGATGTCGGTGGGGGCGAGGCCGGCGTCCGCCAGCGCCAGTGTCATCGCGCGGGCAGCGCCCACGCCGCCGGGGGCGGGCTGCACCATGTGATTGGCGTCGTCGGTGGTGGCGTACCCGGAGACGACGGCCAGCACCTCGGCCCCGCGCGCAGCGGCGTGGGCGGCGGTCTCCATCACCAGCACGGCGCCGCCCTCGCCCAGCACGAAGCCATCGCGCCCGGCGTCGAAGGGGCGGCTGGCGGCTTGCGGGTCATCGTTGCGGGTGGAGAGCGCGCCCATGGCGTTGAAGCCGGCCACGATCATGCGGGCCATGGGCGCCTCGCTGCCGCCGGCGATCATCACATCGGCATCACCGCGCCGCAGGATCTCCAGCGCCTCGCCGATGGCGTGGGCGGAGCTGGCGCAGGCGGAGACGGGGCTGTAGTTCGGCCCACGCGCGCCAGTGACGATGGAGACGGTGCCAGAGGCCATATTGCCGAGGAACATGGGCATGAAGAAGGGGCTGAGCCGTTTCGGGCCGGAGGTGAGCACGGTCTCCATGCCGGCGTCCAGCGTTTCGGCGCCGCCCATGCCGGAGCCGATCAGCACTCCGACGCGGTCGGCGTTGCTGTCGTCGATGGTGAGGCCGGATTGCGCCAACGCCTCCAGCGCCGCCCCCACGGCGTAGTGCGTGTAGCGGTCGGTGCGGCGGGCATCCTTGCGCCCCATGACGCCAGCGGCGTCGAACTCCTTGACCTCGGCGGCGAAGGTGGTTTCGTAGCCGGCGGGATCGAAGCGGGTGATGGGGGCGACGCCGCTTTGCCCGGCGCGGATGGCGGCCCAGGTGGTGGGGAGGTCGTTGCCGAGGGGCGAAACCGCGCCGGCGCCGGTGACGACGATGTCATCTGGTTTCATGAGGTGCTTCAGCCTGATCCATCGCGAAATCGCTCGGCGCGCGCAGCCTGCCTGCGGCGCTCACGGCGAGGGCGCCATGCGCCAGCAATCGCCCGTGGGCGACTTCACGCGCAATTGTCGCCGTGGCGCCACGGTGGCGCCATGACGCGCCACGGTCGCACCATGGTACTGTCACACGCCGCCGCCATGGCGCGCCACGTGCAGCCACTGCGGGCCACCGACCCGCAATCTGGCGCCACCGATCACCGCGCCACTCCATAACCACGATGTCGTCCCGACCGCAGGAGGGACCGCCCACCCCCAACTACAGGGTCTGGGCGCCAACTCTCCGCCTGTCACCACGAATCCTCGCCTCAACGTCATCCTGAGGTACGGATGATATTCGTCGCACTCAATCAATTCCGCTACGCCAGACGAGATCCCTGCTGCGTCGGGATGACGTCGGGTTAGCGGGACGACGCGGCGAGGAGCGGAAAGCTGGGCCGCAGTAGCAATATTGGGGGTGCGCGGTCCCTCCTGCGGTCGGGACGACATGGGGGGTGGGGAGGCCGTAGTGGCAGGCGGAGAGACAGACTTGGCACGTCGGGACGGAACGGAGCGAGACCTGGGCAAGAACGGACGGGGTGACGGGCCATGTACGTACACACCCTTGCCGCGAGCGGCGGCCCGGTGTTACCTTCCGGCTGGCCGATCCTGCGGTGTTCGTGATGCATGCGTTGTCTTGAGCCAACAGAAAAGAGTCGGGAGCTGCGCGCCGGGGACAAAGCGCCTCGGCGGATGCGGCGCCCACCTGCGAAAGCAGGTTCAAGGCTCCGGTGCACACGGCACAGGCGGGTGAGGCCACCCTCCTGATCCTCCTCAAGAATCCAGACGGGGCGCGCTGGCCATGATTCACTTCGTCTACGGCCCCGACGCCACCCTCGCCCGGCAGCACGCGCGCCAGATCGCGCAGCAGGCGGACCCCGGCGGTGAGAACACCTCGTGGCTGGACGGCAAAGAAACCTCGCTCAACGGCGTGCTGAACGCCATCGGCACCGTCTCCTTCTTCGGCGGGGGGCGCGTGGTGGTAGTGAGCGACGTGCTGCCCAAGGCGAGCGGCGAGGGCGCGAGTGGCGCAGGCAAGGCGGGCGAGATGCTGGCGGCGCTGGTAGCGGGCGTGCCCGAGGGCAGCACGCTGGTGCTGCTGGAGCCGTCCCTGAGTGGCCCGCCAGCCGCGCTGAAGCCGCACGCCGACCGTATCACCGTGAAGTCGGGCGCGCCGCCGCGCGGCAGGGACCTGATCACGTGGATTCAGGAACGCGCAAAGGACGCCGAGGGCAAGATCGACCAGCGCACAGCGGGGTTCCTCGCCAGCACGCTTTTCCCGCAGACGTGGGAGCGCGCGCCGAACAACCCGCGCTACGACCGCCCGCCCGATCTCGGCCTGCTCGGCACGGCCATCGAGACGCTGGCGATGGCGGCCCACCCCAACGCGATCACCGAGGCCGAGGTGCGCACCTTTGTCGCGCGAGAGCCGGACCAGAAGATCTTCCGCTTCCTCGATGCGATGCTGGCAGGCGATCTGCGCACCGCTACCCAGGAGCTGGAGACACTGGAGCGCGCCGGGGAGGACGCCGGCATGGTTTTGGCGCAGGCGCTGGGGCAGGTGGAACTGGTCACAGCCATTGCAGCGGCGGGTGGGCGGGACACCAACATGGTGGCGAAGGAGCTGGGCGGGGTGACGCCGGGGCGGGTCTCGGCGCTGGCGAGCGCGGCGCGGCAGGAGGCGCTGCGCGGCTACCGCGCGGCGGGGGTGGCGGCGAAGGTGGACCGCGATCTGAAGACGGGCAAGATCCGCAAGCCGGAGGACGCGCTGCGGGCGCTGATCACGGGGCTGGCGCGGAACGCGGAGCAGCCCGGGCGGGGGTGGTAGCGGGGTCCCGCGCCGGGCGCCATCGCCCCGCGCTTTTTGCGTCAGCCAGACCCGGGAGACGATCCCTCGACGTGGGTGTACTCTGCGCACAGCGCAGTTGATCTCCAGCGTGCGGCCTCTGCTCGCTAGCCGGAACGCCTGCGGCCAACGTCCCGGAGCCCGGCAATCAGCGAGGGAGATCAGCGAAATGCACGACACGCGCTTCGATGAAATCGCCACCTCCGTAGGAGCGCGGTTGTCGCGGCGAACGGCGCTGTACGGGGGCCTCGCGGCGCTGGCGCTAAGCATGGTCAGCCAGCGGCGAACCGCCGCCCAGAGCGACGCGACGCCCGTGGCCACACCCGAGAAGCTAGGCGCCGACGAGGTGCAGATTGGCGACGCGTGGCTCTGCAAGCAGGTCTTCGGCTTGTGCACCACCGCACCGTGCGAGCTGGACGCCAGTAACCCCAGAGTCGCCAATTGCCACTGCGTGGTGCTGGACGCGTGGGCGGTCGGCTTCAAGACCTGCGCCGAACGCGCCCCCGCTGAGCTACAGGTGACGTCGAACTTCTCCGCAGTGAACGTCAACCCCGCCTTCAGCGTGATGACGTGCCCGCAGGAGATTGCGTGGGCGAACTGCCTCGACATGCCCTGCGAGATCAACCCCGAGAACCCGGCGACCGCCACCTGCCAATGCCAGATGGTGGCGGAAGGCCCCTCGCTGACGTGGGGCGGTGGCTGCGACACCGCGACCTGCAACACCACGGTGTGGTCTGCCGCGCCCACCAGCTATCTGGGGCTGGCGCAATACATCGCGGGGATGGACGCGGTGGGCGCGCCGTACACCTTCCCCGGCGTTTGCCCGGCTCCCGGCGCGACGCCAGCGCCCGGCGCCACGCCAGCCAGCGTGTGAGCCGGACTGCGTCGTTCGCCGCGCACGACAAAACGCCGTCCCGGTCGATGACTCGTCCGGACGGCGCGTTGTGCGCTCTTCGCTTGCGGCGAGGAGGTCGCCTAGGCGGCCTGCAACGCGTTCAGCTTCGCCATCAGGCGAGACTTGCGGCGGGCAGCGTTGTTCTTGTGGATCACGCCCTTGACCGCCACGCGGTCCAGCACGCTGATCGCCTCGCGGGTGGCTTCCGCCGCCGCCGCCTGATCGCCAGACGCAATCGCGACTTCCGCCTTCTTCACAAAGGTGCGCGCCTCGGTCTTGAACGGCTTGTTGTGGGCCGCCCGCCGCTCGGCGACGCGAATTCGCTTCTTCGATGATTTAGAGTTAGCCAATGCTCACGAGCCTCCGCAAATCGACAGCATAAGTGACCCGGTCTCCGACACAGGTGAGTGAATGGTAGCAAGTCAGCCGCAGTCTCTCAAGGAATCGGCTCCCGCGCCCGAAAGCGGCTGGCCCGCGCCACCCGCTCCGGCGGCATCCGGATGGCCCGCGCCGCCCCCGTCAGCCGCCGCCGGGTGGCCCGAAGCGCCGCCGCCGCAGGAGTGGCCGACGTGGCCGCAGCCGGGGCAGCCAGTCACAACGCGCGATTGGGGGACGCCGAAGCCGAAGGCCTCGCTGGCGCGCTCGGCGGGCATCGTGGCGGCGGCGTTTGTGGTCAGCCGCCTGCTGGGCCTCGTGCGCGAGGTGGTGCTGGCGCGGCAGTTCGGCACCTCGGAGGCGCTGGGCGCGTACATCAGCGCATTCCGCATCCCCGATCTGCTCTTCCTCGTGATCATGGCGGGGGCGTTCGGCTCCGCGTTCATCCCCGTCTTCTCCGGGATGCTCAGCGAGGGCGAGGAGCGCGCCGCGTGGAAACTGGCCTCCGTGGTGCTCAACCTGTCGTCGCTGGCGGCGGTGGTGACCTCCGGGCTGGCGTGGATCGCCGCTCCGGAGCTGGTGCGCTGGGTGGTGGCGCCGGACGCCACGCCGGAGATCCAGCAGTTGACCGTGGAGTGCATGCGGGTGCTGCTGCTCTCGCCGGTCTTCCTCGGGCTGGGCATCGCGGCGAAGGGGATTCTGGAGGGCCAGGACCTGTTCACCCTGCCGGCGCTGGCCCCGGTGATCTACAACTCCGCGACGATACTGGGGGCGATCTTCCTCGGGCCGCGCATCGGTGTGCTGGGCGTGGCGGTGGGCGTGGTGGCGGGGGCTTTCGGGTTCCTGCTGGTGCAGCTCCCCGGCCTGATCCGCTCGGGCATGCGCTACTCGCCCTCGCTGAATCTGCGCACCCCTGGCGTGGGCGACGTGGCCCGGCTGCTGGGCCCGCGCCTGATCGGGCAAGCGGCGTTCCAGATCAACTTCATCGCGGTCACCAATCTGGCGTGGCGCACCGGCGAGCAGAGCGTTTCGGCGTTGAACTACGCGTGGCAGCTGTTGATGCTGCCGCACGGCGTGCTGGCGCTCTCGATCTCGACCGTGATCCTGCCAACGCTCTCCCGGCTGTGGCAGCAGGGAGACCGCGCGGCGTTTCGCATCACGCTCGGCAGCGCGCTGAAGCCGCTGATCTTCCTCTCGCTGCCCGCCTCGGTGGTGCTCTTCGCCTTCCGCACGCCGATTGTGCAAACCCTCTTCCAGACCGGAGCCTTCTCCTCGCAATCCACCGCGCTGGTGGCCGCCCCGCTGGCCTACCTCGCCGCCGGGCTGGTCTCCTACGCGGTGGTGGAGGCGATGACGCGAGCCTTCTACGCGATGCACGACACCCGCACGCCGGTGATCGTGGGCATCGCCATCGTGATCGCGAACCTCGGCATCGGGCTGGCGCTGCTCCCGCGCATGGGCTACCTCGCGCTGGCGCTGGCGCTCTCGCTGAGCACGACCATCGAGGCGGTGGCGCTGGGGCTGGTCCTCTGGCGGCGGCTGGGCAATCTGGCGCGCTCCACGGTGGGCTGGCTGCTTCGCGTGCTGGTGGCGACCGCCATCGTGGGGGTGGCCTGCGCGGCGCTGGCGGCCCCGCTGACGGACATCACGACGCCGGGCACGGCGCCGCGCGTGCTGCAACTGCTGCTCTTCCTCGGGGCGCTGGGAGTGGTCGGCCTCGTCTACTTCGCCGCCGCGTGGATGATGGACATCCCGGAGCTCTCGACCTCGCTGGGGCAGATCGGGCGGCGCATCCCGGGCGTGCGCGGGGTGGTGGCGCGCTTCAGCCGCTAGACGAGGGGGGGGCGCCTTCGGCTCAGGGGGTGCAGGGGGG
>JASGGF010000171.1:0-10183 GCA_047605145.1 Thermomicrobiales bacterium | reverse complement strand
AGCCCCTCTCCCGCGCATCGGGAGAGGGGTTGGGGTGAGGGCTTCCCGCCGGGAGGGCTTCCCGCCGGGGGGCGCTCCCCCCTACTCGTACGCCGCGATCGCCTCGCCCAGCGCGCGCATCGCCTCGCGGATGCGGTTCTCCGGGTGCGCCGAGAAGTTCAGGCGCATGGAGCGCGTCCACGAAGTGTCCGGGTAGAACCATGAGCTGGGCAGGAAGATGATCCCCCGGTCCGTCGCGTCCGGCAGCATCGCGTCTGTGTTGTACCGCTCCGGCAGCGTCACCCACAGGAAGAAGCCTCCCGCCGGCACGATCCACTCCACCCCCGGCGGCATGTACTCCTCCAGCGCCGCCACCATCGCGTCGCGGCGGGCGCGGTAGATCGCCGCTGTCTGCGCGATGTGGTCATCGAGGAAGCCCTCCGCCGCGTGGTAGATGGCGCGGGTCATCACCCGCTCATTGTGGATGTCCGTGCCTTCCTTCACATTGAAGATGGAGGGCATCAGGCATTCCGGCGCCACGATCCAGCCCACGCGCAGCCCCGGCGCGAGGATCTTGGAGAAGGTGCCGAGGAAAATCACATCCGGATCGAGCGCGCGCAAGGTGGGCACGGCTTCGCCGTCGTACGTCAACTCGCCGTACGGGTCGTCCTCCACCAGCACCAGCCCGCGCTCGCGCGCCAGATCGACCAGTTGCTGGCGGCGCTCCAGCGGCATGGTGACGCCCATCGGGTTCTGGTAGGTCGGGATGGTGTATAGGAACTTGGGAAGCTTCGGCAGGGAATCGAGGATGTTCACCAGCGCCTCGATGACGATGCCGCCCTCGTCCATCGGCACGCCGATCACCTCGGCCTCGTGCGAGCGGAACACCCGCAGCGCGTCCATGAAGGTGGGCGCCTCGGCCAGCACGATGTCGCCGGGATCGACGAACACCCGCGCCACGAGGTCGATGCCCTGCTGCGCGCCGTTGGTGAGCATGATCTGGCCCGTGTCCACCTCGGCCCCGCGCAGCGCCATCCGCCGGGCGATGAACTCGCGCAGGGGCTTGTAGCCGCGCACCTCGCCGTACAGCAGCATGGCCGGGTCATCCTGCCACGCGATCTCCGAGCCGTAGCGCAGGCGCGCCACCGGCAGGACATCGGTGGGGGGGACACCGCCGCCGAAGAAAACGGCGTCCGGGTTGCGCTCGGACATCTCGTCCACCCACGGCCAGACCGAGGTGGCAAATGGCTCGATGCGCTTCGAAACCCCCGCGTCCACGCCTGCGCGCGTCGTCCCCGTCACTCGTCACCCTGTTTCGCGTTGCCCTGTGGCCCGGAACCATCGTCTCATGGCGGATGGCGCCTGTAGCCGCAATTGTCGCCGCGTCCACGCCCCGCGCGCCAGAGCGCCCGCGCCCAACATAGGCGGGTTCACGCCAGCGGCGGCGCCGCGTCCACCAGCGCCGCCAACGCCGCCCGCAGCGCCGCGAACTGCTCCGGGCCGAGGCGCGCCGCGTACGCCGCCTCCAGTTCCGCCGTCACGGCCACGGAATCGGCCAGAAACTGCTCGCCGGCCGGGGTGAAGCGCACCAGCGTGGCCCGGCGGTCGGCTGGGTCCGGCGTCCGGTCCACCAGCCCCTGCTGCTCCAGATCCGCCACCAGCTGCCCCATGCCCTGCTTGGTCATGCCGGCGCGCTCCGCCAGCGTCGTCACGCGCGTGCCGCCGGCATCGAGGTGCGGCAGCAGCCCGAGGTGCGCCAGCGAGAGCCGCGCGTATCCCCGCGCGCGCAGCATCTCCGCCGCGCGCGCGTTGAAGGCGCGGCTCGCCCGCAACAGCAGCCGCCCCACGTGCTGCTCCCGCTGCTCCCGGTGATCCAGCCGGTCACGCCCCGCCGCGCTCACGCACGCTCCCTTGACGATGTGGTCAACCCACTTTACCTTCTCGATATAAACAAGTTGCTTTACCGTATCAGCCGCCGCCGGGATTGTCCAGACGGCGCCGCGCCGGAGGAGATCATGCCCATCATTCGCCACCACCAGCTTCGCGACATCGAGACGCCCGGCGGCAATACCGGCGCCGCGCTGGCGACGCCCTCTCGCGGCGCCACGCAGGTCAGCGTCATCCGGCAGCGACAGCAGCCGGGCGGAGCCAACCCGCTGCACACCCATGACCGCGAGGAGGTGCTGGTCATGCTCGCCGGTGAGATCACCATCATGCTGGATGGCGAGGCCCACGCCATCGCTGCCGGCGACACCGTTATCATCCCGCCGCGCACGCCGCACCACCTCGCAAACACGGGCGCCGCCACCGCCGAGTGGCTGCTGATCGCCCCGGCGGGCGTCCGCTTCACCCACGCAGACGGCGCCGAGGGCTCCCCACCGTGGGCGCAGTAGCGCTCGCCACGCCGCGTCCCTGCGCCGCGCCCCGCCTTGCCAGCGTGGCACAGAGTTGGTATCTTGCCGCAGCGCCTGTACGTACACCGTATATCCGCACTCCCCCGCACCAAGCAAGAACGATGGTTCCGGCAGGACTGAGGCAGGGGGAAGGTCATGAGTCAGCCGCAGCGTGGTTCGAATACCGCGAGCGATTCCGTCCCGGCAGCGTCATCACGCACGCACGTTGCGGCCTCGCTTGGGCTTGACTCTGGCCACGATGGTCAGGCCAGCATCTACGCCCAGCGTATTCTGGAGCGCGGCGCGGACCCGCGCGCCGTCATGGCGCAGGTGCGCGCCGACCGCCTCGGCAGCTCCGAGCGTGGCGCGCTAAACCGCGCCCTCATCGAACAGCCGCGCGCCGTGCGCTTCGGACGCGGCACCGCCGCCCACCTGCAGGCACTGGCGGAGCACCCGGCCCCCGTAGTTGCCGCCCCGCGCCGGGGCTGGAACCCGCTGCGCGGGCTGATGCAGCCGCAATTGCGCTGGTCGCGCCGCCTCGCCACCGCCGGCCTTGCCGCCATCGTGATCGGGTCCTCCCTCAGTGGGCTGGCCAGCGCGCAGGACGCGGCGGATGCGCCGGTCTTCGCCGCGCCCTCCCGCTACATCGTGCAGCCGGGCGACACCCCGGCCAGCATCGCGGCGGCCTTCGATGTGCCGGTGGCTGCGCTGTTCAGCGCCAGCACGCTGGAGCACCCGGACTGGCTCACCACCGATGAGGTCGTCGTCATCCCCGGCGTGGGCGATGACGACGAGTTCGCCCGCTGGAACGGCGCGGCGGAGTGGGCGCCCTACGTCGCGGGCTCGCACGTGGTGGCCGAGGGCGAGACGCTGGCCGATATCGCCGCAGCCTGGTCCGCCGATCCCTGGGTGCTGGCCGGCTTCAATGGCCTCAGCGACATCGACACCCTGACCCCCGGCCAGGTGCTGCGCATCCCCCTGACGGACACCGTCACGCCAGAAGACTCGGCCTGGTCCGCGCCAGAGGATGCCGGCTGGAGCGAGCCGGCCACAACCGGAGACTGGGCCGCCACCGATGAGACCGCCTGGCAGCAGCCGGTGGGCGGCGGCGATGAAACGGCCTGGGAGCAGCCCGCCGGGTACGCGGCGGAGGCGTCCCCAGAGCAAAGCTGGGAGCAGCCGGCAGACCTCGCGTGGGAGCAGCCGGCGGAGCAACTTGCCACTGGCCCGGTCTACGCCGCCGAGGTTCCCGCGTACCTGCAGGCCTACCCGAACTCCAGCCAGTACGCCGCCGCCTTCATCGCCACCTCGGCCTTCGGCCCCGGCGTGCCGGAATCGGCGTTCGTCGAAAGCGTCCCGCAGTCGGAGAACCCGCACTGGGGCTACCGGGGCGATATCTCCGGCACGTGGGGCGGCACGGACAACTACGGCGCCTACGCCGAAGCGCTCGCCCCGACGCTGCAGGACTGGGGGTTCGCCACGGACCTCTTCTACGGCAGCACGCCGGAGGAACTGACCGCCCGCCTCGACGCCGGCATGCCGGTGATTGCGTGGCTGGGCTACTTCGGGGAGACGGGCTGGCAGCAGTACGACATGGGCGAGTACGAACTCGTGCCGGGCATGCACGTGGTCACCGTCTACGGCTACGACGAAGGCGGCGTCTACCTCGCCAACCCCGGCCGCGGCGAGTACGACTACTACGACTGGGACACCTTCATGCAGCGCTGGCACGCCCTCGATGGCATGGCGCTGGCCGTCGCGCCGCAGTAACGGGCGGGGCCGGGCGCCCGGCCCACCGCATCTCGAACCCACCGGCAACGAGAAGGGCGCCGCGAGACCACCGGGTTCCCGGCGCCCTTCAGCGACACGGAAACCACCTGACCATTCCCCGCCTCCCGCCGTGCCTCGAACGCAGACGAAAGACCGGGCGCCGCACCTCCCGGGTCAGCGGCGCCACGCTCCACGCCCCGCCTCCCATCGCAACGGCGCCACCTCCCCGCGCCCCACCACGGCGCCCCACAACGCTGTCATTCCGAGCCCGCAGGCGAGGAATCGCGCACCCCCAAGCCTCAGGTCAACGCTGCCTTCTCTCCGCGACCTACTGCGAATTACCGGGGCAGATTGCAAAGGCTGCCAAGGTTGCCAAGGCTGCCAACATCTGCGGTGGGGTGAGGTTGGCAACCTTGGCGAGGGTTCGCGATGGCACGCGGAGCGTTGGCGCCGTTGCCCCGATGGTTGGGGGTGCGCGGTTCCTCGCCTGCGGGCTCGGAACGACATGGGGGTGGGGCAAGTCGCGGTGGAGCGCGGAGAGAGGGCGCCGTCTCTCCGTGGGCTGGCGGTGCGCGGTTCCTCGTCTGCGGATTCGGAACGACATCGCAGGTTGGTGGTGGACGCGGGGGCGGGTGTGGCGATACACCGGCGCCGTTGCCCCGTGGGTTGGGGGTGCGCGATTCCTTCGACCGTGGCATCGCTTGACCCGCTTCCCCCGCCCGCATACAGTCACCTCGGCAACGCGGCGCCGCACAAGGGCGGGCGGGGCCACAGCCGCCCGCCGCTCGCGCGTTTGCGCCAATCAGGAGAGCCTGTTGATGCCTCAGGGATCATCGTCTGCTGCGAACGCCCCGCGGCTTTCACGCCGCGACGCCGTTCGCGCTGGCGGCGCAACCGCCGCCGCCGCCATGAGCGGCCTCGTCCACACCGCCGCCGCGCAGGATGCCACGCCCGTGAAAGTCGCCGAGAACCCCTCCCCCCGCCCGCTGCTCAGCGACTACGAAATGTGGGAGGAATTCGGCCTACGCGCCCTCTCCTACGTCGGCCAGCAGGGCGCCGATTTCGGGGATTGCCGCAGCACCCTCGCCCGCATCCCGGATGGCGATATCGATGCGTGGGCGCGCGAGTGGAGCGCCACCGCCGAGCGCATGCTGGCGCTGGCCGTGGAAAGCGAGCACTTCGGCGACCGGGTCAGCGCCCGCAACGCCTACTACCGGGCGTCCAACTACTTCCGGGTCATCCAGTACCCGCTCTACGGCTACCCCGTCGATCCCCGGCTCACTGCCGCCTTCGAGAACGAGGTCGCCGCCTTCCTGAAGGGCGCCGCGCTCAGCGACTTCCCCATCGAGGCCGTCGAGATCCCCTTCGAGGGAGCCACCCTGCCGGGCTACCTCGTCACGGTGGATGATTCCGGCGCGGCGCGGCCCACCATCATCCACACCGATGGCTACGACTCCGATATTCAGGAGATGTTCTTCGCGTTCGCGCCGGCCGCCATTCAACGTGGCTACAACGTGCTGCTGTACGATGGCCCCGGGCAGGGCCGCAACCTGATCATCGACAACATGCACCTTCGCCCGGACTGGGAGAACGTCGTCACCCCGGTCATCGACTACGCCCTCACCCGCCCCGAGATCGACCCGGCGAAAATGGTGCTGGCGGGCTGGAGCTTCGGCGGCTACCTCGCCCCGCGCGCCGCCTGTTTCGAGCACCGGCCCGTCGCCCTCATCGCCGATCCCGGCCAGTACGACATGCGCGACGCCATGGTCGCCGCCCTGCCGCTCACCGACGAGCAGAAGGCCGCCTTCCCGAATATCGATCCCCACGCGCTGGACGAGATGCAGGCGTGGCTGCTGAGCCAGGACGCGCCGCCGATGCGCCGCTGGTCCCTCATCCAACGCGCGTTCTGGGTACACGGCGTGTCCAGCCTGTTCGAGTACGCCGTGGAGTTCTCGAAATACGAGATCTCGCCGTACGTGAAGGGGATCACGGCGCAAGCCTTCATCACGCAGGCGGAGGATGACTTCGTCGCCGCGTTCGCGCCGGAGTTGTACGACGCCATCGAAGCGCCCAAAGTGCTGGAGAAGTTCACCAACGCGGAGGGCGCCGGCATGCACTGCGAGGCGCAGGCTCGCACCCTGTACAACCAGAAGCTCTTCGCGTGGCTGAACGAAACGCTGGGGTTGATGGACTACCCGCGGTAGAGGGGGAGCCGGCTTCGCCTCAGGGGGCGCCCCCCTCGTGATCGTGACCTCCGCGCCGTGCACGCAGGTGCTTTCGCCCATGTCGCTCTTCTGCGCGGAGACCAGCGCGTTCACGTTCGCGCCCGCTGCTTCCAGCCGCGGCCAGCGCCCCTTGGGGGCCAGCGCCACCCCCGGCAGCATCGCGTCGGAGAGGGTCACGCGCAGTGGCAGGCTGCCATGCTCGTTACGCAGCTCCACCAGCTCGCCCTCGCGCAGCCCGCGCGCTGCCGCATCCACCGGGTGCAGCGTCACCGAGGCCGGGCCGGCGCGGCGGGTCAGTTTATCGACGTTGCCGAAGCTGGCGTTCATGGCGATGTTGGAGGCCGGGGAAAGCAGCCGTAGCCGGCCATCGGCCGGGCGCGGATCCGCCCACGGTTGCGGCAGGCGCGGCAGGCCGTCCGCCTCCGCCCGCGCCGAGGCCATTTCGATCTTGCCGCTGGGCGTGGGGAAGGCGCCGTCCGCGAAGGGGATGACCGGCTCCGGCGTGGCCGGGATCGTGCCCACCGCCGCCAGCGCCGCAAAATCGGGGACCAGCCCGCTGGCCGAGAGCCACGTCTGCAGGATCGCGGCGTCCGGCTCGAACAGCTCCGGCTCCGTGTAGCCCATGGCGTGCGCCAACCGCCGGAAGATCTCCTGATTCGGCAGCGCCTGCCCCGGCGGCTCCGCCGTCTTCACCTGCGCCGAGACGGACAGGAAGAAGTACGGCGTCACGATATCGTCGAACTCCAGAAAGCTGGCCGCCGGCAGCACGATATCCGCCAGATCGCACGTATCCGTCTGGAAGATGTCGATGGCAACCGTGAACAGGTCCTCCCGCAGCAGGGCCTGCCGCAGTTGCCGCTGCCGGGGCGCGGAGGCCGCGATATTGATGTTCCAGCAGACCAGCGCCTGCGCCCGCGCCGGGTCCGCCAGCGTCTCGGCGAGGTCCATGTGGCTGAGGCCCGGTACGCTCGGCCCGAGGTGAGGCGCGGTCAGGTAGCCCTCGTCCAGATCCTCCGGGCCGTAGCCGCTCAGGTAGAGCAGGCCCGTCCCCGGCTTGCCGAAGTTGCCAGTGACCGCCGGCAGCAGCGCGCAGGCGCGCATGATGTTGCCGCCCTGCGGCTGCCGCTGCAGCCCCTGCCCCAGCCAGAGCAGGCTCGGCCCCGAGCCGTAGGTCCGCGCCGCCTGCTCGATCAGCGCCGCCGGCACGCCGGTGGCCGCCTCGCCCCACGCCGGGGTGCAGGGGGCCAGCAGCGGCTCCAGCTCGTCCCAGCCGAGGGTGTGCGCGGCGATGAACTCGCGGTCCAGCAGGCCGTCGCGGTGCAGCACATGGAGCAGCGCGAACGCCAGCGCGGCGTCGCTGCCGGGGAAAGGCTGCAGGTGGATATCTGCCGCCCGCGCCGTCTCGGTCGGCAGCGGGTCCACCACGATCGTGACGCCGGGAACCTGCCCGAACCAGTGCTCGAAGACGTGCGGCCCGGAGTTCGCCGGGTTGGCGCCCCACACCAGCACGCAGGCGGCGTCCTGCGCGGTGCGCGGGTCGAAGCCCTGCACAGAGGTCCCCAGCACGTAGTCCAGCGCCACGTGCCCGGCCATGTTGCAGATGGTGTCCGGGTCCACCTCCGTCGCGCCGAGGCGGTGGAAAAAGCGCATGGGGAAGCTGTACGAGATCAGCCCGAGGGTGCCGGTGTAGTGGGCGTTCAGGATGCTGGTGGCGCCGTGGCTTACGGCCGCCGCGTGCAGCCGCGCCGCAATCTCCGCCAGCGCCTCCTCCCACGAGACGGGCGCGAACTGGCCGGAGCCCTTCGGTCCGGTGCGCCGCAGCGGCTGGGTGAGACGGGCCTTGGGGTCGATCCACTCGTTGTTGTAGCCGGTGGTGCATTTGGCGCACAGCTTGCCCCGGCTCACCGGGTGCTCCGGATCGCCACGCACCTGCAGCACGCGGCCATCGCGCACCTTCACGAGGGCGCCGCAGGCGTCGTAGCAATCGCGCGGGCAGGTGGTTTTGATCCAGTGGTCCATTGCGAAGCTCCTGAGCGGTGGCCTGGCCTGACTGCGTCAGGTGAGGGTGATTGTGCCACCGGGCGGCCCTCCCCACCACGCCGGCATCCCGAGCGCAGGCGTGGGCGCGAGGGTGCGCGGCGGCAGGCGGAGAACTGGCGCCGTTGCCTTGTGGCATGGGGGTGGTCGATCCCTCGCCTGCGGGCTCGGGGTGACATCGTTTGGGGGAGGCCGTGGCGTCTCCCCTACGAAATCGTCGCGATCAGCACCGACGTCGCGTCGCGTTGCGCCACGAGGTGCAGGGGAGGCGGCGCCGAGCGCACGGCGTAGACAGTGTCGCTGCCGACCGTAGCGCGCAGCCGCTCGACCGGGTCGATGCCGGCGCTCAGGTCGATTTCGCCCTGCTCCACCAGCACCAGCGCCTCGCCCACGCCGACGCCGGGCTCGATTACGTCATCCAGCGCCAACGACCAGCGGCGCAACGCCAGGGTGCGCACCCCCGGCTCGACCGTGAAGGGCGGCCCGGCGAAAATGAGGCGGTCGCCGCCGGTGTAGGTCGCGGCGCCGGCATCGACCAACCCGATGCGCAGGTACGCCTCCGGCCCGTCGCCGAGGCTTTCGCGGCGCTGCATGACCCCTTCGCGCACGAACGACGCCTCCCCCGGCGCCAGCAGCGCGGCGCTGCCAGTGAGGTCGTCGGTGAACAGCAGATCCGTGAACGGGCTGGAGTTGACGGCGAACCCGAGCGCGCGCTGCTCCGAGAGGACGCCCATTGTGTCCGCCATGTCCTGCACCACGCGCCACGCCATGACGCCGCCCGGGAGATCCGCCGTGCCGCGCACCAGCAGCTTGCCGGTCGCGCCAGCTTGCCGGGCCACGCTGGTGGCGCTGGCGCGGCGGGGCGCCAGCGCCGCCATGGTCAGCGCCAGCGTCACCCCGCGCCGCGAGATCCCCGAGATCCCGCTATAGTGCGCCGTTGCCCTCCGCGCTGCCATGTCGCCGCTCCTCCCGCTGCGGGGAGTATGCGCCACGCCTTGCCGTTATGCGGCGGCGATCAGCAGGCGACGTGGTTCGCCACACACGGATTGGACTTGCCGGGGCAACACTTGGTAAGGGCGGCTGGTGTCCCGCAACACACCCCGTCGCACGCGCCGAGATCATTGGGGCCGACGGCGCAACATATTGCGCGTGGCGTCCCCTGGTAGCTGCCGTAGGTGCAGGTTGTGCCCTCCGGGCAGCAGGCGCCGTTGCAGGTTGGCGTTGGGCAACAGGTGTTGTCCGGCAGGCAGCCAATCCCATCGACGCAGCCCTCGCGCGCGCGGCACTTCTCCATGCCGTACACCAGCCAACTGACGCAGATCAAGACGCCGGGGAAGGCCAGCGGGCCAGTTGTCGCAATCGCGTACGCCTCGGCCGCCATACAGGCAAAGAAGGCTTCGGTGACATCCTCCTGGCACGCTTCATAGGCAATATGGCAACACGGGCTGTCGCACGTGCGCGTCCACCACGCCTCGACCACGACCGGGCCATCGGCTTGTGGCGCGACCCGCGGCGCGGGGCCGGTGCAACTCGTGCTCACGCAGGGCAGCGCACGCTGCCCGTACTCCGCCAGGATCGGGTTCATGCACGCCTTGCAGGCGGGGCTGCCAGCATCCTGGCAGGGAGTCTGGCACGACGCGGCCGCCGCCACCATCTCATCGAACCACGCCCGGGTGCAGGTCTCCAGTGTCGCCTGCGTGCAACTCGATGGCGTGGGGCAGGAGTACCCGTTGCACGGCGGGGCCTCGTCACGTGGCGCCGGCGCGCCGGGGCCGGGCT
>JASGGF010000170.1:0-10216 GCA_047605145.1 Thermomicrobiales bacterium | reverse complement strand
AGCAGCGCCGCCGCCTCGTCGCCAACCAGCGTCAGCGAGGGGATGGCGGCGTTCTTCATGGCGTGCAAGGTGACCACCACACGCTCGCTGAGCCCCTTGGAGCGGGCGGTGGTGATGTACGGCTGCCCAAGTTGATCGAGCATCGAGGAGCGGATCACCTGACTGATGCGGCCGAGTGGGCGCACCATCAGCGCCAGCGCGGGCAGCACCACGTACTCGAACCCGCCAAAGCCGGAGGTCTTGAACCACTGCAGGTTGACCGCGAAGAACAGGATCAGCATCAGGCCGAACCAGAAATCGGCGATGGAAACCCCGGCCAGCCCGACCACCGTGGAAATGCGGTCGATGATCGACCCGGGACGCAGCGCCGAGACGATGCCCAGCAGGATCGCCAGCGGCACGGCGATCAGCATGGTGACGCCCGCGAGGTAAAGCGTGTTCGGCAGACGGTCCAGCATGATGGGCAGCGCCGGCGCGCGCTGCCAGAGCGAATCGCCGAAATCGCCGCGCAGGGCGCCTCCCATGAAGCGCAGAAATTGCACGTGCAGGGGATCATTCAGGCCGAGCCGCGTCCGCACGGCCTCGACTTGCTCGGGAGTCGCTTCCGGGCGCAGCATCAACCGGGCGGGGTCGCCCAGCATGTGGGTAAAGAAGAAGACCGCGACAATCAACCCGATCAGCACAATAACCGAGTAGGCAAGCCGTCGCACGATGTAGCGGCCGATAGCGACTCTCCTTCACCCGGCCAGCGAGCAGGCTGACCATTCCGTTTCCGCCGTCGAATCTACCCGCGTGCATTTGTGGTTGTCAACGAACATTGTGGACAAGGTGAGTGCACGCGGGATGCCTGGGGCCGCGACTGCGCTCGCGGCTCCAGGCCTGCACCCAGCTAGTCGCCGAGCGACATTTCCTTGACGAGCATGAAGCCATCCAGCCGCGGGGTCCAGACGACGCCCTCGGCAAGGCCGTAGTAATTAGGCAGGTGGATCAGCGGGACCACCGGGATATCTTCCATGAACTTCGCGGTGATCGCCTGAAACGCGGCGTCGCGCTCCTCGCCGGTGAGGGGGTTTGCGGCGTCGATCATCGCGTCCAGCTCTTCGTTGCAGTATGTCGAGACGGAGCCGCTGCAGCGGTAGTAGCCGGAGGCCGTGCCGCCCACGTCCATCAGCTCGTTGCCGTGCGAGTTGGTGCCGATCCAGCCGCGATCCGCCGCCACGTTCGGTTGGCCGATGGTGAACTGCTCCTCGTAGGCCGCCGGTTCGGTCACCACCATGGTCGCGTTCAGACCGATCTGGGCCAGTTGCTGCGCCACGTATTCGCCCATCTCCTCGACGCGCGCGTACGCCCCGCCGCGCACCGCCACGGTGATCGGCTGGGTGATATCGACCCCGACGGCGGCGGCTTCCTGCACCAATGCGGTAGCGCGTTCAATGTCGTAGGGCAGCGCCTCCAGATTCGGGTTGTAGCCGGCGGCGGAGGGGCCGACCATCTGCGTCGCCACGTCCGCGCCGCCGAAGAGCGCGTCCGCCAGTTCCTGCTTGTCGATAGCGAGGCCGATGGCTTCGCGGATGCGCCGGTCGCCCATGGTGGTGTGCATGGTGTCAATGCGCAGCGAGGGCGTCTCGACGCTCGGCGCCTTGGCGCAGGTGGCGGTGGTCTCGCAATCCTCCGGCGAGAGGAAGCGGCCGATCTGGGCCTCGCCGGCGTTCACCTGCGAGGTGCGCACGGAGGACTCGTCGCGCCAGACGTATTCGACATCCTTGATGTTCTGCGCGCCCAGCGCGGCGTCGGGATTGGCATTCCCCCACCAGTCCTCGAAGGCGGTCAGTTCGAGGTTCTGGCCCCGGTTCCAGCCCACGAACTTGTACGGTCCGGTGCCACTTGGCGTGGTGACCAGCGAATCGGGATCGTTCGCAATCTGCTCGGCGCTGCCGATGGGGGAGAAGTAGAGGCGGTTCGGTAGGATGGGATCCGGCTCGGCGGTGGAGACGCGCAGGGTGAGATCATCGACCGCTTCGGCGGTGATCTGCGGACCCTGAAACTGGATGATGTCGAAGGCGTTTTCCGGGTCCCACGTCCAGTTCAGGCTGGCGGCGGCGGCCTCCGCGTTGAAGGGCGTGCCGTCGTGGAAGGTCACGCCGGGGCGCAGCGTGAACTCGATCGTCTTGTCGTCGGTCCACTCCCACGACTCGGCCAGCTCCCCGACCAGCTCGTTCGTGACCGGATCGCGGTTCAGCAGCGCCTCGAAGACGTTGCGCAGCGGCGCCACCCCGATGGTGGAGTAGGCGTACCACGACTCCATCGTGGCCGGCTCGGAGGCCAGCGAGATGACGATCTTGCCCTCGGGCGCGGCAGCGTCTTGCGCGGCGGCTGGCGTGATGCCGCTTCCAGTGCGTGCGGCGACTCCCGCGAGACTGAGCGCGGCCGCGCCCTGCAACATGTGCCGCCGGGTGGCGCGTTGTTGCAATGAGGTGAAGGCACGTTGGGACATCTGGTGCAGCCGGGACCGGGTCACACTCGCCTCCTTGCGATGGCTCACGTTGGCCGCGTCTTCGCCGACGCTGGCGCCCCCTCTACGTGAGTACGGTGGACTTTGACTCTACCGGGATGCAACAACCATGTCAATATGCACAAAATTGCACAATCAGGTGAGCACCACCACCACCCGGCCGCGCTCGATCTCGACCGGATAGGTTTCCGCCTGCAACTCCTCCAACTCCACCGGGTAGCTCTTGACGCGGGTGCGGTTGGGGTCGAACACCGAGCGGCCCGTGGCGAGGTCGAACTCCCAGCCGTGCCACGGGCAGCGCAGGATCTCGCCCTCACGGCTGTAGTGGATCTCGCCCGGCCGCTCCGCCGTCGCCAGCCCGACCGTGGGGCCAAGGCACAGCTCGCCCCCCTGATGCGGGCAACTGTTGCGCACCGCGTAGAACACGCCGCCCACGTTGAAGATGCCGATGCTGCGCCCGGCAATGGTGACGATCTTTCGCCCACCGGTCGGGATCTCGGCGACCTGCGCCACGACGTGGCGTTGCGCAGCTCTAGAGGCCATAGAGCTCTCGTGCGTTCTCCGCGAAGATGCGCTGCCGCAGTTCCGGCGCCATGCGGGGGAAGGCCTGCTGCGGGGAATCGAAATCCCAATGCGGGTAGTCGCTGGAGAACATCAGCGTCTTCTCCGCCTGCATCATCTCGAAGATCTGGAAGAGGTGGCGGTCGTCGTCCGGTTCCTCGATGGGCTGCGAGGCGATGCGGAAGTGATCGAGGATGATCTCGCTTGGCTTGCGCGTCAGCCACGGGCACTCGGAGCGCATCGCCTTCCAGTTCTTGTCCAGCCGCCACATCACGTGCGGCAGCCACGCGAACCCACCCTCCAGCAGCGCGAACTTCAGGCTTGGGAACTTCTGGAAGACCCCTTCGCAGACGAGGCTGATGGTCTGCGCCTGAAAGACCTGCGACATCCCGGTATGCCACTCGAGATAGTACGAGGTCCAGCCCGCCGGGGTGGGCGGGTGCATGATCCCGATGCCGCCGAAGTGGATGCCGACCTGCAGGCCGTTTCGCTCGCACGCCTCCCAGATGGGATCGTAAAACTGCTGGCCGTACGGCATGCGCGAGCCCGCCGAAATCAGGATCTGGACGATGTCCGGGCGCGATCCCAGGCGGTCAATCTCCTTCGCGGCCGCGAGAGGGTCCTGCATCGGCACGGTCAGCGAGCCGCGAAAGCGCTGGTCAGCTCCCAGCCAGACGTCGATCATCCAGTCGTTGAGCGCGGAGGAGAGCGCGGCGGCGAAACTGGCGTTCCCCAGAAAAGAGACGTTGTAGAACTGCCCGGTCAGGATGGCGATATCGACGTTCCACTCGTCGAGGAGTTGCCGCCGGAACAGGTCCACATCGGAGCCAGCCATTTGCCCTTCGCCGGGGCGCGCGTCCACGCGCTCGCCGCCGTTGACCCCTTTGGGATAGGGCGAGTTCGGCAGCGACTTGAACTGGCTCTCGGTGATGTAGTCCGCCCAGTACCGGGGCAGGTAGGGCATGATGTCGCCGACGCCGCGCCAGTTGTGGTGGGCGTCGGTGTCGATCAGCGCGTAGGCTGGTGGCGTGGCGCCGGCGCCGGCCCCGGTGGTTGGCTGGGCGGTCGCCGTCATCTTGCTATCCTCCTCGAAGGGTGGCCGTGCATCGCGGCACGTCGCTGGCTGGGGTGCGCGGTCAGCATATCGCCCCCGGCGAGGCCGGGCAACAGGGGAGTTGGGGATGCCGGTAGCAGTGAAGCCATTCCGGTTCGGCGTCCAGAGCCGCAGCATGGGCCCGCGCGACGCGTGGTTAGCCTCCGTGCGACGTGCGGAAGCGCTCGGCTACGACTCAATCAGCTGGGCGGACCACTTCGCCAGCGGGCTGGAACCCCTCACCGCCATGGCGGCGGCGGCGGTCGCCACCGAGCGCCTGCGCCTGACCAGCTTCGTCATCGACAACGATTTTCGCCACCCGGCCGTGCTGGCTATGGCGGCCGGCACGGTCGATATCCTCTCCGGCGGGCGGCTGGAACTTGGCGTCGGCGCGGGCTGGATGAAGCCGGAGTACGAGCAGTCCGGCATCCCGTTCGATCCCCCCGCCGTGCGCATCACGCGGCTGGAAGAGACGCTACAGGTGCTGAGTTTGCTATTCAGCGGCGAGCCGGTGACGTATCAGGGCGCCTTCTACCAGCTCGACGGCATGACGTTGCCGCCCGTGCCGGTGCAACGCCCCCGCCCGCCCTTCGTCATCGGCGGGGGCAGCCGCAAGATCCTCTCGCTGGCCGGCAAGTACGCAGATATCGTAGGCATCACGAATCGGGCCCTGCCGAATGGCGAGAAGGATCTGGAGGACCTGACGGCCGAGGCGGTTGAGCGCAAGATCGGCTGGATCCGTGAGGCAGCGGGTGGCCGTTTTCCCCAGATCGAGCTGAACACGATCTGCTCGCGGGTGATCATCGATCACAGCCGGGAGGCCGCTGCCGCGCAGCTCGCGGCGCAGTTGCCACTCACCCTCGCGCAGATGCTGGAGGCGCCTTCGATTCTGCTGGGAACGCCGGATGAGATCGTTGAGACGCTGCTGGAGCGCCGTGAGCGCTATGGCATCTCCAATATCGTGATCCTGGAGCCGGTGATGGAGGAGTTCGCGCCGGTAGTGGCGGCGCTGGCGGGCCGCTGAGCTTGGCGCTATGAGGATTCGGGCGTGAGGGGCAAGCGGAAGGTGACCGTCGTGCCCTTGCCCTCTTCGCTGACAATTCCGATTTCCCCGCCGTGCTGCATGACGATGCGGCGGCTGCCCCACAGACCGAGGCCAGTGCCGGCAATGCGGCCCCGCACATTGCCGCCCCGGTGGAAGCGCTCGAAGATGTGCGGCAGATCTTCCGCCGGGATGCCCACACCCTGATCGCTGATCGCCACCGTGGCCCACGCCCGGCCCTCGATCTCGGCCTGCGCGACGCGTGTGGTGACGACGCTGCCGGCCGGGCTGTACTTGATGGCGTTCGCCAGCAGATTGTCCAGTACGCGGGTCATGCGGTCGGCGTCCCACCAGCCGACAACGCGCTCGCCGGTCACCTCCAGCCGGATGTCGGCGGTGTTGCCCGTGCCTTCCATGGACGCGTTGGCCGCTTCCGCCAAAGCCATCAGATCAACTTCGCCCCGGTTGAGGTCTAGCGGACGTTCGGCCTCCAGCCGCGCGATATCGGTCAGGTCGGAAATGAGCAGCCGGGCTCGTTCGACCGCCTGATCGATCGCCGCCAGCGCGGACTCCAGCCGCTCCGGGCTCATGTCCCCGCGCAGCAGGCGGCGGCGCAGTAACTGCGCCTGCCCCCGGATGACCGTCAGGGGGCCGCCCAGATCGTGCGCCATGGCGTCGACCAGTTGCTCCTTGGCGGCTTCAGCGCGTTCCCGGGCGTCCAGTTCCTGCTGGACCTGCTGGAAGAGCTTGGCGTTCTCCAGCGCAATCGCCGCCTGCGCCGCCAACCCGGTCGCGATACGCTCGGCGCGTTCGGTGAACACGCCCGTTTCCGGGCTGCCGAAGAAGAGCCCACCCAGCACATCGCCGTGGCGGCCGATCACCGGCAGCGCGAGGTAGCTGACCACCGGCAAATGCCCGATGGGCAGCCCGTGGAAGGGCGGGTTCTTGCCAAAGCGGGGATCGGTGCGGACATCGGCGAGGCGAACCGGCGCGTCGCCGTCGAAGGTCGGCCCGAAGAGCGTCATCTTGCGTGGGAGCGGAATGCCCTCGAAGCCGGCGGCGGTGGCGCCCGCCAGCGTCAACAGGGTGTAGGACTCCCCGCGTTCGTCCAGCGAGTTGTAGAAAAAGGCGCCGACAGATGCGCCGGTGAGGGAAGTGGCGGCGTCGGTCACTTCCTGCATCAGCGCGTCGAGATTGAGCTCCGCGCTGAGCAGCCGCCCCACCTGATTGATGATGGTCAGCGCCTCGCGTTCCTCACGCAGGCTGCGCTCCGTCTCCCGGCGGCGGGTAATGTCACGCACGCCCGCCATGAAGATGGGGCCACCCGGCGCCTGCGCGTTCGTGGCGACGGCCTCCACCTGAATGGGCTGCCCGTCACTGCGCACCATCTCCAGTTCACTGCGCCATGAGCCCGTCTCGAAGAAGGCGGAGAGTTCGTCTGCTGACCACGACAACTCCGTCGTGAGCAGGTCCGCAGAGGTGAGTTTCAGGAGCTCATCGCGCCGGTAGCCCAGCAGTGCCTCGGCGGCCGGATTGGCGTCGAGGAACGCGCCGTTCTCGTCCGAAATCAGGATGGCGTCGCCCACGCTGGCGAAGATGGCGCGATAGCGGGCCTCGCTCTCCAGCGCGGTCTCCTCCGCCAGATGTTGCGGCGTCACGTTCTCGTGGCTGACCAGAAAGCGAGGATCGCCCGCGCTCTCCATGTGCGCGATGCGGAAGGCAAACCAGCGGCGCTCGTGGGGGGCATGGCAGGGGTAATCAAATGAGAAGGTCTCGATGACGCCGCCGAGGACGCTGCGCATTCCGGCCACGATACTAGCGGCATCGGTGTCACCGGCGGCGACTGCCCCTTCGCAGGCCTCCAGGTAGTTCACCCCAATGCCGCCGTCACCCAACTCGAGGTCATTGGCGGCGCCAAAGCGGCGCCACGCCCGGTTGACCGCGACGATGCAGCCCTCGGCGTCGAGGATTGCCACGTGCGCCGGCAAGGCGTCCAGCGCGGCCTGCAGAAGCGCGGCTTCTCCGGGCGCTGATGGATTCGTAGGGTGCTCCAGAAGCGTCACGATCTTCCGCCCGGATCGGCGTGCAATTCGGTAGCGAAGCATAGTCGCGCGGGGGAACCCGCCCCACAACTGCGACTCGGTGGCACGTCACCTGCGCTACAGGCATCCAGATCGCGCCGCTTGCCGTACCCCTTGCAGGAGCATATGCAGCGCTGCAACCCGCGCGACACGGTCTCCGGCGCGTCATGCGTTACAGGGATAGCGGATCGACGCTCGATGACGGCGCTGGCTGGCCGGAGAGGGGATGGGTGCATGGATCAGACACGATTTGATGAACTGGCGCGGGGGTTGGCGCAGCCCACCGGTCGGCGGCGGGCGCTGGGCGTCCTGCTGGGTGGCGGACTGGCGGTGGCCGTTGCGGGACTTCCGGCTTCGGCAGCGCGCAAGCGCAAGCGGAGGAACCGCAAGAACGCGGCGGCCGATGGCAATGATCAAACGCTGGAGCTGCCACCCGGCACGCTGGCCGGCGGCATCTGGGATGAGACGCTGGAGATCTGCCAGTACAACGCGGAGACCGGCGGCTACGACGTCGTCGCGGTCAGCACAGTGCTGGCGCCGCAGTACCTGAACGGCGGGGCGACGCTGTACATCGACTGCTGCACGGACTCCGAGTGCGGCGCCCTGCCGTGTCTGGAGCCGACGAGCTGCGTGCAGGGCGCCTGCGCCTACGATGTGGTGGAGGGCGCCCCGTGCGCCCTGAGCGATGGCTCAACCGGCTATTGCGATTCGAATGCCCAGTGCAATGCCGCCGTCTACGCGCCACCGGCTCCCGCGCCGGAACCGGACTACGACGCGGGCTACGTCGAGGACACTGCCTCCGGCTATGACGCCGGCGTGGCGCCAGCGACGGGCTCGGCCTACGACGCCGCGCCGGACACCGGCTACGACCCCTCGTGGGACGCCGGGTACGATCCGAATGCGGAACCCGGATACTGATATCGTCTGAATAGCAGCGAAAACACCCCCGCCGGCTGGCCGGCGGGGGTGTTCTTGCGTTCCGTCTTCGGTAGAACTACGCGGTGGGCGTCGCCTCGCCAAGCTCCGCGTTGCGGATCTGGTTGAGGACATCGTACGCGTTCATCTCGGACCAGCTCTCGACGATCTGGCCGCACGCCATGCGGTAGACATTCAGCCCGGAGAGGGTGACCGAGGCGCCGGTGGGCGCTTCGCCCATGAAGTTGCCCTCCTGCGTCGCCGTACCTGCCCAACGCACCACCACCGTGTCGTCGGTAGAGAACACGTCCTCAACCGTCAGGCTGACGTCCGGGAAGGTTTCGAACGTGCGCGTCAGCGCGGCCTTGAGTTCATCGATACCGTGGGCATCCGGGAACGAGGCGCCGTGATGCAGGATGGCGGGCAGCGCGATCTCATCGGGCGTGTCCAGGTTCTGCTCGTTCCACACCTCGGTCGTCCAGCGCACCGCCGCCGCCTCATTGGCGTCCGCGCCGCCGCTGGCACAGGCGGTCGCGGCGGCTGCGTCCCCGGCGACTGGTGTGGCGTTCGCGTGCTGATCCGCCATCATCGCCGGCACGTCGGTGGCCCCGAGTTCCGCGCGCAGCCCAATGTGGTCCGCCTCGCCCCAAGACTCCGCAATCATGCCGCACTCGATGCGGAACGTGTTGATGCCAGTCCAGGAAACCGTCTTCCCGGTCGGCGCAATCCCCATCCATTCGCCTTCCTGCGTCCCGGTCGCCGTCCAGACCGTGGCGGCCATGGAGTCGGTCGCCGTGACGAGCGAAAGGTCGAACTTCAGGTCAGGGAAGGCCGTGTTGAACAGCGCCCAGCGCTCGGCGAAGGCCTCAAACCCTTCGGTCGTGCCCGCAATGCCCCAGTGGTGGATCTCGTCCGGCGCGACGATGGTGGCGATCTTGCCCTGCGGCCCCCAGACTCCCTCCCGCCAGTAGGCGCGGGCGAGTTCTGCGTTTTCCTCGGGCGTCGTGGCAATGCACTCAGCTTCGGGCGTCTCATCTTGCGCGGCGCGGACGGGGCGCGTGATGACGCCGAGCAGCGAACCAGCAGCGAGCGCCGTGACCGCTCTGCGAGAAAACCGGATCATGTTCACCTCACCCTTTTCAGCGAACCGGAAGGCCACACTCACATCCTAACAGGCGATTGCGAACTTCGGCGAAGCGCCGGCGCCCGAAAACGCGCAGTCAGGGCGCCGATTGCGCTTCGTCGAGAAAGCTCAGGATTGCTGCCGCCAACGCATCGGGCGCCTCCTCCGCCATGTGATGCCCACTATCGAGTTCAACCTGGCGGACGCTGCTGGCCCAATTCCGCCAGATGCCGGCGGGATCGTCGTACAGGTCACCCAAATCGTCACGCGTGGCGCGGATGAACAGCAGCGGGCAGCCCAGCCGGCGGCCTGCCCGCGCGTCGGCGTCGTCCGCCGCACGGTCAACACCCAGCCCTGCCCGGTAGTCCTCGCACATGGCGTGGACGGTTGCCGGGTTGTGGATGGCCCGCCGGAAATCCTGGTAATTCTCTTCTCCCATGGCGGCGCGGTCCGGCGCGTACCACCGTTCGGGGTCCGCCAGAATCAGCGGTTCGGCCGGTTTGGCGGTTTGCCCCAGAAAGAACCAGTGCCACCAGCGCTCGGCGAACCGGCTGGTGCATCGCGCCAGCGCCTCTCCAATGGGCACAGAGTCCATGATGACCAGGCGCTCCACCAGTTCCGGGTGATCCATGGCCAGCCGAAAGGCGACGTACGAGCCGCGGTCATGCCCCACGAGCGCGAAGCGCTCGAAGCCGAAATGCGCCATCAGGGCAACCAGGTCGTTCGCCATGCTGCGCTTGGAGTACGGCGCGTGGTCGGGCGTGGTTGGCGGCTTGGTGCTCTCTCCGTAACCGCGCAAGTCAGGGCAGACGACCGTGTGCCTGTCCGCGAGTTGCGGCGCTACCGAGTGCCAGGTCGTGTGCGTGCGCGGGTGGCCGTGCAGCAACAG
>JASGGF010000169.1:0-10218 GCA_047605145.1 Thermomicrobiales bacterium | reverse complement strand
GTACTTACGGCTTCAACAAACGAACCGATCCTCAATACTCGTGGTAGGCAGGCTTGGTATATCCAACCCCACGAACTCTCCGATGCCGCCCAGCACGATATCCGGCGCTGGCCCTTCCGCCAGCACGACCTCCGCGTACTTGCCCTGCCGGACAAAGACCGTCGTCACGCGCGTGCCCAGCGCCAGTTTCACCGCCTGCAAGATATCCGGCTTATCCTCCACCAGCAGGTAGTGATCCGCCGGGTACGCCGCCACGAGTTCGCGCAGGTGCTCCAGCTTGTGCCGGAACACGATCACCGCGCCCTCGACTTCCTGATAGAGCCCTGTCCGCCAGATCTTATGTGGCTGGAAGACCTCGTCTCCCTCCGAGAGGATCGCCACCTGCCCGGCGGCGCGCGCGTGACGCACGGCCTCCAGCGCGCCGGGGTACAGGTACTCCCCGTACGGAAATCCCATAAGCAGCGCGGCAAACTCGTAGCGCCGCGCCGCCCGCTGCGCCGGGGTTAGCGCCGGATCACTGGCGGCGGCGGTATCGAGCGCCTCAAGCACCAGCGGCAGGGAGACCAGCCCCATCTCCCGCCGCACCTGCTCGTAGATGGCGTCGAACTGCTGGGCGCCGTCCGGGCCAAGGTGCGCGGCGAACTCCGCCCACAGATCGCGCTTGGCGCGTTCATTCTCCAGCAGCGTGTTATCGACATCGAAGAAGGTGGTGATGCGCCGCGCCACAGATTCCTCCGTCCGGCCTAGCCCGGAACGATGATGTTCTTCATAACCCCGCCCGAAAGCGACGATTCCATTGCCTCCGCAAAGCGGCTGATCGGATACGCCTCCGCCACCAGCGGCGCCACCCGCAGCGAGCCGTCCGCAATCGCCGCAATTGTCTTGGGGTAGCAGTACGGCCCAAGGTGGCTGCCGTGGATATTCAGTTCCTTGGTGTCCCCGATAATCGTCCAGTTGATCGTGGCTGGCTCGTTGAAGACGCTGAACTCGACGAACGTCCCCAACTTGCGGATCAGTTGCAGGCCCATCTCGACCGCCGCCGGGTTCCCCGTTGCCTCGATGTAGACATCGGCGCCGTAGCCGCCGGTCAGCTCGCGCACCTTCGCCACGGCGTCCTCTTTGGATACGTCGATGACCACGTCCGCCCCGAACTCCTTCGCCAGATCGAGGCGATACTGCCGGGCGTCGATGGCGATGAGTTGCCCGGCTCCCTGCATTTTTGCGATCTGCAACATGCAGAGCCCGATGTTCCCCACCCCGGCGATCACCACGGTGTCGCCTTCGGTGATATCGCCTCGGTCCACCGCGTGCCACGCGCAGGCCGCCGGCTCGATGTACGCCGCCTCGCCCGGGCTCAGTGACTCCGGAACCTTATGAATGCGCGACTTCGCCGGGTAGATGGAGTACTTTCCCATCCCGCCGAGCAAATAGGACTTAAATCCAAAAATTGGATGCTCTTGACACATCCAGTATTTGCCGGTCTGGCAGAAGCGGCACTCGCCGCAGGGGATGATCTGCTCGGCGATCACCCTGTCCCCCAGTTGCACGTCGTGCAGTTCCGCGGCGCCCTCGCCCAACGCCACCACGTGCCCGGAGAACTCGTGGCCGGCCACCGCGGGCGCCTCGCAGTAGCCGCCGCTCTGGTCCTTGCCCCAGAACAACTCGCCACCAAGGAAGCACTTCATGTCCGAGGCGCAGATCCCGCAGGCGTCCACCTCGATCATCACCTCGCCGGGGCCAGGCTGCGGCACGGGAATCTCTTCCAGCCGGTAGTCCCGGGGACCGTGCGCGCGGATCACCTGCATCGTTGCGTCAATGACCATGCCAGTGCCTCTCTTCCGCTGTCTGCAAACGCCGCTGTTTGCTGGTCACGATACCAGTATGCGGACGCCGCCGCGCTACGCCATGGCATCCAGCACGCGCCGAATGTCCGTCATCTCTGTGCGCGGATTCAGCAGCACCAGCCGCGCCGCCGGCGCTCCCCGGTGGAACGTTGGCGCCACGAACGCCGTGCCGCTCGCCAGCAGGTCCGCCGCCCAGCGGTCGTACTCGGCGCCGCTCCAGCCGCGCCGCAGAAAGACCAGCACGGTGAGGTCTGGCTCGACCAACAGCTCCAGCTCCGGCCGCGCCCGGATCTCCGCCACCGTCTGCGCGGTCAGGGTGAACGCCGCCTCCACCGCCGCCGCGTAGGCATCCGTCCCGTGCGTCGCCAGCGAAAACCAGAAGGGCAGCCCGCGCGCCCGCCGGCTGAGCTGGATGCCGTAGTCCGCCGGGTTCCACTCGTTGCGCGCGTTCAAGGTGTCCAGATACGACGCCGATTGGCTGTGCGCCGCCCGCGCCTGCGCCGGGTCGCGGTACACCAGCGCGCAGGCGTCGTAGCCGGCGAAGAGCCACTTGTGCGGATCAACGATGAAGCTGTTTGCCCGCTCGATGCCCGCGAACAGCGGCCGCCGCGCCGGGGAGGCCAGCGCCGCCAACCCATAGGCGCCATCGACGTGCAGCCACAGCCCGTGCTCCGCGCAGACATCGGCCACGCCCGCCAGATCGTCCACTACCCCGAGGTTCGTCGCCCCCGCCGAGGCCACCACCGCGAACAGCCCGTCACTGCCGCCGCGCGCAATCGCCCCGCGCAACTCCTCGCCGCTCAGCCGGCCATCGTCGCCAATCGGCACGTCCAGCACGTCGATATCGAGTACCCGCGCGGCCTGATTGATGGACGAGTGCGCTTCCGCCGAGGCCGCCACCTGCCACCGCGCCGGGCGCACGCCGCCCCGCTTCCGCAGCGCGGCATCGCGCGCGGCGTGAAGCGCCGAGAGGTTCCCCAGCGTCCCGCCGGGCACGAACGTGCCACCCGCCCCCGCCGGGAACCCCGCCAGATCGGCCACCCAGCGCAGCGCCTGATTCTCCGCGTAGGTCGCCCCGGCGCCTTCCAGCCAGCTGCCGCCGTAGATCGCGAGGCTACCCACCAGCATGTCGAAGAAGATCGCGGCCTCAGTCGGCGCGTGCGGGATGTACGCGAGGTAGCTGGGGTGATCCACCGCCACATTGGCCGGTTGCAGCGTGTCCTGCCAACAACGCAGCGCCGCCTCCGCGCCCACGCCCGCCGCCGTGATCGTCTCGCCAGCCCGCGCCGCCAGCTCATCCGGCGCCACAGTGTTTCCCAGCGGCCACGGCTCCATCGCCTGCCGCGCCAGCACGGCCTCCAGCACCGTGTGGGCCAGCGCGCGCATTTCCGGGGTCAGACGGTGCATGGCGGCCGGATCTGGGGTCGAAGCGGACAGCGCCCCGGGAGGTGGTTCGGTCTCACTGCTCATCGACGACGCTACCTCCAACATGGCTCACTGCTCAAATCAATGGGAGCAGAACCGTACCCCAAACGCCCCGCTGGCTCTCACACGGGCGCCGCTGGCTGGTCGTATGTCCATGCCGGGTTTACCATCGCGCAGAGGAGGACACCATCATGGAAAACGCCGCCACCATCGAAAACGTCGCCACCCTCTCCAGCGATGGCCAGATCACCATCCCCAAGGCGATCCGCGACGAACTTGGCCTCCGTCCCCACGACAAACTTCGATTCGTCATTGATGGCCGGAAGATCCAGATGGAAAAGGCCTATCCGTCGTTGGAAGAAATCGCGGGCAGCATGCACCGTGACAACGTGCCACCTATGGAAGAGTGGGACGAGATCATTCAGGAAGAGCGGGCGCAGGCGTACAAGGAGAAATTCGGCTGAGTTACTTTGTCGATACGAACATCTTCGTGCGTCTGATCGCCGCCGACGATCCTGAGAAGGAATCGCGCACGCTCGATCTCTTTGATCGTGCGCGTAGTGGCGCCATTGACCTCATGACGTCCGAAGCGATCATTGCTGAAACAATTTACGTCCTGACATCGCCCAGACTGTACGGCGCCACCCGTTCCCAGGCAGCTGAGTCCCTTCTCGGGCTGCTCAGCATCAGCGCACTGCATCTTGATCACAAGGATACGGTCGTAGCTGCGCTACAACGCTATGCGCTCTCGAATTTCGCGTTCCCAGACTGCCTCTGCATTGAGCACGCCCTGCGGCAAACGTCGGGGCTGGTCTTCACCTACGACCGCGGCTTCGACCGCGTCCCCGACATCCGCCGCCTCGAACCGTAGCGAGTCGCTCCGCTACAGCAGCGTCTGGTTCCGCAGCGTCATCGTCCGCACGCTGATGCCGTCATCCGCCGCGCGCAGAATGCGCCGCTCCACCGGCAACTGCACCCCGTCTACCTCCACGTAGCGATCCCGGTACTCATCGGCGCGGGTTAGCCGCCCCTGCGCAGCGTCCCAGAAGGCCACCGTGAAGATCGCCGGCAAGGTGCGGCCATCGGGTAGCGCGGTGTGCTCGTGGATGTTGATGGAGAAGCGCGTCGGCCCCATCTGCCGGTTCACCTGCGTGATCCGGCCATCGCGCAGCCGGTACGAGGAGTTGAACGGGTCATCGTGCACCCGGATCAGCTCACCCAGTGAGGCGCCGTCATCCTCCAGCGTCAGGGTCCAGCGGCCATCGGACTCCGCGTAGGGCGTTGGCCAGCGGTGCCCCGCCATCGAGCCCAGCTCATGCCGCAGCCAGCCGAGCGTATCCTCGTCCGCCTCCAGCTCGATCTCGATCTCGCGCGGCGAGCGCAGCGTCACCCGGCCCGTCCGCGCCGGCTCACTGCCTGTGATCTCGACCTCCGCCGTGAACCCCGCGAAATCCGCCGGGAAGCGGTAGCCGCCTTCGTGCGCGGCCTGCAGCGCGGCGTGTGCCTGCGGCTGATTGGCAACCGGTGTCGTGGTAGTCATGGACATGATCCTTGCCGGCGTCCGGCCTTGCTCAATGAGACAACGGCCACCAGTTTACCGCCTGACCGAGACCACGCAGCGAGATCAGGCCGAACAATCGACCGGTGTTACGGCGCACTTCGGAACATCACCCCAGCAATTGTCGGGGCAGTTACCGGTCACAATCGGCGATGGATCGGCGCCCTGCAAGGTCACGGTTCCCAGCACATCGGTGGCGATGCCGCCGCCCTCTCCCAACTCTGTTGCCCGATTCCCAGTCACCCGGCACGTCTCGGCGACGATCAGGCTGCTGCCGTTGTCAATGCCACCTCCGTGCGCAGCCGAGTTCCCGCGCACGATAGTCTCGCCGAGAAGCGTGGTCGTGCCCCCCATGACCAGGATCCCGCCGCCACTGGCGCCTCCGTGGTTGTCTTCGACGAGGCAATCCGTCAGCGTCGTCAACCCGGACGAGGCTATGGCGCCACCACTGTTGCTGTTCGAAGGGTCCGAAATCGTGTTCCCGGCCACGGTGCAACGCAGCATGTCCAGAGTCCGGTCGGGATACACCATGATGGCGGAACCATGCTGATACGCCGTGTTGCCCACCACCGCGCAGTCTGTCATCGTCAGCGCCGTCCCGCCGTGCGAAATGCCGCCACCCGACCCGGAGGTCACCCCGCCGGAGATGCGCAGATTCTCCAGTGCAACCGCGCCGGTCTGGTAGTCAATCTCCACCGCAAAGTTCCCCGCGTCGCCCACGATGGTGTTGGTCGCGGGATTCGGGCCGCTGCCCGCGCCCACGATGCGCACGGCCTCGGTCAGCTTCACGACCCCATATCGCCCCGGGCACACAATGACCGTGCCGCCACCGTCAACGGCCTCTTGCAAGGCCAACCAGCCGCACGCCTGCGGATCGTCGCCGTCGCAGACCACGTCGCACGGCTCGCAGACGCTGTCCACCGTGATGCACGGCTGGCAGACATCCGCCACCAACACGCATGGGTGGCACGCCCCGAACATGCAGGTCAGTCCCGCGCCACAGCCGCACGCCAGCGTGCCGCCGCAGCCGTCCGGCACGCTGCCGCAACCATCGGGCGGGCACGTGGAGGGAGCACACGGGGATGAGGTGGTCGTTTGCGGGATCGCGCACACGCCGCTTGCGTCCGTTACAAGCCCGCCGCAACAGCGTTTCCGCTTGCGGCTGGTCGCTTGCCCCGCTTTCGCACAGCCTTTTCGCTTGCGCTTCTTCTTGCGGGCCCCGGCGGAATGCTGCTCGGCAGACGCGCCAGCGACCGCCGCCACGACTCCGAGGAGCCTCCGCCGTGAGGCGGCGATCCGGACAATCGCCGCCTCAATCCGTTCGCCGTCCATCCGGCGCCTCCGCCACCCACAACCACCGCCTCGATCAGTACGAAGCTCAGGCTGTCAGGATACGAGGCGATGAACGGCGAGTCCCCCGTACTGCGTACCGGGATTGCCGCCGGGCGGTCCCGACCGGCAGCTAGCCCTTGGTCGCCCCCGCCGTCAGGCCAGAGACGTAGTTGTCCACCAGAAACGCGTAGGCCACTGCCACCGGCACGGAGCCGAGGATGCCCGCCGCCATCAGCGCGCCCCAGAAGTAGACATCCGCCTTGATCAGGTCACTGACCACGCCCACCGGCACCGTCTTCATTTCGCCGGAGCCCATCAGCACCAGCGCGTACAGAAACTCGTTCCAGCTCAGCGTGAAGCAAAAGATGGCGGCGGAAAGCACGCCCGGAATCGCCAGCGGCAGCACGATCTGCGTCATCGCCCGCAGCCGCGTCGCCCCATCCACCAGCGCCGCGTCCTCCAGCTCCTTCGAGATGGTGCGGAAGTACCCCATCAGCAACCACGAGGCGAACGGAATCAGGAACGTCGGGTAGACCAGAATCAGCGACCAATAGCTGTTGTACAGCTTCAGGCTGGCCACGATCTGCGACAGCGGGATGAACAGGAGGGTCGGCGGCACCAGGTAGAGCAGGAAGATGCCGATGCCGATGGTGTTGCCGCCCCGGAACTGGAAGCGCCCTAGCGCGTACCCGATCAGGATGCTGCACACCAGCGAGAGCGCCGTCGCCCCCACCGTCACCACCATGGTGTTGAAGATCCAGCGCGGAAACGCCGTCTCCGTCAACAGGTAGCGGTAGTTCTCCAGCGTCACGCTCGTCAGCGCGAACGGATTGCGCCGCGTGTCGAGCAGGAGCTGATCCGGCTTCAGCGAAACGATCAGCATCCAGAGAAACGGAAAGAGCAGGAAGATTGCGTACAGCGCCAGCGGAATCCACAGCTTGAACAGGCGCTGCGACAGGACATTGCTGCCAACCACGGCCAGTCTCCTCTAGTCGTCCTTGCGGATGTTGCGCAGCAGAATCCCGGCAAAAATCGCCAGGAAGGGCAGCATCGAAAGCGCGATCGCCGCCGCCTGCCCGAGCGCCGAGAAGCCCATGGTCTGGTAGGCGTAGGTGCCAAACACGTGCGTGGAGCTGGCCGGGCCACCCTTCGTCAGCACGTAGATCAGCTGGAAATCCGAGAACGTGAAGATGATCGAGAACAGCGTCGTGATCAGCAGGATGTTGCGGATCGTCGGCAGCGTCACCGCCATGAAGCGCTGCCAGGCGTTGGCGCCGTCCAGCGCTGCCGCCTCGTGCAGCTCCGGCGACACCGCCTGCAACCCGGCCAGGATCGAAATGCCGAAGAAGGGCAGGCCGCGCCAGATGTTGGCGACGCAGATCGCGCCAATCGCGTTCCAGCGGTCCCCGAGGAAGTTGATGTTGCGGTCGACGAGCCCCCAGTCCTTCAGCACCCAGGAAATGGGGCTGAGCACGGAGTCGAAGAGCATCAGCCAGGCCAGGCTGCTGATCGCCGTCGGCACGATCCACGGCAGCAGCAGGCCGGCGCGGATGAAGCGGCTGAAGCGGAAGGTCTGGTTCAGCACCAGCGCCAGCCCCAGGCCCAACACCAGCTTGAATGGCACGGTGACGATGCTGTAGATGAGCGTATTGACCACCGTGCGGTGGAAAATGGGATCATCCAGCAGGAGTTGGTAGTTCTCCAGCCCAATGAAGCTGAAGTCCTTGAAGCCGACCATCTTGTCGGTCAGCGACAGGTAAATCCCGAGGAAGAACGGGTACCCCATGAACAACGCCAGGATGATCAATCCCGGCAGCATGAACAGATAAGCGAGCGGCGCCTCTCGATCCCAGAAGCGCGCCTTGGCCCGCCCTGCCGCGTTCGGCCCGGAACCGGGCTCGTTCTCAGCAGCGATCACGCTCATTCGCGACTCCCAGGCGCCCGCAGGCACGACACGAATGCGGACGCCGGCCCCGTAGAGCCGGCGTCCTTCCAGCGAATACGACTAGCCGAAGATGCGGCGCAGCTGCGCCTCCGCCTGTCCCACGGCGCCCGCCGCGTCGCCAGACTGGATCGCCTGCGCGAAGGTGTTCACCACCACGTAGCGCGCCGAGGACTCCGCCGCCTTCTGGTTCGCCGGACCGGCGAAGCCCCGGTTGCGGCTGTAGCTGGAGACCTCCGGGTACGGCGCCAGCGCCGGGTTGCCGGTGTACATCTCGTCATCCGCGTAGCCCGGAGCCATCGGAATGATGTAGCCGCCCTGCACTTCCAGCCACGGCAGGAAGATCTCCGGGCTGAAGAAGTAGTCCAGGAATTCCACCGCCGCGTCGGCGTTCGGCGAGTACTTCATGGCCGCGTAAGAGCGGCTGCCCAGCACGTTGTAGCGGCCGGCCGGCCCCTCCGGGTACCCGGCGTGCCAGATGTCGTCCGGATCGACCTGCACCTCGTAGTCCAGCGTGGACTCGCCGGCCTTGGCGGCGACAGCGGCTAGGTAGACGGAACTGCCGTTCAGGGTCATCGAGATCTGGTCAGAGAGGAAGGCGCGGTTGTTCGCGCCGTCATCCCAGGAAAGGCCCGTCTCGTCGAAGGCGTCCTTCCAGGTCTGGGTGAAGGCCTGCAGCGCGTCCACGAACTCCGGCTTGTTGATGGCCGGGGTGACGCCGTCCTCCTCGACCTCCATGCCGCCGTACGCCCACATGTAGGGGTAGGCAAAGCTGGGCGGGTCGCCGAGGCTCTGGCCGAGCGCCTGGCCGATGGGCTTGCCCATCTCCTTCAGCGTCTTGCCGAGGGCGAACAACTCATCCCACGTCTTCGGGAAGTTGTTCTTCGGGTCCTCGATGCCCGCCTCTTCCAGCAAGCTGATGCGGTAGGCAAACGCCGAGCTGGAGGAGCCGTGGGGCACGCTGTACCACTGGCCATCCACGGAGGCGGTCTTGGTGACCCATTCGTAGTAGCCGCCGTACTGCTCGCCGACCTTCTCGGCCAACTCCTGCACCGGCACCATGTTTTCTTGATACAGGTAGGGCCAGATGTCCCACATCTCGACCACGTCCGGCCCGGAGCCGCCTTCCACCGCCGCCGCGATGCGCGGCTGCAGATCCGGCCACCCGATATAGTCCGTGGTGATGGTGACGCTGTTCTGGCTGGCCCAGTCCTCCGCCACCTGCGTGAAGAAGGTCTGCCCCTCCGGCACGAAGTACGTGGCGGCCAGGGTGTTCATGGTCCGCTGCTGGATGTACACCGCCGCCTTCGGCGCGGCGCTGGTGTGGCCGGTCGCGGCCAGGACGCCGCCCAGCGCCCCTGCCGAAATGCCGAGCGCGGAAGCGCGGCGCATGACGCTACGTCGCGACAGGCGCATCTTCATCGCTTCGTCGATCAGTTGCGTACTACGGGGATCCGTCACATCGTCCTCCTCAGCGAGATCCGAAGTTGGCGAGAATGGCCCACGCGGGGCCGGCGCGCCCAGGCAACACTGTCCGGGTCAATGAGTTCAGCCTAAACGGGAGGCCAGCATTCGTCAATGGTGAAAACAGGCTCATCTTCAATGGGTTCTGCAATATCCTGTGCGTCTCGCATAACGCGCACTCGCCGGGCGGCTGTGCAGCTGGGAGCCATGTTCATTTGCCTGCTCAGCAGGTGCGCGGCGCCTGCGGTAGCATCGCCCGCAGGTCGCCGTTCGCCACGAGATGGAGCGCAAATCCCCATGCCTGCACCTGTTTCCCTGCTGGTTTCCGGCTTTGATTCGCCGGAGGGTCCTTGCTTCGACACCGCCGGCAACCTGTACTGGGTCAACTGGCTCAGCAGTTCCATCATGCGCCGCACGCCAGATGGCGACGTCTCCGAAGTCTTCAACACCGGCGGCATCCCCGCGGGCCTTGCCTTCGACGCCGCCGGCGCCCTGTATGTCGCGGATGAAGGCGATGCGATTCACGGCGTGTTGCGCATCGTCGATGGCGCAGGCGAGATTTTGGTCAATGCGCACAACGGCCAGCCGCTGAACGGCGCCAATGATCTCGTCTTCGATGCCAACGTCCGGTATCTCTATCGGTCGAAATTCTA
>JASGGF010000168.1:0-10223 GCA_047605145.1 Thermomicrobiales bacterium | reverse complement strand
CCGTCGGCGGCGATCCTCGGCTACGCGCTGTGGCGGCAGCATTTCGGCGGTGATCCGGCGATCGTCGGCAAGACCGTGCAGGTCGAAGGCAAGGCGGTGCCGATCGTCGGCGTGCTGCCGGCCGGGTTCGTCTGGCCGGATCGCTTCGACCTGCTGCTGTCCTTGCAGCCCGATCCGGCCTCCACTTCCACCGACACCAACCAGTACATCGTCGCGCGCCTGCGGGCTCGGCGGGCGGGGGGTAACACGTGTTCCCCGCCGCCAACTGCGAATTTACTCGGTGATGAGGCCGAGGTCCTTCATGTGCGCATCAACGTTGTTCTTGGCGTTGTCGAGCGCCTGCTTGGCGTCGCCGCCAGCCCAGATCTCCTGCAGCGCCTGATCCCAGGCGGTGGTCAGGAAGGTGGTCTCCGGCTGCGCCGGCCACGCGACGCGGGCGTACTTGTCGAGGTTTTCCAGCACGACCGGCAGGTAGGTGCCATTGGCCCAGCTGCCCATCGTCTCCTGCACCGCCGGGTCGTTGAACACGGAGGCGCGGGTCGGGTTGTAGTTGCGGCCCTCGACCGTGGCCACGGTCATCTGATCCTTCATGGTCGCCCACTGGATGAACGCCCAGGAGGCATCCTTGCTCTGCGCCTGCGAGCTCATGGCGAGCGCCCAGGTCCACAGGCCGCTGACCGGATCGTGGTCCTCGGCGTGCGGGCAGTGCGCCAGCCCGACCTTGCCCGCCACGGCAGACTTGTCCGGGTCCTCGTACCCGGCGGAGAAGAAGTCGCAGTCCATGTACTGGCCGTAGCCACCAGCGGCGAAGCTCTCCTGGCCTTCGTACCAGGTGACGTTCGCCCAGCCTTCCGGCCCGGACTCCTTGACGGAAGCGCAGTACTCCTCAGCCAGCTTCACGCCGATATCGGAGTTGAACTGGGTGACCAGGCCTTCGTCCATGATCACGCCGCCGTACCCAAGGAAGGTGGAGACCCAGCCAGTGGCGGTCATGCCGCCGCCCTTCTCGCCGCGGACGATGATGCCCTTCATATCGCCCTGGGTGGCCTTCTTGTTGGCCTCGCGCCACTGCTCAATGGTGGCTCCGGGCTCGATGCCGAGCTCGTCGTAGACATCCTTGCGGTAGGCCTGGACATACGTCTCGGCCATCACCGGGATCGCCCACTGGCTCCCCTCGCCGATGCCGCCGCCAAGGGTCTTGTCCCAGCGGTTGGCGGCCATCAGGCCCTCGAAGAGATCGGCCGCGTCGTAGTCCGGGCCGGTCTTATTGGGATCGTTCAGGTAGCCCTCAAGTGGCTCGGTCCAACCGGCGTCATCGTAGGCCCAGTGGACCTGCGGGCCGGTCATGAACACGTCGAACTCGCCAGCGCCGGTGGAGAGGTCCACCAGCAGCTTCTGGAAATACTCGGCCTCCGGCAGGATCAGCGGCTCCGGCACTTCGATGCCGGTCAGCTCAGTGAACTCCGGGATCAACGGCAACAGGGACTCGGTGTACGGGTGCTTGTTCAGGATCAGGCGCACCTGCGAGCCCGAATTCGCCTTCCAGTCGAAGCTGTCCTGCATCGCGCGGATGCGGTCCGTCCGCGTCGGCAGCCAACTGGCGCCCACGAGCGCGGCGCCACCGGCGGCGCCCATCAGAAACTGGCGGCGACTGGCGTTCTTCTTCAGCAGGGTCATGGAACCTCCCTTGGTATTCATGTCGTTCCTGCGAACCCGTTCCGGATCTACGCGGTCAATTCCCGCACGGTCAACTCTGCCCCGAGCGGTTTGATCGCTGATTTCGCGGCCGCTGATGTCAGACGCGCGAGATCATGCATCTCGTGCTTCGTCTGCTCATACAGCCGCCGGTAGATCCGGTAGTACTCCTGGTACACGTCGTGCACATTTTCCCGGGGGATCACCTCCCTTTCCGGCTTCGCCCACAGGCGTACGTCCGTTAAGTCGGAGAAAACACCAATCGCCTTGCCTGCCAGGAAGGCTGCGCCCAGCGCCGAATTGCTGGGCGCCACCACCACCTGCGGCAGGCCGGTCACGTCACTGACAATCTGCGTCCAGAGGTGGCTGCGGGAACCCCCGCCCGTGGCGATGATCCGCTTCAACGGCAAGCCGCTGGCGCGCATGATCTCCAGGTGGTGCTCGACACCGTAGGCCACGCCCTCCAGGAGCGCGCGGTAGATATGCGGGCGGTCGTGGGCCAGGGTCAGGCCAAAGAGCATGCCGCGCGCCAGATCATCATGAATTGGGGTGCGCTCGCCGCTGAAGTACGGTAGCACGATCAGGCCGTTCGAGCCCGGCGGCACTGCGTCCGCCTCCAGCCCCAGCAGCCCGTAGGCGCTGATGCCCAGCTCCTGCTCCACCCGCCGCTCGACATCGCCGAACTTGTCGCGGAACCAGCGGGAGAGCGCGGCGGAGGTCACCATGCCGCCACCCACCGAGTACAGCCCGGAGTACAGCCCGCCCAGCGACTTCGCGTCGCCCAGCATGTGGCCCAGCCCCGGCGTGTCCCCAATGGGCTTGTCTGACAGCGCCGCCAGGCAGAGCGTGGTGCCATAGGTCACCACGATATCCCCCGGCTCGTTCGCCCCGGTGCTGATCATCTCGGCGAAGAAATCGATGGCCCCGCCCACCACCGGCGTGCCGATGGCAAGACCAGTCGCGACTGATGCCGCCGGCGTCACTTCGCCCACGATGTCGACCATATCGACGATTTCGGGCAGCATATCAATCGAGACGCCAAAGCGGTCGCACAGCACCGGGTCATAGCCGCCGCGCGTGGGGTCGAAGAAGGGCCGCAGGCCGATGGCCGTGGAGCTATCGATGGTGTAGCGGCCGGTCAGCTTCGCGTTGACGTAGCCCTGCGCGCCCATCAGGTAGCGGGTGCGCCGCCAGCGCTCCGGCTCGTTGCGCTGGTACCAGAAGATCTTGGGCCCGAGATCCTGCATCGTGAGCTGTGGCGAAAACTGCCCGGTGTACTCACTGGCCAGCGTCAAGCCCAGTTCGCGGTTCATGTGCGCCAGTTCGTCGTGGGCGCGCATGTCGGCGTAGAGGATGGCGGCCCGCAGTGGCATCCCGGACTCATCGACCGGCGCCAGGACGGGCATAAGCGAACTGACATTGACAGCGGCAATATCGCGAGGATCGATCTGCGACTTGTGGATCAATTGGCGGACGACATCCACAAAACTGGCCCACCAGGCCGTTTCAGGATCATGTTCCGCCCAACCCGGCCGGGGCACATTGACCGCCTGCTCCACAGAGCCAGACGCAATCACATCGCCCCGCTCGGTAATGAGCGCCCCTTTGGACCCCTGGGTGCCGATATCGACACCAATCAGGAAGCGCATCTGTGCGCACCGCCCTCGCTGCTCAGCCCGTCACCGCTGACGAACCATGCCATAGTCTACCTAAATCGGCGCAACTCTAGAACCGATGAAAGCATTTGTCAACTGTGAGAATCCTTGCATTTTGCGCCGGGCGCGGGAAATTCTCATTGCAGGTCGGGCACGGTGCATGGATGGATGCAGGATACCCCGGTTGCCGCCCGCTGTCATCCGTGTCGAAGGCGCGACTCTTCCGGTGATCATCGGCGGACATCATTCATGATGTTGCCGCGGCCAGCGCCGGCCCCAGCCGCGCAATGTCGCGCGCATCAGCGCCGGCGGCGCGCGCGGGTTCCAGCACGTCAGTTTCCAGATCGGGCGCCCAGCCGCGCAGCACGGTGGCGCGGGTCGCCGGCACCAGCGACAGCGCGGCCAGGGCCGGGGCCACCAGCGTTTGCCCCGCCCCGGCGACGATAGACCCGTGGACACCCCGCGCGGCCACCTCGATCTCCCCGTGCAGCACGGTCAGCACCTGCGGGCTGGCCACCGGCGGCAGCAGCAGGGCCTTGCCGCCCGGAACCAGCACCTGCTCCAGTGCGAACCAGGGGGTGGCGGCCAGCGCCAGTCGCTCGGGCGTCAGGCGCAGCGGCGGCGCCGGTTGCGGCGAGGATTGCGCGTGCAAGGCCGCCAGGCCGTCGGCGTGGTGCAGCTCCCGGGGCGCGCCGGCTTCATCTCGGCGGCCCCAGTCATTGAGGCGGAACGTGACGTTGGAGGGTTGCTGGATTTCGTAAAGCAGCAGGCCGCCGCCAATGGCGTGCACCGTGCCGGCGGGAATCACCACCGTCATGCCCGGCCGCGCCGGCAGCGAGGTCAGGAGCGGCGAGACGTCATCGTCTCCCCGGCAGGCAGCCAGGAAGGTCTCCGCTTCGACGCCCTCGCGCAACCCGGCGTACAGCACGGAGCCGGGCGCCGCGTCCAGGATGTGCCAGGCCTCTGTCTTGCCGGTGCCCAGCCCCCGCGCCGCCGCCAGCGCGTCGTCCGGGTGGACCTGCACCGAGAGCGTGGCCGTGGCGTCGATGATCTTGGCCAGCAGCGGGAAGATGGCTTGACCCTGCGTAGCCCGCAGGCCCTGCTCGCCGCACCAGTGGTGTGGCGCGGCCGCAGCCAACTCGCCGAGCGTGCGCCCCGCTTCCGGGCCGGAGCGCGCCCGCGCATCGGGCGCCGTCAACAGCGCCTCGCCGATCAGACCATCGGGGAGTTCGCCGCACAGGGCGCCCAGCCGGCGGGAGCCCCACGGCTTGGCGTCAAATCTCGGGGTGACCAGAATCGGCAACGGCATCGTTGCCCGGGGCGTACGTGGCATAGCGCGTATCAATAGCCGTTCCGCTCGGCATTCTTCAACTGTTCGACGATCCGGCGCACTTCCTGGGCGTGTTCCCGGTTCACCACCAGCAGCGCGTCGGGCGTATCGACGATGGCCACATTGCTCAGGCCCACCAGCGCCACCAGCCGATCTGTCTCCGACCACACCACGCAATTGCGCGAGGCCTCCTGCACCAGATCGCCGCGCACGCGGTTGCCGGAGTCATCCTGCGCGATGAGATCCCCCAGGTTGTTCCAGTCTCCCACGTCAGACCAACCCATGCTGGCCGGCACGACGGCGACCCGCTCGGCGTGCTCCAGAATGCCCTGGTCAATCGTCGATTCAGCCAGCCCGGCCCACTCCTGCGCGGTGACCCGCTCCTGCTCCGGCGAGCCCCAGGCCGCCACGATACGCGCCACCGCCGCGTGCAGATCGGGCTGCAGGCGCTGCACCTCCTCCAGCAGGGCGCTGGCCCGCCAGACAAACATGCTGGCGTTCCAGAGCGAGCGCCCGGCCGCAATGTACGCCTCGGCGGTCGCGAGATCGGGCTTCTCAACGAAGCGAAGCGAACGGTAGGCCACCCCGTGCCCGGTTTCCGCCACGATGTCGTCGGCACGCTCGATGTAGCCGTAGCCGGTTTCGGGACGCGTCGGCTCCAGCCCGACCGTCACCAGCCAGCCCTGCTGTGCCGCCGCGATCGCGGTCCGGATGGCGCGGTGGAACGCGGCGGGATCGGCGACCTCGTGATCCGCCGCGAAGCTGCCGACGATCGCCTCCGGGTCGCGCCGCGCGATGAGCGCCGTCGCCAGCGCAATGGCCGGCCCGGAGCCACGCGGCGCCGGCTCCACAATGATGTTCCCCTCCGGCACCATGGGCAGTTGCCGCGCCACCGGCGCAGCGTGCGCCGGGCCGCACACCACCAGCGTCCGCTCCGGGCGGGCCAGCGGGGCCAGCCGCTCCACCGTCTGCTGCAGCAGTGACTGCTTGCCAGTGAGCGCCAGCAGGAACTTGGGCCGCGTTGCCCGGCTGAGCGGCCACAGCCGCGTGCCGGACCCGCCCGCTGGCACGATGGCCCAGAACCGGGGAGGGCGGGCCGGGAATGATTGCCGCGATTGTGCCTGCGGGAGCTTCATTGCGTAGAACGGCCCTCACCCCAACCCCGCTCCCGATGCGCGGGAGCGGGGCTCTTTGCCCAGATCCAAGGCGGGGACTTCAGCGTGACGACGCCAAACTCCCGCCACGGTGTCAGCGTTCGACTCCCCTCTCCCGCGCCTCGGGAGAGGGAACGGGGGCGAGGGCCATCCGTCGCTACCCTCGGGCGCCCTCCCCGTTCCACAATTGGCAGCACATGATACCGGTCGTCAGCAGAGAGGACGGGCATGACCCACGATACGGGGCCGCTGGCCGATGTCACGATCCTGGCGGTCGAACAATTCGGGGCCGGGCCCTTCGGCTCCCTGTTGCTGGCCGATCTCGGCGCGCGGGTGATCAAGATCGAGGACCCCGGCGCCGGCGGCGATATCGGGCGCGGCGTGCCACCGGGCGCGGGGAACGGCAACAGCCTGTACTTCGAAGCGTTCAATCGGGGCAAGCAGAGTGTCGCGCTGGACCTGACCACGCCAGCCGGCCAACAGGCGCTGCAGGCGCTGGCCGCCACCGCCGACGCGGTCTTCAACAACCTGCGCGGCGATCTGCCGGGCCGCCTCGGCCTCACCTACCGCGCGCTGGCGGGCGCAAACCCGGCCATCGTCTGCGTCTCTCTCTCCGCCTATGGCCGCAGCGGCGAGCGCCGCGCCTTCCCCGGTTACGACGCGCTGGTGCAGGCGGAGGCGGGCTGGGCCAGCCTCACCGGCGAGCCGGGCGCGCCACCCGCCCGCAGCGGCCTGCCGCTGGCGGACTACTCCGCCGGCCTGCTGGCGGCCTGCGGCCTGCTGGCGGGCGTGCTGGAGGCGCGGCGCACCGGCATCGGCCGCGATATCGACACCTCGCTGTACGACGCCGCGCTGGCCATGCTCAGCTACCAGGCGACCTGGGCGCTCTCGACGGGGAGCGTCGTGCAGCGGCTGCCGCTCTCCGCCCACCCCACCATCGTGCCCTTCCAGTTCTTCGCCGTCAGCGATGGCTACGTCGCGGTGGCCTGCGCCAAGGACAAGTTCTTCACCGCGCTCATCGCCGGGCTGGGTCTGGGCCATCTCATCGAGGACGAGCGATTCGCCACCTTCGCCAGCCGCCACGAGCACCGCGATGACCTGCTGGCCATCCTCAGTGCCCGCTTCAGCAGCGCGCCCGCGGCCCACTGGCTGGACGTGCTGCGCGGCGAGGTCCCGATTGCGCCGGTGCGCAGCCTGGAGGAGGCCCTCAACCCCGAGGCGCTAGCGGAGCGCGCCATGCTGGCGGGCTACACCCACCCCGATCTGGGCGAGGTACGCAGCGTCGGCCTGCCGGTCCACGTAGCCGGCTACGCGCCGCACTACCGCCCGGCGCCGGCGCTGGGCGCGCACACTCGCGCGGCCCTGCAGGACGCCGGGCTGAGCGATGACGAGATCGTGGCGCTGGCGGCAGAGGGCGCCTTCGGCGCGCACGGCGCCGCCGTCGCGGGGTGACGCTGTTCTGGCGTCACCCCGCGCGCTGCGTTACTCCGCCGGCTGGATCATGGTGGCGTTCACCACCGGGCCGTCCGCGCCCCGATCAATGGTGAACTCGACGTAGTTGCCGCCGGAGGGGCAACACAGCGCGTCATCGGCGGTGTAGCGGCGGTACTGCGCGGAGATAGTGTCCTTGTTCCACAGGTTGGCGCTGTCCAGCGCGCTGTCGGAGCGGGAGGCCATCGGCTCCGGCGAGAGCGTACCGGCGAACACGCCGTCCACGAACACGAAGTCCTGGAAGTTCATGGGGCGGCACATGCCGTCATACCCCGCCAGCCCGGACACGACCGTCACGCCCCAGCCCTGCTGGTAGGCCAGAAACAGCTTCCAGCCGGCATCGTTCAGCGCCGTGTCCATCGGCGTCTCGGCCGGGCGCTCCTGCTCGCCGCAGTTCATGTTCGAGTAGTCCTCGAAATCGGGAGCCTGCGGGATCGCCATGCCCGCCGTGTTCCACGAGCCGGTCTGGCCATCCAGCCACGAAGCTTCTGCCACTGGCGACGCCATCGGCGTCGCGTCCTGCGCAGCCACCCCCACGCTCGCCATGCCGGGCAGCAGCAGCGCCGCCGCCAACGCCGCCACCAGGGACCCTCTCCGTGTCATGCGCACCCTCGTGTTCCTTTCCAGTCTCCAGACTCAGCATTGCCGCCAGGCGGGGAACGCCGGCGCCGCCGCTGCGGGCGGCGGCGCCGTTCCAGTGGCTACAACGCAGGAACCGGGGAAACGGCATCGTCCCGCCGCTAAACTCTCCGCGCAGCGGCGCCGGGCGGCGGAGTCACGGCAGCAGCAGCACCCCGAGATGCTGGCTGATGACGCCAAGGTGCTCATCCAGCAGAATGTTGGATGAAATCAGGCCACCCACGCCCGTGAACTGCCCGTGCCCCTCCACCACCCGCCAGGTCACGGCGCCCTGCCGCCACCCGGAGACACGGCTCGGGGCGAGATATCCAATGCCGACGGTGGCGAAGCGCAAGCCATGGTCTCGGCCAACGTTGATGACCCCGATCTCCTGAAAGCTCGTCTGGCCGGTGAAGGTGACTTCGGATTCGAGGCGCGCTACCTCGCCGGGCTCCATCGCCCAGCCCGCCGTCAGGCCGCTGGGTCCGAGGCCCGTCGTCAACCGGCCACCCGGCGCCCGCGCGATCACCCGCAGCGCGCCCCCCACCTGCCCCACCGCCTCGGCGCGGCCCTCGAAGCGCAACGCGTAGACCAGTTGCCGCATCACCCATCGCCTTTCCGCAGCGTGCCGGCGCCTGGCCAGATCATGCGTGGGCGAGCCGTGGCGCGATACCGGAATTTGGCGGTATTACCGTACGGGACCGTGCCGGGCGCGCCGCCCGGTGCGGTCAGACCAGCTGATCGCGCACCGCGACGGCGGCGGCCTCGGTGCGGTTCGTGACGCCGAGCGCGGCGATGAGGCGCGAGACATGGTCCTGAACGGTGCGGGAGCTGAGGAAGAGCGCGCCCGCGATCTGGCGGTCGGTCTCGCCCAGCACCAGCCGGCGCAGCACGTCCACCTGCCTTGCGGTCAGCCGGGCCGACCTGCCGCCAGCCCCGAGTGCCGGGGACGCGTCCGGGGCCGCCACCCGCAAGGTCAGGGCCAGCTGGACCGCGTCGCGCAGGGGAAGCTGCATCCCGGCGGAATGGCGCAACGCAAATGTGGACCCGTCCAGCAGGGCCTGTACTGCCGCAGTCGCGCCCTGCCGCCCGGCGGCAGCACGGGTCTGCGGGTGGATGCCGACTGCCGCCCAACGACGATCCGCCGCGCCCAGCAGCTCAGCGGCAGCCGCCCCCTGACGCCACTCCGCCGCAATGCCCGCCAGCCCGGCCAGCGCCTGCACCAGAAACCGGCGGTCAACCACGCCCGCCCAGCCCGGAAAGAGCGCGGCGTCGGCGCCCGCGCCGCGCCGCGCGCCCGACCACTGGCGGTCAACATCCAGCCAGAGCCGGAGACCCTCCTGATACGCCAGCGCCGCTGCCACGAAATCGCCCCGCTCCTGCTCCAGCGCCGCAATCATCCCGAGCGCCGCGGCCACGCCGGACGGGTGTGCGAGGGCGCGAAACTGACCCAACGCTTCGTGCGCCAGCCGGCAACTGGCGCCTGCGTCACCCACTTCATACGCCATTCTGGCGAGATGAATCAGCGCCATCGCCTCGTCCGAGGGCAGCCCCAGCTGCCGCCACAACGGCAACGCCTCCGCCATCAGGCCGGTGGCGCGGTCCCACGCGGCGCGGCTACTCGCCACCAGCGCTAGCAGGTGCAGCGACAGCGCCGTGAGCTCGGTGTGCCCAAGCGCCCGTGCAATCGCCAGCGCCTCTTCCCCGGGCGGTTCCGCCGCTACGAAGTCCGACACCGACCAGCACAAGAGGCTGAGCCCGGCCAACCCCCGGGCGCGGTCTTCCGGGGCGGCGCCCGGCGCGTTGTCCAGCGCCAGCGCCAGCCAGCTGCGCCCCTCCTCGAGATTGCCCCGGTGGTGCCAGAAGATCGCCAGGCCCCCAGCCAGCCGCAGCAACCCATCACCGTCTGGAATGCGGGCGAGGGTCTCCAGCGCGGCGCGCACGTTGCCCAGATCGGCTTCGAGGCTCCAGAGCCGCTCGTTGAAGCGCTCGCCGGGGGCCAGCCGGTTCGGATCGAGCCACTCGTCGAGGCCGGCGAAGTAGCGGGCGTGGGCGGCTTGCGCCGTTTCCACCTCGCTGGCGGCAATTAGCGCTTCCAGCGCAAACTCGTGGATCGTTTCCAGCATCCCGAACCGCGCGCTCCCGCCGGCGTCAATTCGCTGCACGAGGCTCTTGTCGATGAGTGAGCCGATGGCGTCCAGCACCACGTCGGCCGGGAGGGCGCCGCCCTCAGGCGCGCCCCCGCAGACCGCCTCCGCCGCCGCCAGCGTGAATCCGCCG
>JASGGF010000167.1:0-10257 GCA_047605145.1 Thermomicrobiales bacterium | reverse complement strand
GCGCTGCTGGGGCCGCGCCCCGGGCAGGCCGCGCCTGCCGCCGAACCCGCCGCGCAGCCGGATATCATCATGATCCTCCTTGATGACATGCGGCCGACCGACCTCCCGGTGATGCCGCACACGCTGGCGCTCCTCGCAGACGCCGGCATGTCCTTCCCGAACTATTTCGCCACCACGCCGCTCTGCGGGCCATCGCGCGCCAGCTTCTTCCGGGGGCAGTACGCGCACAACCACGGCGTCTTCTCCAGCGAATCCCTCGTCTCGGCGTGGGCCAGCTGGCACGACACCGGTTTGGATCAGGACACCATCGCGGTCTGGCTGCAGAACGCCGGCTACCGCACCGCGCACATCGGCAAGCATATGAACCAGTTCCGGCAGCCCGAGGGTGGCGGGCCCGGCTGGGATGTCTGGGTCGTGCCCCGCCGCCTCAAGCCCTTCAACTACCTGCTGTACGTTGGCGACGAGACCGAGGAACACGGCGCGGACGCGGCGGATTACCTGACCGACGTGCTCGCCCACAAGGCCACGGAGTTCATCGCCTCCACGCCGGCCGATGTCCCGCTCTTCCTGTATCTCGCCCCGAAGGCCCCGCACAAGCCCGCGACCCCGGCCCCGCGCCACGAGGGCCTGCTGACCGATATCCCCCTCGATCACGGCGGCTCGTTCAACGAGGCGGACCTCAGCGACAAACCCATCAACATGCAGCGCCCGCCGCTGACCGAGGACGAGATCGCGTGGTTGGAGACCTTGCACACGCAGCGGCTCCAGAGCCTGCAGGCCGTGGATGAGGCGGTCGCGCAGCTTGTGGCGACGCTGGCGGCGGCGGGCCGGTTGGAGAACGCCTACATCTTCTTCAGCAGCGATAACGGCTACGCGCTGGGGGAGCACCGGGACGAAGGCAAGACCACGCCCTACGACGAGGCGGTGCGGGTCGGCCTGCTCGCGCGCGGCCCGGGCATTCCCGCCGGGCGGGTCAACCCGGCGCTGGTGGCGAATATCGACCTCGCCCCGACCTTCGCCGAGCTGGCCGGGGCCGCCGTGCCGGCATTCGTCGATGGCCGGTCCATCACGCCGGCGCTGCGCGGCGGCGACAGCGGGCGCCGCGCCCTGCTGCTGGAAGTGGACACGCCCATCGATCAGGATCTCAATGACGATGACGACGCCATGGTCGTCGTCCACACGGACGCCAACCGCATTGCCGGGCGCATCCGGTCAGGGTGGCGCAGCATCCGCACGCTCGACTGGCAGTTCTCCGCGTGGGGCATCCCACCCGTCGAGGACGAGCTGTACGACCTGCGCCGGGACCCGTGGCAACTGGACAACCTTGCCAGCGCCCCCCAGCACGCCGCGAAGATGACCGATCTCTCCCTCTGGCTGGACAGCCTGCTCGCCTGCGCCGGCGACACCTGCCGCCGCGCCGAAAACGCCCCTCCACCCTAACCCCGCGCGCGCCGGCGGTGTCGCCAGGAAACTGGGGCAGTTGCCGCGGCGGAGTACGCGCGTGATGGGCAATGCATGGAATCCGTGGGACTCGGCGCGAATGGTAGGATGAGGGGAACGTTCATCGTCAGTCGCTGTCCGAGCAGGTTACCGTCATGGCTCGTAATCCGGTCTCTGCACCGCACGACAACCAGCAGCCGGAAGATGCGTGGAGCCGGGCGTGGGGCTCCGTTGCGCTCCAGCGCCTTGGCCGGTATCTGGTTGCCTCCGGCAGCCCGGAAGAACACGCGGCGGTCATCGTCGAACAGATCTGGCTGTTCTATTCCTACACCGTGTTGCCGGTGACGAAGCATCCTGACCCGCTGGGTATCGCTGCCTGGCACGCAAACGAGACGCCCCGTATTCGGCTTGTCCTCATGCAGTCTCCGGAATCGCGGCACAGTCACGCTGAGGCGGACCGTCTCTCAACGACATTTCGCGACACCGTGGCCCAGCCGATGGCATCATGGGTGAGCATCGATCTTCATACCGTCCAGATTCCTGTGCAACCCGTGGATTCCCCCCACCATTCGGAACAGCGGCTCGAAGTCTGGTTGCGGCGCATGATCGGTCACGCAGCCGCGTTCGCTGCCGTCTATCTCGATGACCTGCGCGCCGAATTCGGCGCCCTCATGGGTCAGGACGAGGCTGCCGTATGGTTGGCAACCCCTAACACGCTCTTCGGCGGACTCGCCCCGCAGTTCCTCATCGGGACGCCGGACGAGCACCTGCTCCGAGACGTCGTCACGCGCGCGAAGTTCAATCTCCCCGCAGCGTGAACTCGGCCCAGGGACTTCAACTCCCGAGATCTGCCGTACGCGGTGTCTGGAAACACGCCGCCACAACAGGCTATCCGGGACGGATTCTGCGCGTCACGCCGCCCGGCCTCACCGCTGGCGCCGCCAATGCCCGAACCCGGTTCAACCCCGGCAACGCGCGGCCCCCAGTGTTTGAACTTCTCTATCTCGCGCTTGACCCGGATACCGCGCTCCTTGAGAAGCAGGCCCAGTTCGGGAACCCATACACCCAGCCGGTCAGCTTTACCCCTGCTCCCAGAATGAACCGCACCGTCGTCGTTGATGTGCATGTCAATCTGCAGCACGTTGTCGATCTTGCCGACACGTCGGCGCACACAGCGCTTGCCACCACCGCGCAGGAACTCACTGGCGATTGGATGGGGTACGAGGTGCGTGACATGACCGTTCGCCAGCCTGTGCTGACCGCTCCGGTTGGGATCGCCCCGACGCAGACCCTCGGCTGGGAGCTTTTCCACGAGCCAGATATCGAAGGCATGCGCGTCATCTCGGCGAGAGACGCCACCAGCTGCTGCCTCGTGATCTTCACGCACAAGCTGACCCGACCCGGCAGCCTGATCTGGGATGACCGAAACTCGGGGCAAGTAGAAAGCTATCCGTAGGTCCGTCCCCTACCGGGGGAACCGCCCCGGCGTTGGCGGCGGAATCAGCTTGCGCTCGATCATGTCGAAGCGGCTCCCCGCCGCCAGCACGTGCAGCACCGCGCCGCTCACCGTGATCGCGCCGTACGCCTTCACCCGGTGGATATCCGAGACGATGTTGGAGCCGTCCACAATCGTCACGCTGTGCCGCCCCACCACCTCCAGCGTGTCCCCGGTGAAGATCGCCGCCGTGTCCTCATCCACCCCGATACCCAGCAGCGCCGGGCTGCCAGCCACCAGCGCCAGCAGGCGGCCAATACGGTCCCGCTGCCGGAAGTGCTGATCGATGATCACCCCCGGCACGAGGTCGAACCCCGCGGTCATCTGCGCCATGCGCATGCGCGGCGAAGGCCCGCTCGCCCCGAAGGCCACCATGTGCGATGACAGGATGGAGGCCCCCGCGCTGGTGCCCGCCACCACCGCGCCCGCGCGGTGCAGCCGCTGGATGGCGCGCGCCACCGGCGTGCCGGAGACGATGGTCGAGAGGCGCATCTGGTTGCCGCCGGTCATGAACACCCCGGTGATGCCATCCAGCATCGCCACGGTCTTCGGGTTCGCCGCCGCCGCCCGGTCCGGCAGCACCAGCACATCAGCGGAAGCCGCGCCCATGCTCAGGAAGATCGCCTTGTAGCGCTCCCCGGCATCTTCTATGGAAGATGCCGTCGGCAAAATGACGATCCTCGCCTCTGGTCCACCTGCCATATTCACAAACGCCGAGAGGATCAGCTTGTCCCGCAGCTTGTCCTCCGCGCCGCCAATTGCCATCACCGGCCCGGAGATTGCTGGAGAATCGGTCATGGAAGACGCAGGCAGCGTTGCCGGTTGCGTTTCGAGTGCACTGCCTGCCACGGTCACAGGTCCTGTCTCTACTGCCTTCCGGGCCCCTCCCGGAAACGTATCGCGCCATTATGGAACACCCGCCGCCTCTGACGCTGCGTCCGGCCCCGCTGTCCGCCCGCCGGGCCGCTCTACACGCCGTCAGTCGCGCAGGCCACCGATCCCGGCGCCCTGCCGGTTCGCCGATCTGGGCGGCCGGCGCCCCACCTGCTACGATACATAAGCATCGGTAAAATCGGAATTTCAGGTGGCCGCGACATGTTCGGAGGTATGACGGTGGACGAAACCCGGTTCGACGCGTGGACCAGACGCCGCTTTGGGCTTGCCGCTGGCGGTGCTGCCGCGGCGGTAGCGGGTCTGCTGGGCGCCATCGGCCTCAGCGAGCACGATGCCGAAGCGCGGAAGAAGCACAACAAGAACAAGAACCGCAAGAAAAACTCACGCAAGCGCAAGGACAAGTGCCGCAAGCTGGGCAGCACGTGCGACGACAACAAGCGCAATCAGGACTGCTGCAACGCCAACCAGCTTTGTGCGCAGGTCTCCGAGTTCGGCTCCGGCGATTATTGCTGCAAGCAGATCAGCTACAGCTGCCAGTACAACAGCGATTGCTGCGGCAAGAACAAGTGCAGCGGCGGCTACTGCACCACCCCATAGCGCGAACACCACGCTGGCATTCGCAGAACGCCGCCCCGGCCACCTCGGCCGGGGCGGCGTTCTGTTTCGCCCGGCGCACAGCGTTCGGTTCACCCCCACCGGTTCGTGACCATGGCGCCCCATCAGCGGCGGGGAGGGGACCGGCTCCCTGCGAGCGCGGCGTGACGCCGGGCAGCGCAAACCCGACGTTGTTGCGATACTACGTTGCCTGCACGACAGACAGCGCAGCGATGCCCCTGCGCCCGGGCGCGCGCCAATCGGACGGAGGAATCCCGCGTGGACGCACCACGATTCGACCGCCTCAGCCGCACCGTGTCGCACGCGGGCAGCCGCCGGGCCATCGTGCAATCGCTCACGGGCCTCGTCGTGGCGGGCGCCGCCTCGCTGCTGGCCCCCACCGCCGATGCCCGGCGCCGTGCGCCGTCTGGCCGGGGCGGTGTCTCCAGCGACCACTGGAACCACAAGAAAGCCTTCTACTGCCGCAACGGCAAAACCATCAAGCGGTACCGCCGCCAGCAGGACACCCTGCTCGCGAACGGCGCCACGGTTGGCAAATGCGGCGCGCCGGTCCCCACCCCGCCCTGTGTCCCCGCCACCTGCGAAAGCCTCGGGTGGGCGTGCGGCGCCGTGGCGGATGGCTGCGGTGGAACGCTGGAGTGCGGCGGCTGCGGCCCGGAGGATTGCTACATCTGCGGCCTCGAAACCCCTGTCTGCTGCGCCGGCGTTTGCAGCTGGCTCTCCAGCGACAGCGCCAACTGCGGCGTGTGCGGCAACGTGTGCGCCGCCGCCTGCAACTGCGGAACCTGCGCCCGCAGCGCAAACCCGGGGACCGCGCGCACCTACGTCCGCTGCTGATCCCGGCCCCGGCGCACCGGTCTTGTTACACTGGTCAGCAACGCCCCGCGCTAACGTCGTACACGAGGATCACCGCCCATGGACGCGCACCAGTTTGACCAGCTGAGCCGATCGCTCTCCCGGCGCACTGCCGCCGGCCGCCGCACCCTCCTGCAGGGACTGGGCGCCGCGGCGGCCGCCAGCGCCGCCGGGCTATTCGCCAGCGAGGCGGAGGCCCGGCGCACCCGCCGCAACGCGGGCGGGGCGGGCGTCTCCGCCGAGCACTGGAAGCACAAGAAGGTCAAATACTGCATCAACGGCAAGACCGTGAAGCGCTTCCGCCGCCAGCAGGACACCCTGCTCGCGCAGGGCGCCACGCGCGGTCCCTGCTCAACCTGCACCCCCACCACCTGCGCCGCGCTCGGCGTCATCTGCGGCCCCGCCAGCGATGGCTGCGGCGGCACGCTGCAATGCGGCGGCTGCGACCTCGATCTCTCCTGCTGCACCGGCCAGTGCGTCAACCTGCAGGACGACGACGCCAACTGCGGAACCTGCGGCAATGTCTGCGTCCCGCCAGCCACCTGCGGTGACGGCCGCTGCAGCATCGCGTAGCCGCCACCCTCACCGCGCCGCTTCCGGGGCTTGCCGCCTGCCCGCAGGCCCCGGAGCCCACCGCCTCCCGTGCTCTTGCCGGGAGGCGTTTTCCTGCGCGCCGTTATCCTGTCTGGCTTGACGTGTCGCCCGTGACACAATACTCTGCGGTCAGGTCCTCTCAGCGGGTGACGCGGATCGTCGTTGCCCAAAGGCCGGGACGCTCCGACAGTGTCCCCGCATCACCCGGGAAGGAGATCCATGGACGCATCGCGCTTCGATCGCCTCAGCAAATCGCTCGCCCACGGTGGCAACCGGCGCCAGCTCGTTCAGACGCTGGCCGGGGTGGCCGCCGCTGGCCTCCCCGCCCTCCTCAGCCACCAGCCGGCCAGCGCCGCGCCCGGCCACGGCAAGCGGCGCGGCGCCCACGCCGAATCCTGGCATCACAAGAAGGTCAAGTACTGCGTCAACGGCCAGACCGTCAAACGCCTCCGCCGCAAGCAGGAGAAGCTCCTTGCCGCCGGCGCCACGGTTGGCGCGTGCCCCGCGTGCGTCCCCACCACCTGCGCGGCCCTCGGCGCCACCTGCGGCTCCGCCAGCGACGGGTGCGGCGGCACACTCCAGTGTGGCTCCTGCGAGGCTGGCCTCACCTGCTGCGCCGGACAGTGCGTCGACACCCTGTCAGACGAAAGCAACTGCGGAACCTGCGGCAATGTCTGCCAGATTGATCCCCCATTTTTCTGCGCCCGGGGAACCTGCATCGAGCCCTCGTAACCGCGGATCCCTCCGGCGCCCGGCGCCCGTGATTCCGCCACAACCAGCGGAATCACGGGGCGGCTGCGGCGGCTTGCGGCCATGCGCCCTTTGCGGCGATCCCATCGACACCCGCTGCCCCGGCGATCGCACCTACGCCAACCTCACCAACGACGTCGACAACGGCGGACCGTGTAGGCACAGGTTCGCCGGCGTCCTCGTCTGCCACGAGGGAACCTGCGAAATCTGAAGCCTGCGGCAGCGCATGTCCCGCGTGACGTAAGCCGGGCTACCAGAGCGAGCCCCGGAGGTAGCGTGCGTCGTCAGCGACGCGCTACCCCGAACAACCCGGGTGTTACCTTCCCTGACATCGACCTGCGGAGCTCTGCTGTCGCCTCAGCGAACGAGCGGCCGCATTCCCCACCCAAAGGAGATGCCCTGTGGACTCACGGCGTTTCGACCGCCTCAGCCGAACTTTGGCGCACCCGGAGTCCCGCCGCAGCCTCATGCACGCGTTGGCCGGCCTCTCCCTCGCCAGCATCCCGGCCCTGCACGCAACATCCGGCGCTGCAAAACGGCGGCAGCGCGACCGCGTCGATGCCGAAACCTTCAACCACCGGAAGGTCAAATACTGCCTCAACGGCAAAACCGTCAAGCGCTACCGCCGCAAGCAGGACACCCTCCTCGCCCGGGGCGCCACGCGCGGCGCGTGCGGCGCCTGCGTTCCCAACTCCGACGCCATCACCTGCGCCGGCCAGTGCGGCGCCGTCCGCAACAACTGCGGCGCCACCGTCAACTGCGGCTCCTGCGTCTGCGACCCCGATTGCCCCGTCTGCCAGACCTGCGACGCTACCACCGGCAATTGCATCGCGGACACCGCCCAGGAAGGGGACAGCTGCGGCGAAGGCCGGTTCTGCGTCAACGGCGCCTGCCTGTGCAACACGCCCCCGAACTTCTGCCAGTTCGTCGGGATCGAGTGCGGTCCCACCTCCAACGGCTGCGGCGATCCGATCGACTGCGGCCCCTGCCCCCAGGGCGGCACCTGCTCGCCCCAGGGCCTCTGCATCTTTCCGACCTAACCCGCCCCCGCCACCCCCAACAAAAAGCCCCTCTCCCGCGCAAGTCCTTCGGGAGAGGGGTTGGGGTGAGGGCTTCTCGGTGCGGGCCCTCGCGGAGCGTGGAATCACTAGAGATAAACTCGTCCTCTTGCACCCTCGAACTGAAGACGACACCCTCTAAACAGAACATATGTGCTAATCTGTTGCCGGAGGATCAACCGGCCATGACCAACCGCCCGCCCAAACTCGACCCATCCGCAGCCCTTCGCCTCCTCGACGACCTCATCGCCGCCGGCCAGCCGCGCACCCCCCCCCCCCCCGCCCCCCCCCCCGCTGCCCAATCTCCGCTCCGAAGCCCATCAGGCCCTCGGTCACGTCGTCCGCCTCAGCGCCATCGAGCCCGAGCCCATCCACTGGCTCTCCCCCGGCCGCCTCGCCCTCGGCAAAGTCACCATCCTCGATGGCGACCCCGGCCTCGGCAAAAGCACCCTCCTCGCCGAGTTCGCCGCCCGCATCACACGAGGCGAACCCCTCCCCGGCGGCCAACCCGCCCCGCCCCGCAGCGTCCTCCTCCTCGCCGCCGAAGATGGCCTCTGCGACACCATCCGCCCCCGCCTCGACGCCGCCGGTGGCGATCCTCACCGCATCGTCACCCTCAACGGCGTCCCCGATCCTCGCCAGCCCGGCCGCCCCGTCGCCCTCCCCGGCGACGCCCCCATCCGCCTTACCGTCGCCGCCAAAGTCGACGCCGCCCTCATCGTCCTCGATCCGCTCGCCGCCTTCCTCGGTCCCCGCCACACCGCCAGCGACCCCGCCCACATGCGAGCCGTCCTCGCCGCCCTCAACAGCCTCGCCGCCCACGCCAACGCCGCCGTCGTCATCGTTCGCCACCTTACCAAAGCCCCCGCCGCCAACCCCCTCTACCGTGGCGGCGGCAGCATCGGCGTCATCGGCGCCGCCCGCTGCGCCCTCCTCCTTGCCCCCGATCCCGAAGACCCCGCCCGCCGCATCCTCGCTGTCACCAAAGGCAACCTCGCCGCCCCCACCCCCTCCCTCGCCTTCCACCTCGAAACGGTCGCCACCACCGGTCCCAGCGCCCCCGGAGATTCCGGTGCAACGGCTCCCACCATCGCTGCCGCCGCCCGCATCGTCTGGGACGGCGAATCCCCCTGGACCGCCGCCCAGCTCCTCCGCGCCGCCACCGAGCCCCCTGCCGCCCGCACCGCCCTCCTCGAAGCCCGCCACTTCCTCCGCGCCGCCCTCGCGGACGGCCCCCAGCCCGGCCGCGACCTCCAGCAGCAAGCCGCCGCCCACGGCATCGCCCAGCGCACCCTCGCCCGCGCCCGCCGCGCCGAAGAAATCCTCGTCCGCAAAGCCCCCGGCCTCCATGCCCCCTGGACCTGGGAACTCCCGCCACCAACAACAAAAAGCCCCTCTCCCGCGCATCGGGAGAGGGGTTTGGGGTGAGGGCTCTTATTGGGGGCGGGCCGCCACATTTGAGCCCCCCGGCGCCCCGCGCTCAGCACACCGTGCAGCCCTCTGCTCCCTCCATCGCCGCGTAGGACCGCGCCGCGATCTCCTCCAGCACCGCCAGGTCCACATCGGCCAGCTTGTTCACGTACAGGCAGGCCTTGCTGCGCTTGTGCTTCCCCAGCTGCGACAGCAGCTCCTCGTACTCTGGAAAGCCGCCCACGTACAGCGCCAGATTCGCCGCGCGCGGCGAAAACCCGATCCGGCACATCTCGCCCTCGTGCCCGCTGGCGTAGCGATAGTGGTAGCGGCCGAAGCCAATGATCGACGGCCCCCACATCACCGCCGGTTCCCCGGTCACCCGCTCCATCATCGCGCGCACGGCCTGACCATCCGCCCGCCGCACCGGATGCGCCACCTCAGCGAGGAACGCATCCACGCTTACCTCCGTCGCCCGCGTCTTGATCTCCGCCATGCGCCCCCCTTATGCCCATCACGCCGCTGCCCCACCAGCGCCATGATACCGGCCCCGCCCCTTCGTTCTCCTTATTCCCTTATTCCCCAAGGTCCGCAGACCGTCTCCCCCCAAGCGCCCGCAGGCGCGTCCCCCCCTAAGCGCCCACAGGCGCGTTCCCCCCAAAGGCGCCGCAGCGCCGTCTCCCCCTTACCGTGATCCCACCCGCCGGCCATCCTCCGCCGGGTTGATCGACACCATATTCGTCGCCGACGCCGGGCTCACCGGCGGGAAATCTCCCGGCTCCCAGCCCGGCCGCCGGCTCAGGCTCAGGTCCACGCCAATCGTGTCCCCCGCCACCGGCCGGATCCGCTGCATCTCATCGCGGGTCAGTTGCGCCCAGACCCGGTCCCCGTTCTGCAGCGACAGCTCGATGCGGTTGTCGAAGCCCAACGTGATCACCCGATCCACCGTCGCCGGGATGCACCCCGTCTGGTCTGGCGCGCAAATGACCACCTCGTGCGGGCGGATGTAGGCATCGCCGATGCGGTTCACCTTGCCCACGAAGCTCATCACAAACTCCGTGGCCGGGTGCTCGTACAGCTCCGCCGGCGCTCCCACCTGCTCGATCCGCCCCCGGTTCATCACCACGATCCGCGAGGCCACTTCCA
>JASGGF010000166.1:0-10310 GCA_047605145.1 Thermomicrobiales bacterium | reverse complement strand
GAGGTTGTCGAGATCGGCTTGCATGCGCGCCACGAATCCCGGATGGCGATAGGTGGCGGCCATCACGAGCTGACCGAGATGCAGCTTCTGGGTGACGGCCGCTGCGCCGGAGAGGGCAATATAGGGATCGGCATGCAGGGCCGGGTGATCCATGACGAACAGGGAATCGAATCCCAGATCTTCCATATTGCGGGCGACTGTCATGAGCTTGGGGAGCGCGTCGCGGCGGGCGGGCACCACCACCTGCATTCCCCAGCGCACACCGTCGTCGGCTTTGGCTACCCATGGATGTCGAGCCATTTCAATTTCCTCCCCAATTCGGTCAAGAGCACGCGGCAGGCAGATATGAGTCAGGATAGCGAAAGAGCGGTCCGGGTGGACCGCTCTTTCTGCGTGCCGCCAGCCGCATGCTGCCTGCTACGGGGTGAAGATGGTGCCGCCCCAGGTGTTGTAGGCCAGGTTGCCTGGCGGGAAGTCGTTGCCGGAGATAGTGAACTGGCCGGTGAAGGGTGTCGAGATGCGCGGGGTGCCACCGCCATTGGGCAGCTGCCAGAGGGTCATGTCGACATGCGGTGTGACCTGGTAGCCGGAACCGCCCGGACCGGAGATCGAGCCAATCACCTGCCCCTGCGTGACCACCGTGCCGGAGGTGATATTGGAATTCAGGGTGATGTGGAAGAGGGCGATGCCATAGCCATTGTTCATACCGATCAGGAGACCGCCGCTGGTCCAGAGGACGGTGCCGGAGGCGGGCGCATAGATCGTCTGGCCGATGGTGGCTTGCTCGCCGTCGGTGCGTTGCAGGTCCATCGAGTACATGTAAGTGGAGCCGTTATGCGTGCCCCCGTTATAGCCCTGAATGATCTGCCAAGTTCCGCCCTTGACCGGCCAGATCAGGAGACCGCCCGTGCCGGGGGTTGGGGTGGTCGGCTGGGAGAAGGTGATGTAATCGGCCGAGGCATACCCGCTGGTGCCGTTGTAGGTGACCGGGTAGTAGTTGTTGCTCAGGCTGCCGGTGACGGTGATTCCCGCGCCGGAGGGAATGACCATGATGACACCGAAGCTCGAACCGGTGCCGGAGCGCAGATTGAGATTGGCGGTCGTCCAGGCGGCGCGCGTTGGTTGCGTGGTCGCGGTGGCCGTCGGGGTCGGTGAGGAGGGCGTGCCGCCGATCTGCAGGTATTGCGCGAAGGCATAACCGTTCGTGCTGCCGTAGCGCACGGGATAGAAGCCGTTGTTGAGAGCGCCGGTGATGGTCACTGTCGCGCCGTCGGGCATGACGGTCACAACCGAATAGGTGGTGCCGGGACCCGAGCGCAGATTGAGGGCGCCGTCGATGACGATCGCGGTCTGATTGGTCGGGGTCGCGGTCGGTGTTGGATTGGAGCCGATCTGCAGATATTGCGCGAAAGCGTACCCGGTCAGAGAACCGTAGCGGACCGGATAGAAGCCATTTGTCAGCGCGCCAGTGATGGTGACGGTGGCGCCATCCGGCATCACCGTCACAACGGAATAGGTCGTGGCTGGGCCCGAGCGCAGATTGAGGGAGCCATCGATGACCGTGGCGGTGGTGCTACCGGTTCCGCCAGAGAGATATTGCGTGGATGCCCACCCGGTGGTGCCGTTGTAGGTCAGCTGGCTGAAGCCGTTCTGGGTGGTGCCGGTGGTGTTCACCGTCGCGCCGTTCGGCATGACCAGCAGCACGGAATAGGTGGTGCCCGGACCTGAGCGGAGATTGAGCGCGGCCGTGGTGGTCATGACCGCCGCGGCGGAGACACTGCCATCGGGGGTGCGCAGGTAGTCCGAGAGCATATAGCCGGTCAGGCCATTGCCGACCACCTGATACCAGAGGGTGCCGTCGGAATCATCAGTGAAGGGGCCGTCGACCACATTCACCAACCATCCTTCGGGGACGCTGGTGATGACCGAACCGCTGTAGGAGGGTTGGTCGCGGATGTTGACGCTGTCCCCTTGCGCGTCGGCTACCTCGGCATCGGCGCCCAGGGTGAGATCGGTCGCGGCGCGCGCATGCGGTTGCAAGGCGAGGGTCGCGGCGATCAGACACAAGATCAGAATGGAAACAAACCAGCGACTGGGCCGGAGCGCGGGGCGGGGCATCGGGACTTCCCTCTTCGTTTTCGCCGGACGCGTCATTGCGATGAACGTATCCGGTTGTGCGCGGCACGAGCGCGCGAGCGGGTAGGAGCAGGTGCTTACGACCAGACTACCGTTCGCTGGCGACGTACGCAACCCTGCACTTCGGACGTATTTTCCCTACGAAAACATGTCCGGACTTTCTGTCAACAGCGGTCGTGGCGATCCGGGCATGATCGGCTGGCGGCTTCCAGCGATTTTGTTATGAAATCTGGGCATTTTGGTTCGGTTCCCAGCTGACGCGCAGGAAGCGCGACATGCGGGATGAGGGTGATTGTCATTCTGACACGGAAACCTGAGAGGTAGGTGGACGCTTGCATACGTCCGCAGCGTCCGTTTTCGGCAGTTTTCGAATTGGGGATCAGGTGGATCGGCGTGCGGCACGACCAGAGGTGCGGGTCAATGAGGTCAGCGTCGCGACCCCTGTCGTCATTCTGAGTTGACCCGCCGCCCGCGGCGCCGTCGCGGCATGAAAGAGAACGGTCGTAGCGAAGGGTGTCTCTGCCCTCTCTGGTGGTCGCGACGACGTGAGGACACAGAGGTCCTTCGCTACGGTCATGGAGCTTTTCACGGCAGCCGCAGCGAAGAATCTCTCTTCGTCGGACGCTCCCGACGACCGCGCGTCGATACCGGAGGCATGGTCGTGGGCCACCACGCGAGAGATTCTTCGCTGCGCTCAGAATGACAGTGGGGCGGGCTGCCGCCCCGGAGAGCAAATTGGAGATGAAGTGGTCCTCGCGCTCTACCAAGCGAGATACGAATGGTCTTCGCGCTCTGCCAAGCGAGATACGAAAGGGGACGCCGAAGCGTCCCCTCTGCTCGTTGGTGTCGTCGATGCCTAGACGAGGATTTCCTCGATGGCGGCGGCAGCGGCTTCGGCTACGGTCCCGGCCTGCTCGACCGTGAGGGTCAGCGGCGGGGCGATGGCGACGCCGTCGTTGGTGCAGCGGACGATGATGCCGTTCTCGCGGGTAGCCATGGTGAGCTTGTCGCCCATGCGCAGGGCCGGATCGTACTTGGCCTTGGTTTCCTTGTTCTCTACCATCTCGACCAGGGTCATCTGCCCGATACCGCGGATATCGCCGACATGGGCGTGATCGTCCAGCAGGCGGTGCAGCTCGGCGCGCAGGGCATCGCCACCGACGCGGGCATTGGCGGCCAGATCCTCGTCTTCAAGGATCTGGATGTTGCGCAACGCGACATTGCAGGCCACCGGGTGGCCGGCGTAGGTGAAGCCGTGCATGAACATGCGGTCCGGCTCGCTGAGGGTGTCGTTGATCTCGTCGCTGACGCCGACGCCGCCCAGCGGGATGTACCCGGAGGTCACGCCCTTGGCGAAGGAAACAATGTCCGGCGTCACGCCGTACTGCTGCATCCCGAACATCGTGCCGGTGCGGCCGAAGCCACAGATCACCTCATCGAAGATCAGCAGGATATCGTGCTTGCGCAGCACCGGCGCCATGGCCGCCCAGTAGCGGTCCGGCGGCACCACCACGCCGCCCGCGCCCTGCACCGGCTCGGCGATCATGGCGCCGATGGTGTCCGCGCCCTCGCGCTCGATGGTCTCTTCCAGCTCGCGCACCAGCGCCGCGATGAACTCGTCTTCCGTCAGCCCCTCGGCGTGGCGGTAAGCGTACGGCGGGGTGAGGTGCACGAAGCCCGGCACCTGCGGCCCGAAGCCCTCGTGGTACGTCGGGATACCGGTGGCGGCCAGCGCGCCCATGGCGATGCCGTGGTACGCCATCTTTCGGGAGAGGATCTTGATCTTCTCCGGCTTGCCCTTCAGCCACCAGTAGTAGCGCGCAATCTTGAGCGCCGTCTCGTTCGATTCCGAGCCGCCGGAGGTGAACTGGAAGTGGTTCAGCGGATCGGGGAAAAGCCCGGCCAGCCGGGAAGCCAGCTCAATCGGCATCGGCGAGGCCAGCCCGAAGAAGGTGGGGACGAACTCCACCTCGCGGATCTGGGCGGCGGCCGCCTCGGCCAACTCGGCGCGGCCGTGCCCGACATTGACGTTCCATAGGCCGGCAAAGGCGTCGATATACTGCTTGCCGTCGGCGTCCCAGAGGAAGACATCCTCGCCCCGCACCATCACCAGCGCGCCGTTCTCGCGCACGGCGCGCAGGTTGGAGAGCGGATGGAGCATGTGGGCCCGGTCCTGGGCCACCAGTTCGCTGCTGTTCCACGTTTGCACGACGGCCATGTTGTCCTCTACCCCTGCCGATGCGTTCGCCTGCCAGATACCCCGGCCTGGCCTTCGGGCCGCTGCCCGGGCGGCGCGCGCCGCGCCGGCGCCTGCGCCAACTCGCGCAAAGGGTAGCAGGATGCCCGGCCGACCGGCGGCCTACGGTTCGCCCGGATCGCCACTCCCGGTCCCGGTGGCGGAGGGAGGCGCATCGCTCGCCGCGCGCAGCACCACGCGCGTCAGGTCGCTCATGAACGCCGCGTCAATCGGGCGCAGGCCGAAGAGCAATCGCCGCCAGATCGCCCCAGAGATCATGTCCGCCAGCACCTCGATGGAGGCGCCACTCCCGAGCTCGCCACGCTCCTGCGCCCGCAGCAACATGGATTGCACCTGGAGACTTCCCTTGTGCTCAAGCGCCTGGAAAATGGGGCGAAAATCCGGGTCCAGTTGCGCCTCGGCGGCCATCGTGCGCATCGCCAGATAGGGTACGCGGCCCGGCATCTCCGGCTGCAGCCAGGCCAGGATGCCCTGCATATCCTCCGCCAGGCTGGCGCCCGGCGGCGTCGATCTGGCCTGGCGTTGGCTCCAGGCATCGCGCACCAGCGTGGCCCGGCTGCTCCAGGCATGGTAAATCGCCCCGGCTGGCTGCTGCACATCCTGCGCAATCGTCCGCGGCGACAGCTTCTGGTAACCCACGCGGTCCAACTCGCGCAGGGTTGCATCCAGAAAATCCTCATGCGCATCAGCCACCGGAGCATCCACGTGCCCGGCCTGCTCCCACCAGAGCGCCTGGCGGGCCGAGCGCGCCGGACGCGCCGGATACGACGGCCCCGGGTGCTCATCGGCCAGCGCCAGGATGGAGCGCGTAACCAGGCTATCGGTGACCAGCACGTCAATCAGCCCGCTGCGCAACGCCCCGAGCAGCGCCAGCGCCTTGCCTTCGCCGCCCGCCACCGCGAGCACCGTGCCGGCATGCTCCAGGTCACGGTGACGCATCCCCACCACCCGGGGCTGAATGTCGGTACACAGCACGCGGCCCTGCACGTCGAAGAACTCGGCCAGCAGCTCGACCACCGCGCCGCGCGTCCGCAGCCGCTCCAGTTCCCACGGCTCCATGAACCCGGCGCCCACGAGGTCAGAGTACGGCGGCTCGGTCGGGCCCACGCCGATCAGGGCGATGTCGCTGTGGGCAATCCGGCGCAGCACTGCCCCAAAATACGGATCGCGCGCCAGGGCGTCGCGCTCCGCCTCCGTGTTGGTGATCAACGGCGCCGGCAGAAAGTGCGGGGTCGCATCCAGCTGGCCGGCCATCATCTGAACCAGCCGGGGATGAATGACATGCGGCATTCGCGAGCCGATGGAGCCCAACCCCTGCACCACGTGCGTCTCGCGCAGGCTTATGGACGGCAAGGCGCTAATCACCGCCTGGATGTGCGTGCCGGACCCCATGGTCAGGGTGCTCTGGGGCTCCAGAATCGTGGTCAGGTAGCGGGCCGCCATCTCCCCGATGCGCGGCGCCGAGGCCTGCGTTTCGGAGGGGGCCACGTGGACCACCCGCGCCACCTGCAACCCGAACCGGTTGACCAGCGCGGATTGCAGCGCCGGCACCAGGGTGTGCGGCTGCCGGACCTCCATCTCCACCACGCCGGCATCTTCGGCGCGGGCGAGCAAGCGGGAGACGGTCGCCACCGAGCGCCCAATGGCCTGGGCAATCTCGTCCTGCGTCTCGCGCAACTTGAAATAGCGGTTCGCGATTTCGGAGAGCAGCGCTTCCCGCTGGTCATCGGCGGGCGGCGCGCAAGCGCGCGCCCGGCTCCGGGGTCCGGGCCGGTTCTTGACCGGGGTGGTGGCTGCCGGCGAGTCTACCAAAGCGCTCCCTCGTCCTGCCGAAAGGTCGGCCTTGCGGCGTGGTAGGTCTCCCGCCAGCAGCGCGTGAGCGATGCCGCGAAATACATGGAGACCAGCGGGCACTGCTAAGGGTAGCGCGTTCAGCCGGCAAAGCGAATGGCCCATGCGATTGTGCATGGGCCATTCGTGTAGGTCAGCCCACCGCTGGCAGCGGGCTATCCGTTGTCAGCGGGGACTAGACGCCCGCGTACACCGGCTCCAGGTGGCGCATCGCCTGGTCGACGTTGGCATCCTCGTGCACGATGGCGGCCAGCGCCGCGATCACGCGCTCAGGAGCCTCGGCCTCCCAGATGTTGCGGCCGATGGTGGTGCCCCGGGCGCCGGCATCCATGGAGTGCCGGATATCCTCCAGCACGCCGCGCAGGTTGCCGCGGTTCGGGCCGCCCAGGATCACGACCGGGCGGTAGATCGTCTCCATGATCTCGGCGAAGCTGTCCGGGTCACCGGAGTACTGCATCTTGACCACGTCCGCGCCGATCTCGCAGGCGATCTTGGCGCCCGTGCCGATGTTCTCCGGCGTGTGCGCGTGCTTCGCCTCGAAGGAAACCGGGATCGGCTCAACCATGACCGGCAGGCCCTGGTCGTGCGCGGTCACGATCATGTGGCGGGTGCGCGCCTGGCTGTCCCGCACGTCCTCGCTGCCGGGGTAGAAGATGAACTTGCCCATCTCCACGCCGAGCAGCATGGCCTCGCGCACCGCTTCGGAATCGTTCCCGGAAGCAATGTCGAGGTTGATAACCACGCCCGTCTGGGTCAGGTCATCGCCGAACTGGCGCGCCAGGCCCGGGGTGATCAGCACCGCGTCCGAGCCGGCCGCGATGCAGTTGCGCAGCGTCTGGCCGGGGTTCTTCATGCCCGCGTGGCGGGCGCCGCCCATGCCGTGATCGAACGCCAGCACCACCGACTTGCCATCGGCCGCGAAAATCCGAGCTGTCCGTCGTTCCAGACCGTCCATGAGTGTTCCTGTTCCTCCCTGATACTCGTGCCGCAACCGGCGAAAACGCTTTGTGTGAAGAAACGCGCCGTTGCGTTACTTGCTTGGGTTCTTGAGCTCTTCGTTGATGTAGATGATGGCCTTCATGCCCGTCTTGGTGCGGATCGCATCGAAGGCATCGTGGATGTCGTCCAGCTGGTAGCGGTGGGTGATCAGCTTGCTGACCGGCACCGTGCCGTTCTGGATCAGCTTCAGGGCCACGCCGTAGAGATCCGGGTTGCCATAGGGCGGCACGCCGACCCAGTAGCTGCCCGTCATCTCGATTTCCTTGTAGTGGATGATGTTCAGGTCCAGCGTGGTGTGCACGCCGCGGTCATACCCGCCGAAGAGGACGATGCGCCCGCGCGAGCGCACGGCCGCCAGCGCCGTCACCGACGCCTCCGGCGAACCGATGGAGACAATCGCGGAATCCGCGCCCTTGCCATCGGTCAGGCTGTGCACGAACGCGACGACTTCGTCGGTGTTGGAGCCATCGACGATGTAGTCCGCGCCGAACTGCAGCGCCAGTTCGCGGCGCTCCTTGATCGGCTCGGAGATGATGACCGTCGCGCCAACGGCCTTGGCGACCATGCAGTGCTGCAGCGCGAGCTGGCCCGCGCCGAGGATGAGGACCGTGTCGCCGATCTTCACCTTGGCCTGATCGGTGATGGAGTGGATGGCGTCCGCCAGCGGCTCGATGAAGGTGGCCTCTTCATCCGTGACGCCCTCGGGCACCACCAGCTTCTGGCCCTTGACCGGGCGCAGCGCGTGCCCGCCCAGCGGCGCATACTCGGCGTAGCCGGCGTAGCCACCGCCAACCAGGCGGTCGCCCACCTTAACGTCATCGACGTTCGCGCCGACCTCAACCACTTCGCCGACCCACTCGTGCCCCATGTTGAAGGGGAACTGCAGGACGCCGCCGTTGCCGACGCGGTACTTGCGGATATCCGTTGGGCAGACGGCGCAAACCGTCACCTTCGTGAGCACCTCGTCTGGGCCATACTCTGGCTTGGGAATGTCGACCAGGCGCAGGTCGCCAATCCCGTACAGAAGCGCAGCCTTCAAGACCCTAACCTCCCTTGGCCGTGGCCCTCACTGACCACGCGCCGTTGACGCCTACGCCGCTATTCCTTGACAGCGCCGTAGGTCAAACCGCGTACGATGTGCCTTTGCACAAGCAACGCCAGAATGAGTTCCGGGACGATCGTCACGATCGCCGCCGCGGTCATCATTCCCCAGGCAACTTCTTCGTAGCCAATGAAGGTAATGGTGGCCAACGTAATGGTCTGGGTGCGCTGGGCGCCCAGCAGGAACGGGAAGACAAAGTTGTTCCAGCAGGCAATGAACGTCAACACCGCCGTCGCCGCCAGGCCGGGCGCGGCCAGCGGCAGCGCGATCTCGCGCAACTGCTGCAGGCGTGAAGCGCCATCGAGCGAGGCGGAATCGAACAGCTCCGCCGGGATCGATTCGTAGAACGAGCGCATCGTCCACACGATGAGCGGGATAGCAATAATCTGGAACACCAGGATCATGCCCAGGTGCGTGTTATACAGGCCGATTTCCTGATAGATCAGGAACATCGGGATGATGAACACGAAGATCGGCGCGAAGCGGAACGCCAGGAAGAAGAAGGCGTAGACCTCCCGCTCCGGCATCTTGTAGCGCGCCAGCGCAAACGCCGCGACGTTGCCCAGCAACATGGCGAGGATGGTCGCGCCACCGGCAATGATCAACGAGTTCAGGAATGCGTGCGGAATATCGACCCGCACCCGGGCCAGCGCAGAGTCTGCGCTGTACTGGTTGAAGAGTACCGCCCGGTAGTTGTCCAGGGTCGGTGTGAAGAAGATCTTCAGCGGTGCGGCTGCAACATCCTTTGACTGCTTCAGGGACGTCATGAACGTCCAGACAAAGGGCAGCAACGTAATGAAGAAGTAGATCAGCAGCCCGACATGCAGGAAGAAGTGCAGACGCTTCTCCCGCTTTGCCTGCGCGGACTCCTTGATGATCACCGGCTGGTTGGGTGCGGTTTGTTGCATGGCGCGTGCTTCCCCTATCTCCGGCTATTCCTGGGACTTCTTGACCCAGAGGTAGAGCAGCGAGCCAGCCACGGTACAGAGCAACCATAGGGCAACGAAGGTTGCGCCACCGTAGGAAATGTTGAAGAACGGAAAGGCATTTTCGTACCCGTTGACGGCGAGGACGCGTGTCGCATCGCCCGGGCCGCCCTTCGTCGTGCCGTAGATCGTGTCGAAGACGTTGAGCGAGTCAATGGCCCGGAAGAACAGCGCCACGATGTAGAACGGAACCAGATAGGGAAGCTTGATCTGCCAAAAGATGAGCCACTCGTTGGCGCCGTCAATACGGGCGGCGTCCATCTGTTCCTGGGGCAACGTTTGCAATCCCGAGAGCAGAATGATGGCGACAAAGGGAAGATACAGCCAGACATCAATGACGATCAGGCTCTGGATCGCTTGCGTGGGATCGCCGATGAACCCCTGCATGGGCAGCCCGAGCTTCCAGAGAACCCAGTTGAAGAACCCCCCGTTTCCGGAGCGATAGAGCACTTTCCACACGAGCGCGCCAACAACCGGCGGCGTCATGAGGGGAATGATGAGCAGCGCCCGGTAAATCTTGACGCCGCGCAACGGCACACTGAGCGCCAGCGCCAACAGCGTCGCCAGTACCAACTCAACAGTGATGTCGGTAATGGTGAACTTCAGCGTCAGGGCGAGCGAATGCCAGAAACGGTCATCCTGCAGCAGCTTGATGTAGTTATTAAGCCCGACAAACCCGAGATCGCCGCGGTTGAGCCGGATGTTGCGCAGCGTGAGGTAGAACCCGTAGATGAACACCCCCGCCAACATGATGGGAATGATCAACGCCGGGATCATCATGAGCCGGCCAGCGCGGATTTCGTCCGCCTCGGCGCGAGAGCGCTTTCGCTTCGGCGGCCGTTCAGATTCCATTGGCGGGGCGATGGTTGCCATGGGTCGCTCGCCTGCTGGCTAGGCTGGCGGCGGGGGACCCGGGGTGCCCGCCGGCCCCGGCGCATTTAATCGGTGATGTGGGCGTGGTGCATGAGGTGGGCATCAA
>JASGGF010000165.1:0-10331 GCA_047605145.1 Thermomicrobiales bacterium | reverse complement strand
GCTGAGCGTCGCTCGTGCGGCCCGTGCCCGCGCCGCCGCCCGGCCGCCCGACCTCGCTGTCGCCACTGCCCTCGGCCCCGGCGCCGGTCTCGCCGCCGGCCGCGCCCTCGCCACCGCCGCTGTTCTCGCCGATGCCGCCATCGCCAGCGGCTCCTGGCGCTTCCCCGGCGCCGCCTTCGCCAGCGCCGCGTTCCGCCGCGCCACTCTGGCCGCCGCTTTCGCCGCCTTGCTCGCCGCCGCCTTGTTGCTCGCCGGAGCTTTCGCCCGGCTGATTGCCGGAAGCGTCCGCGCCCTGGCCGGGGTCGAGGCTGCCGCTGGACTGCGCCGAGCCCTGCGCGCCGTTGCTGCCCTGTTCGCCGGCGTTGGCCTCGTTCGGGTCGCCTCGGCTGTCGCCGCCCGTCTGGCTCATGGTCCCCTGCGAGGTCTGCGCCTGCCGGGCGGTGCGCATCTGGGATGCGAGGTCGCTCTGCGACTGGACATCTTCACCAGTCTTTTCGACGGCATCCGCCAGATCGCGTATTCCGTCGCTGGCGGCGGCGGGGTCTTGTTGCAGGCTGTCGGCGGCGCTTTGGGTGGCTTCCTGCAGGCCGTTCGTGCCCGGGTCCATCTCGTTCGCGGCTTGCTGCAGATCCTGCGCCAGCGCCTGCCGCCCCTCCGGCGAGAGATTGCCGGCTTGCGCGGCGGCCTGCCGCAACTGATCCCCGGCGGCGGCGTAATCCCCGGCGGAAATGTCGGCGGCGGCCTGACTGGTGGCCGGGTGATCGGAGAGGGCGGAGGCCAGTTGCTGCAGATCGCGCCGGGCGCGGCCAGAGCGGTCGGAGGCTTCCAGCACCTCCTGCACGCTGGGCGGCGCGGCGGCGGCGGCCACTTCGGCGGCGGTGGGCTCTGGCGCTTCCGGCCGCTCGATGGCGGGCGTGAAGGCGGGCACTCGGGCGGTCTCCAGCGCCGGCAACCCGCCGCCGAGGCCGCGTGCAAACGTCAGCACGGTGAGCAGCAGCGCGCAGATGACGATCATCGCCACCTCGCGCACCGGGAGCGCCGGACGCAGGCGGTGATCCGCCCGCAGCATGGCGACCGCGTTCGCGGCGTCGGCCATCTGCAGATAGATCAGCGGCGCGCGCGTCCCCGGCTGGGGCACGCCCACGCCGAGGTCATCCAGCGCGGTGGCGAGCCGCTCGTGCAGCCGGAAGGAGCTGTCCAGCATCCGGGCGGTGCGCTGCCGTCCCGGCTTGCTGCGCGACGCCAGCGCCACGCCCCCCAGCACCAGCACGATGCCGATGCCCCCGGCCAGACGCGGGTTGAAGACGGGGCCGCCCAGCAGATCGAGCAGCATCAGCCCCGCCGCGACGAGCAGGCCCAGCCAGATGCCCCGGGCGATATACACGGCGGCGTGGCTGAGCCACAGGTTGCGCCGGATGCGGTCCAGCCCGCCCACCACCGCCTGACCGGCGAGGCCGATCTCCGCCGGCAGCGGGGCATCCGGCGCGGCCAGTTCCGGCGGCGGCGCGTCGGACCACGCCCAGTAGGGTCGCCAGAACGCCTGCCAGAGCGCATTCGGGTTCGCGCTGGCGGCTGGCAGGAGCGGCAGGGCGACCCGGCGTGACGCCTGCGGCAGCGTCGTTTGCATCAGCGCCCCCAGACCAGCGGCGGCCGCCCGCGCGACCACAGCCAGAGCGCCAGCCAGATGCCCGAGAGCAGGGTCAGGCCGCCGACCAGCAGCACCAGCCGCTGCTGGCGGCCATCCAGCGCGGTCATCACCGCCTGCGTGTTCTGGTAGCCATCGGTGTCGCCCAAGGTTGCGTAGGCCGCACCCGCGTCCAGCGCCGCCTGTCGCGCCAGCGGGTAATCCGCCCAGCGGCGGGAGAGCGTGCGCGCTTGCGCCAGATTGGCTTCCGCCTGCAGGCCCTGCGCAGCCAGTTCGCCGTAGACGCGAATGATTTCGGCCGGGGCCTGCGCGCCGCCGAGGCGGTCATATTGCGCCTGCGCCTGCTCCAGTAGATCCTGCGCGCGGGCGTAGTCGTGCAGCTCCAGCGCGGATTGCGTCTGGCCCATCAGCGCTTCCGCCTGCAGGCCGATGTCGGTCTGGGCCATCAGCGCGCCGACGGCGGCGATGCCGGCGTCATCCTCAAGATCGGTGTACAGGCGCAGCGACTGCTCCAGTTCGCGCCGCGCCGAGGCGTAATGCCCCTTCGCGATCAGGTCGCGCGCCGGTTCGAGGTCGAAGCCGGCCAGCAGGTTCGTGCGCCAACCGCCGGTGGTCCAGCGTGGCAGGTTCTCCACCCACTGCGCCTCCAGCTCCGCCGGGGCGCGGTTATACGTCTCGCGCAGGACGGCTCGCCAGTCCGGCTCCGTCGCCAGCGCCGCGATGAAGTCGCCCAGCTTGCCCGGCCCCTCACGGTCGATCAGGTACGCCACCATGCTGTACGAACTGGCCAGCACCTGCGCTGGGTCGGCGTCCGGCGGGGCCGGGCGGTTGAGATCGGACCAGCTCAGCAGATCGCCCGCCGCGCGCGCGTTCTGCACCAGCGCGGCGTGGCGCGCCAGCCGCGCCGGGACCGGCTGCTCGAAGTAGGCGGCCAACCCTTCGTCGATGCCGCGCGGCACGCGCCCGCGCGAGGCATCGCGCGCGGCGACGTGGGCCATGGCGTGGCGCAGGCCGTTCTCCGCCTCCAGCGGCGTCAACTGTTGGAAGGCCGAGAGATCGATGGCGATATCCCCGCTGCGCGGGTTCGACTGCACCGGGCCCGGCTCCATCTCGGCCCAGCGGCTGCCCGCCGTGGCCTCCGCGAAGGCAAGATCATCTGGGTAGACATAAATATCGAGCGTATCGCGGAAGGGCGGCAGGAAAGTATCGAGCTGGGCCATGCCGTCATCGATCAGCAGGCCCCAGTCGCGGGCGAAGACCTCGGCGTCCTCGCTGGCGCCGGGAGCCATGAGGAAGCGGGCGCGCGCGGATTCGGCGGTGGTGTAGCCAGCGGGCGCGGTGGTGGGTGGTTGCGGAGGCAGGGGCAGGGAGGGCGGTGGCTCCGGCCACGCCTGCGCGGCGACCCCGCCCGGCCCCGCCCACAGCACCGCCCAGACGGCGCAGAGCGTCATCAGCAGCCGGGTAAGCGAGCGCCACGCGGTGGGCGTGGGCGGGAGCGATGGCATCGACGTCTCCCGCGCCGGAGGGTGAGCAGCGTGACCGCCTGCCGGCGGCAGTTTCCGGCGCTGGTGCTTCGCTCGCGGCTGACAGGGTGGGCGGATTATGGAGGCACGAGCGAAGCCCGGAGTATAGGAGCGGGCCGGGGGCCGCGCCACCGTCCAATGTGTACGCAGAGCACACATTGGGGAACCGGTGACGACTAAAATCCATATCCGATAATGTGAGTCGGATATGCGCGGGGTTTACCTGCGCCGCGTGAGGGGGAACCATGACGACACGACGCACGCTGCTGACCACGCTGGCCGCTACGGTGCTACTGGGCCAGCGGGCAGCGGCCCAGACGCCGGCCGCCACGCCCGCCGCCGGGTGGACATTCACCGATGACCGGGGGCGGGTGATTACCCTGCCGGAACGCCCGCAGCGGATCATTGCGCAGGTGAACTCGGCGGCCTCGCTCTGGGATTTCGGGGTGCGGCCGGTCGGCGTGTTCGGGCCGCAGGTGCTGGAGGATGGTGGCAAGGACCCGCTGGCCGGCAACATCGACCTCGACCAGATCACCTCGGTGGGGGATGGCTGGGAGCCGATCAATCTGGAGCGCTTCGTTGCCGTCGATCCCGACGTGATCATCAGCACCACGTGGGACCCCAGCACGCCAGAGCTGTGGGGGCTGGGTGACGCCGATACCGAGGCGCAGGCGAGCGAGATCGCCCCGACCATCGCCATTTCCGTCGCCAATCGCTCCGTTGAGGAGGTCATCGCCCGCTTCGCCGAACTGGCCGAGGCGTTGGGCGCGGATCTGGACAGCGCTGAGGTCGCCGCCGCGAAGGCCGAGTTCACCGCCGCCAGCGGCGAACTGCAGGGCGCCATCGCTGCGAAGCCGGATTTGCGCGTGGCGTTCATCGCCGGGTCGCCGGAGACGCTGTACGCGGAAGGCGCCGAGACCGGCCCCGATACGCGCTATTTCACCGCGCTCGGGCTGACCATCGACCAGGGGGACGCCGAACCGTGGTATCAGGAGCTGAGTTGGGAGCAGGCCGGCCAGCTCGCCGATGTCGACCTCTTCCTGAACGATGCCCGCGAGGCCGCTGGCTACTTCAGCGTCGACGAGCTGCTGGCGCAGCCGACCTTCGCCGCGCTCCCCGCCGCGCAGGCCGGGCAGATCGGCAAGTGGTGGCCGGAGTACGTGATGAGCTATCAGGGATTCGCAACGGTGCTGCGCGAACTCGCGGAGACCATCACGGCATCGCGGGATGACGTCGCCTGACGCGAGGCGGTGCGGACGGTGATACCGCCACAGCTAGCGGCGGCAGCTCGGCAGCAGCGGTTGCAGCGCCGCCCACTGCGCCGCCGGAACCTCGCAGATGGCGTGGTCCGGCTGCGGCGCGTCCGCCAGTTCGCGTAGATGCGGCTGCGTGCGGAGGGTCTCCGCAAGGATTGGCTCGGAGAGGACGGTGGTGTAGGTGACTGGCACGGCCCAGTCGCCGGGCGCCCGCTCGAACGGGGCGTCGTCCAGTTCGCCGGTGGCGTAGACGCCTGCGTCTGGGCCGCCCTGCCATAAGATGACCGGCTGCCCCGCCTTGAGCTGCTGTCGGAAGCGCGTCACCGGCCAGATGCCCCCGTCGCCGGCGCGACGCCCCGCCAGCAGGTCGCTCAGTTCGCCCACGGCCAGCGGCACGTCGAAGAGCCACGCCGGGCGCCAGTCGCCGCTGAGCCACGCGGGATCGGGCTCTGGCGGCACGGGCTTGGGGCGAGCCGTTTTCTTGGGCAGACGGAAGGTGAAGTCGGGCTGCGGCAGATCACGCCCCAGTTCCTCGCGCAGATACTCCACCAGATAGGGCTGGTGCACGTGCGCGTAGGGCGTGCGGCCAGCGGGCCCGGCGGCGCGCCGGATCACAGAGTGAAACGCCGCCAGCGCGCGCGGCAGATCCCGGTCTGCGGCGTGGGCAAAGAAGCTGGCTCCGCGCGCATACGGCGCGGACTGGTACTGCGCGCCGGTTTCCGGCCAATCCGAAAACGCAAACTCCAGCGCATCGCGTTCTGCGGGGCTGAGCGCCTCCCGGTCCAGCACAAGGTAGAGGCCATCCCGGCGAAACACGCAGACCTCGATCTTGCCCACATTCATGCGGAACAGGCCCGGCTCCAGCATCGCCGCCGTCCAGCACGCGGGAGACCGCTCATGCGCGATGGCGATAGCGTCCGCCAACGTCACGAGACAGACGCGGCGCATGGCCGGATCAGGGTAGAGGCGCTCCAGCGATTCCCGGTACATCTGGAACCAGACGGCGGTGTGCGTATCGGGCAATGGCGGCGGCGGGAGCGCCTCCGCCGGGATGCGCTCCGGGAAGGTGGCCAGCAGCCACGAGACAAAGGGCGCGGGCAGGGGACACAGGTGCGCCTTGGTGACGGCGCCCTGCAGGCTGAACGGCTTGCCAGTGAAGACGCGCCACACCTTGGGGATATCGCGCAGCGTGATCTGGCCGGTGAGCGGGATCGGCTGGATCGGGATGCTGTAGCCCCACGCCGCTCGCTCCAGCGCCGTCCCGGTCGCCCCCGGCGCAGGGCCGTAAACGGCGGGACCTTGCACGATCCCGATGGCCGCGCAGGTCTCGCGGTCTGCGAAGCGCAGCACGCGGTCTCCCGGGGCCACGCTCACCGGGTGGGCGCCGAAGCGGCCCGCGGGCGCTGCTGGATCGCGGTAGGGCTGCCAGAGTTCGGTGTCGCTGTACGCCTCGGCGTTCGGATGGAGCGAGTTCTCCCACCACCACGTGGGCCCGCCGGGCGCGGGATAGGCGTACGACGCCGGTGACGCCTTCCGCCGGCGCGGGAAGTCTGCGGTCAGCATCCGGCGGCTCCCGTCCGGTCGTCCTCGCTGGCAGGCGCGATGCCGCTTGCGACCGGCTGCAACGCCTGCCGAAAGATTTCTCGCAACCTCCCTTTCAAGGCAAGCTCTGATGAGGGATATGCGCGCAACGCCAGCACATCTGGCCCAAAGTCGAAGTCTCGTCCGGGGTAGAGGATCGCAGCCATGGTGACGACGCGCCCGTTGTCATGGTCGCGGATAGCATCGCGGTAGGCGTGCATCTTGTCGATATCGGTCTTGGTGGGCTGGCCGCTCTGGTCGCCCGTTTCCGCCTCGCCGTCCAGCTTGTACTTGGGATCGAACAGATACAGAGCGACTGGCGCGTCGGGGCGACGGATTTCCACGGCGAGGTCGGGACGCTGGTCGTAGCTGACGCTGTGGAGTTCGCCAACCTCGCGCCGGTAGGTGCGTTCGGGGATCGCGGCGACGGCGATCGCGTGCTCCGGATGGCGCAACTCGAGGGCCGGTTCACCGTTCGGCAGCACGCGCACGTAGAAGCCGCCCGCATCGCGGGCCACCAGCCGGTCGCGCGCCACGCGGTACCCCATGTCCGCCGCGGCATCGAGCAGCGCCGCCAGTGTGTGCAGCGTGCCCCATGTCTGATAGAGGCTGGGCAGGTTCTCCAGCGGCGCATCGAGCCCCGGGTGCTCCAGCCGCACGCCGATACTCCGCCGGAACGCCAGATACCCCTCCAGCGCGGCCCGGTAGGCGGGCCGCTTGATGAGCACCATGGTGAGATGCGTGGTCAGGTCCGCCGGCAACCGGACCTCGTCCAGAAACGCCGCCTGCCGCCGGGCTGCGCGCAGCGTGTCGAGCAGCGCGGTGGCCTCGACGTGCGCCGGCCCCGTTCCCAGCGCCAGCGTCAGGCGGCGCAGCCGCACCTCCACCTGTGTGCAGAACGCCTGCAGGAGCCGGTTCTCGTACACGTCTACCGATTCAACCGCGCGCGCGTCCACTACGCGCTGGGGCCGCTGCGTCTCGTCCAGATTGCCGGCCCGCGCCAGCGCCAGCGCCAACAGGGCGGGCTGCGGGCGGCGGGAGCGCTCCTGCCGCACCCAGCGTTCGTCGCCGTGCAACACTTGGTGGGGATCGCGCGCGATCTCGCGGAGGACCAGCGCGAGACCGGGCCGGGTCGCGCTCCCGAGGATCGCCTCACGGAGGCGCTGCAGCTCCTGCGCCAGCGTGGTCTCTCCGGGCGGCGGCAGGGTGACGCCCGCCAGCCCACCGGCGCGCTGCAGGGCGATGGCGACCGTCGCCGGCAGCCGCGTTTCGAGGTCCTCCAGCAGATACGCGTAGGCGGCCTCGCTGATCTTGTGCGGGTGGATGGTGATCCGCCGAGTCTCTGTCACGCCAGCGGTAGTCAGCTGGAGGGCGTAGTGCCCGGGGCCCGCGCGGGGCCACTCCGCAACGACGCGCGGCGCTCCGCCGAACAGCCGCACGCTCAGCGGCAGCGGCGCGCCGTGACAGGTGAGCGCTGCGCCCTGCCACTGCTCCGGCGGAATCCGCGCCTCGATCCACGCGGGCGTCCACTCGGGGATCGCGGCGAGCGCCGCGCCATCATTACGGAGGAGCCCAATTCGCTGGAGGGCGGACTCTTCCGCCTCAGGCTCAGCCAAAGTAAGACGCGAAGTTATGGGTGTGGAAGTCGGCCAGCATGCGGGCGGCCTTGGCGTGGGTGAGGGGGTAGCGGTCCGCCGTGAGTGCTACTACCTTGGCGAGCGCCGCGCCCACGCGGAGATCGGCGCCCTTCAGCTTCGGCAGCACCTTCTGCAGGAACTGTTCGTCCAGTGCTTCCTCCCAGCTGGCGCCAGTCGCCACGGCCTCGTCGATGTAGGACTGCACCTCGTCCAGCACGCGGAAGGTGAACAGGCCTGCGTGCTGGACGGCGTCCCACATGGCCATGAGGTCCGCCGCGTGCGCGGCTTTGCCTGCGTGCGCTGAGAGGTCTTCCCGCCGTACCCCCAGTTCGATGAGTTGGGCGCGGTCGTGGACCTTGTCGGCAAAGGCATGGGTAGTCTCATCCACGTTGACGGTGCCAATGACGAACAGGTTGGGGGGCAGCAGGAGGGGTTCCTCTATCCCGAGCGCGAGCTCCGCCGTGCCATGGCGGGCGCGCACTTCCATAGCGGAGAGGAACTGGGCGAAGTAGTACTCGACGCGGGCGAGGTTCATTTCGTCCAGCACGAGGTGGTAGGGACGCGGCTCCACGCCGACCTCCTGCGCGGCGCGGTAGGCCATGCCCGCTTCGCGCACGAAGTGGCTGAAGATGGTGTCGTGGTACTGGCCGGTGAGGGGGTTGTGGTAGCCGAGCAGGTCCTCGTTTGTGGTCCAGTTCGGGGCCACCGCTACCACCGCGTGCCGCGCCCCGGCCGCGTTGGCGTACGCCTCGGCAAGCCACGTCTTCCCCGTGCCGCTCGGCCCGGAGAGCACCACGAACCCGCGCGTCTTCAGCGCCGTGTGGTAGCGGCGCACCGTGCGCGGATCGAGGCGCATGCCCTGCGCAGCGATGGCAGCGAGGATGTCGGGGAAGGAAGGTTCTTTGTAGCCTTCTGTATCTCCGCCGTGTTTCACATACGCTGGTTGCGGCACATCTCGGCCCAGCGCCGCACGCAAGTAGTCAACGATTTCCGGCTGGTGTTTGAGATGGTAGTTGGATCGTGTGCGAACCTGACGCGCAGACCGCTCGACGAGCGAGGTGTGGGCCGGCGCGATGAGAGGCTGCAGTGCATCCAGTTGGCTGGCGAGGAAGTGCGCTCCCCTCGCAAACGGCATGGATGCGTACACCTGACCGCGTGACGGGCCGTCGATTTCCACGGCCCCTATCTCCTGCTCCATCTCAGGGGTGAGCACATCGGCATCCAGCACGAGGTAGATGTTGTCTGGCCCCAGGACACACGCCTGCGCCCAGGAGACGTTTAGCCGAAGCGAACTAGCGTCCCGTAGGCGGACGCTCCAACTGTTTGGGGAAACTGCGTGCGCGATATGAATTGAGTCAGCCAGCAGATTCAGGCACGCCACACGGCTGAGTTCATCCGGGTACATGCGTTCTAGTGCACCGCGAATCTGGGCTATTTCTTCAGTGTCTGTCGCACCCGCCAACGTGCTCCAGTCGCAGGCGCTGGACGGGAGTCGAGACGCGTAGGTTTTGGCGAGTTTGGATACGAAGGCCCGTTGAAGGGGAAACAGGTACCCCTGCTTAATGCCGCCTGACCGGTCGAATGGCCCATCGCCTTCGTAGCGCCAGTCGGCGGGAATATCCTCCCGTTGAATTGGAGTTGTGAGCTGATGATAGGCAACCCGAACCAGAAAGCCCTGACCTTCCGGGGTCCCGTGCAGTGGTCCATTGGGACGAGGCGCATCGATCGCGGATGATCGAACGATGCCAATGGCCCGGATAGCTCCACTGACGTAGTGCAAGATGCCATCGCCTACAGCCAGCTTGGAGACGTTGGTCCAGTAGTGGAATTCTCGTCCCTGAACATTTCGCTTTGCCGCCCAAAGAATGCCGTCGCGCGAATCTTGTTCGTACGATGCCCCTTGATTCACCCACCACCATTTCGCGGGCATTTGTCGCAAATCCACGATCTCGAAGTCGCGATGCTGCAACCAGCGGTTCGCTTCGTCGCCCCCGCTGAACTCGTGCGTGCCTACACCCGTCGCGTCAGCCACGATGTGCTTGACTGGGTACCGCCGCCCTTCGTGCTCGATGGCGAAGCGGAAGTTCCCCCGAGTTTCCCAACCACGCCACGCCTCGGCGCCGCGCAATTCGGCATCGAACCTCGCCATAGCGGCCAGCACGTCTTCATGCGACGCATCGGGAATCGGCACGGTTTACCTCCTCGTTGAGGATGTCGGTCGCCGACTACCGCCCCACCGCCTCGATCCGCGCCGGGATCTCCCCGCCCTGTTGTAGCGCGGCGACTTCGTCCAACAGGCGGGCGCGGAAGGTGCCGGGGCCGGGGTTGCCGACGGCGGCGCGCTCGGCGGCGACCTCGTAGGACGCGAGGCCGAGGGCAGTTTGCAGCGCCGGGTCGGGGCCAACGGCGTTGAAGATGCCGATGGTGGCGGTCGCCATGCAGCCGGAGCCAGTGATCATGCCCAGCAGCGGCGTGCCGTTGTGCACGAGGTACGTCGTGTCCTTGCCGACGATGACGTCGGTCGCCCCGGTCACCGCCACCGTCACGCCGAACGCGGCGTGCGCGGCCTCTGCCACGGCGCGCGGGTCCTCGTTGCCGGTCGCTTCCACGCCGCGCACCTCGCCGGAGCCGACCAGCGCGCCGATCTCGCCGCGATTGCCGCGCAGCACGGTGATCGGCAACTCGCGCA
>JASGGF010000164.1:0-10365 GCA_047605145.1 Thermomicrobiales bacterium | reverse complement strand
GGTGCGCGCGGTTGACGCCGAGGCGCCGGAGTCGATCCACCTCACCGACTTCCCGGTCTCCGACGCGGCGCGCATCGATCTCGCCCTGTCGCAGGACATGGAGGCGGTGCTGGAGGTCGTGGGCGCGGGGCACGCGGCGCGGCAGGAAGCGGCGGTGAAGGTGCGGCAGCCGCTGCCGGCGCTGCTGGTTTATGCGCGCGACCCTCAGGTGCTGGAATCCGTCCTGAAGCTGCAGGATCAGGTGCTGGACGAGTTGAACATCAAGGCCGTGCAGCAACTCGCCGATCCGGGGCAGTACGTCAGCTACGACATCCGCCCGAACCTGCGCGTGCTGGGGCCGCGCCTTGGCAAGCAGGTGAACGCCGTCCGCGCCGCGCTCACCGCCGCTGATCCGGCGCAGATCGCCGCGCACGTGGAAGCGGGCGAGTCGTTCACCGTGCAGGCGGCCGACGCAGAAGTGACGCTGGAGCCCTCCGACGTGCTGGTGGACCTGATCAAGCTGCCCGGTTTTGCGGTGGCGCAGGGCTCGCGCACGACGGTCGTGCTGGACACGACGCTCACCCCGGACCTGATCGCCGAGGGCATCGTGCGTGATGTCGTGCGCGGGGTGCAGGACGCCCGCAAGCAGGCGGACTACCGCATCGAGGACACCATCAGCATCGACTACGTGGCGGACCCGGAAATTGCCGCCGCCATCGAGTCGTTCCGCGACTACCTGATGGCCGAGACCCTCGCGGTCTCCCTGAGCGGGCAGGCGGTGTCCGGAGCCTCGGATGCGGTCGAATCGGACGCGCAGGCTGCCAGTGAAGGGCAAACCGGGCCGGATGGCGCGTTCCTCGCGCACATCGACCTCGGCGGCCGCGCGCTGCACGCCACCTTGCGGCGCGCGGGGCGGTAGTCTGGCCAACCATTCATCGACACGAGACCCAAGGGGGCGCGGCAATTGCCGCGCCCCCTTGGGCGTTCAGCACACCGAAACTTGACAACGAGCGTGGAATTGCATGGTATCTTCCGCGTTCGTAGGCGCGAGAAGAAGAGATTAATGCGAAGCCGCGACGCCCTTTCCAGGGTAGACCGTTGGCGTATCTCTATTCTCGTTGGCCTGTGTCGTTGGCAGCCCATGTCGCTGCCACTGCGCTGAGCGAGGGTGATTGATGTCGACAGACCACACCGTGAATCTCCTCCGTGCTCTCCACGCGAAGAAACTGAACCGCCGGCAGATGATGGCGGCCGCCGCCATGATTCCGGCCGCGGGCCTCGTCGCCGGCCCGGCCGTGCTCGTATCCCCGGCGCGGTCCGCCGCCGCCCAGATGGACCCGCGCACGCTGGTTATGGTGGACAACATTCAGGGCGGCAACTGGCTCTACTACGATCCCGGCAAGCTGTACGAGATCAACCCCGCCGCCGGGTTTCAGGTGACCTACGAGAACCTGTATCACATCCCCGATGGCTACAAGATCGGCGAGATTCTGCCGCTACTGGCCGAAGATCTTCCCGCAATGAGTGAAGATGGTCTGACGGCGACGATCAAGATCAAGTCTGGCATCAAGTTCCACAATACCGGCAACGAAATGACCGCCGCCGACTGGGTCTGGAGCTGGGACCGGCTCAAGAACCTGAAGGGGAACGCGAGCTTCCTTGTCACGGACTTCCTCGAATCCTACACGGCAGTCGATGACCACACGCTGGAGGTCAAGCTGCTGTCGCCGAATGCCGCGCTGATGGCAGTGCTGACATCGCTGCCCTTCGCGGTGACGGACAGCAAAACCGCGCAGGAGCACGGCGGCGTCGCGACCGAGGGCGCCGATCAGGAAGACAAGCTCACCGATTGGCTGAACGAGGGTAACTCGATTGGCACCGGCCCCTACCTGCTGACCGGCTGGGATATCACCAGCGAGATTACCATCGAGGCGAATCCCGATTACTGGGGCGACCCGGCCGGCTTCGACCGCATCATCTTCCGCAATGTGGCCGACACCAGCACCCAGCTGCAGTTGCTGGAGACGGGCGAGGCCGACATCGCGTTTGCGGCTGATCCGGACAAGATGCAGCAGATTCTGGACAACCCCGGCCTGCAACTGCTGGAAGGCCCGTCGCTGGCGTACGAGTACATCGCGCTGCACACCAGTGAGGAAGTCGGCGGCCCGCTGGCGAAGAAGGAAGCCCGGCAGGCAATCGCGCACGCCCTCGACTATCAGGGCATGATCGACGGGCTGCTGGGCGGCCGGGCAATCCGGCCTGCCACTATCGTGCCGCTGGGCCTGCTCGGCGCCGACACCGTCGAGCCCAATGCCTATCAGACCGATCTGGCCAAGGCCAACGAACTGTGGTCTGCGTCCGGCAATGGGCCGACTGAACTGACGCTGACCTACGGCGCGGGTCAGACGACGCCGGGCGGCGTCAACCGCGATGTCCTCTCCGCGAAGCTACAGGCCGACATTCAGGGCATCGACGGCGTCACCGTGACGCTCCTGCCGATGGATCCCACGCAGCGTCTGGCGGATTTCCGCGCCGGCAAGTTGCAGTTCACGATGTCGGACTGGTCGCCGGACTACGCGGACGTCCACACCTACGCGCAGCCGTTCGGCCAGACGGGTGGGGCCGCCGCCAAGCGCGTCGGCTACTCCAACCCGGAGGTCGATAAGCTGCTGGACGAAGGCATCGCCGAGCAGGATGTCGACGCGAGAGAGAAGATCTACGTCCAGATTCAGGAAATCCTGCAGGACGACGCAGCCTTCATTGTCGAGTTCCAGCCGAACTACGTGTTGCCGGCGGTTGCCAGCGTCAAGGGCGTGGCGCCGCACGGTGTTTACATCGTGCAGTTGCGGTTCGCCTCTCGCGAGGCAAGCGCGTAGCGCAGACGGAGCGGGCGGCGGGGCATTCCCGTCGCCCGCTCCCGCCGTCCACCCCACGGCAAGGTGAGCGACCATGGGCATTTGGGCCTACGCCGGCCGCCGGCTGTTGCAATCCCTCCTCGTTCTTGTCCTCGTCAGCATCGCGACTTTCGCGCTGGCGCACTCGGTGCCCGGCGACCCCATCGAGGCGATCCTTAGCGAGCGTTCGGCGGGAAATCCCGAGATTCGCGCCGCCGCCGAGAAGAAATACGGGCTGGATCAACCGGTCCCCATGCAGTACGTCTACTACGTGGGAAACCTGCTCCAGGGTGATCTGGGTGAATCGATGAACACCCGCCGCCCGGTGCGGCAGGATTTGGAGCAGTTCATCCCCGGCACCATGGAGCTGGCGGCAGCGGCCATGCTGTTTGCGCTGGTCGTTGGCATTCCGCTCGGCATCGTGGGCGCCATCTTCCACAACCGCTGGCCCGACCACCTCGCGCGATTTATCGCGCTGATCGGCACCTCAATTCCGGTGTTCCTGCTCGGCCTGATCGCCCTCTACATCTTCTTCTACCGCCTGCATTGGTTACCGGGGCCCGGGCGGCTCGACACGGGCATGCAACCGGTGGAACGCATCACCGGCATGGTCACGGTAGACGCCATCCTGCGCGGTAACTGGACCGTCGCGAAATCTTCCATCGAGCACATCATCCTGCCGGCAACCGTGCTGGGGTCCTTCGCCCTCGGCATCGTGGCGCGGATGCTGCGCTCCTCACTGCTGGCGGCGTTGGGCGAAGACTACGTGCGCACCGCCCGCGCCAAAGGCATTAGCGAACGTAGCGTCGTGCAGGCGCACGCCTTGCGCAACGCCTTGATCCCGACGGTCACCGTACTAGGCCTGACCTTCGCGGGCCTGCTGGCCGGCGCCGTGCTCACCGAAACGATCTTCTCGTGGCCCGGCATTGGCCGCTACAGCGTGCAGGCGGCGCAGAAACTGGACTACCCGGCGCTGTTGGGGGTGACGCTCTTCGTGGCTACTGCCTACATCATCGTCAACTTCTGCGTCGATATGGTCTATGGCGTGCTTGACCCACGCATCAGGCTTTCCTGAGATGAGCGCGACGACGGCGGCTTCGCCCGCAACAGTAACCACGCCGGAACTCGGGTCGGCGCTCGTGACGCCCCGGAAAAGCCGAACCCAGCTGCAATCCATCGCGCGCGCCCTGTGCCAGCGCCCAATTGCGCTCGTCGGCCTCGCCATCGTGATTTTCTGGCTGGTCGTCGGGGTGTTGGCGCCCGTGCTGCCACTGCAGGACATCGACAAGCAGAACATGACGGCGCGCCTCCAGCCACCCAGCGCCGAGCACTGGTTGGGCACTGATGAACTGGGACGCGATCTGTTCAGCCGGCTCATCTGGGGAGCGAGAGTCTCGGTGCCCGCTGGCATCGCGGTGGTGGTGGCCGCGTGCATCGTCGGGGGCGTTCTCGGCGCGCTGGCCGGCTATCTGGGCGGCCCCGTTGACACCGTCATCATGCGTTGCTCCGATGCGATTCTCGCCTTCCCGGCCATCATTCTGGCGATGACGATCACGGCAGTGCGGGGAGGACCGGGTCTGGCGAACTCCCTGATCGCCGTTGGCTTCGTGCTCTGGCCCGAGTACGCGCGGCTTATGCGCAGTCAGGTGCTGGCTCTGCGCGAGAGCGAGTTCGTTGCGGCGGCGGAATCGGTCGGGGCGGGGCAAAAACGCGTGCTGTTCCGGCATATCCTCCCCTCGACCGACGCCCCGATTATCGTCAAGGTAACGCTGGATGTCGGCGCGGCCATTGTGCTGCTGGCGGGACTGAGCTACATCGGCTTTGGCGCCATCCCGCCCACCCCGGAATGGGGCGCCATGACGCGGCTGGGCGCGGACAAGGGGTTCCAGTACTGGTGGTACGCGTTCGCACCGGGCGTCGCGATCATGAGCGTGGTGATGGGCCTGAACTTCTTCGGCGATGGCCTGCGCGATGCGCTCGATCCGAAGCGGCGCGGCCGGTGACGGAAACTGGCGCGCCGCAACACCTGCTCGATTTCCTTGCTAAGCACGCGGTAGATCACGAGATCATCGCGCCCGGCGTGCCGATGCCTACCGTGCCAGCCGCCGCCGCTGCGATTGGCGTGCTGGACTCGCAGATCCTGAAGACGCTGCTCTTCACCGATGGCGCAGGCGTGTTCGTCGTGGCCGTGGCGAATGGCGTGAGCAAGGTGGATCGCGCCCGTCTCGCAAAGCTGGCCGGCACCAAGAAGCTGCGGGTGGCCGATGCGGCGGATGTGCTGCGCGTCACCGGGTACCCCGCTGGCGGCGTGTCGCCGCTTGGGTTGCCTCCCGGCCTGCCGATGGTTGTGGATCGCGCGGTGCTGGAGCTGCCGGCCGCGTACGGCGGCGCCGGCCGCGAGGAGCTGCTGCTGCGGGTGACGCCAGCGGATGTGGTCCGCCTGAACGCCGCGACCGTCGGCGACATCATTCGCGCCGACTAGCGGCAAGGTGGCCCCAAACGCGCATCACCGCCCATAATCCGGGCAGATCGTCTGCGTCGCCCACCGTGGGCACGACCCAAGGATTGCCAACTCCGTGTCCACAACCCTCGTCATCATTGGCTTGCCGGCCAGCGGCAAGACCACCGTGTTCAACGCGCTCACCGGCTCCGACGCCGAGACCGGCTCCTACGCCGGCGACACTGCCGAACCGAATCTCGCGAACGTGAAGGTGCCTGACGCCCGGCTCGACACCTTGACCGAGATGTTCAAGCCCCAGCGCCGCGTGCCCGCCGATGTGCAGTACCTCGACGTGGCGGGCGTCGCCAAGGGCATCGCCGAAAAAGGCATGAGCGGCTCGCTGCTGGGCCACCTGAGCCAAGCCGATGCGCTGGTGCTGGTGGTGCGCGCGTTTGAAGACCCGGACGTGCCGCACGTCGAGGAATCCGTCAACCCGCTACGTGACATCGAGACCCTGACCATGGAGTTGCTATTCAGCGACATGGCGGGCGTCGAGAAGCGGTTGGAGCGCATCAAGTCGCAGCTGCCGAAGTTGACTGGCCGCGAGAAGGAAGCGACCGAGCGCGAGCGGGTGGTCATGCTGCGGCTGCAGGAGGCGCTGGAGGCGGAAACGCCGATCCGCGACGTTCTCGGCGAGCTGGAGCCGGATGACTTCAAAATGCTGCGTGGCTTCGGGTTCCTCACCCAGAAGCCGCTGCTGATCCTGCTCAATCTGGGAGAGGACCAGATCGGCGAAGCCGGCGAAGCGCTGGTTGCGGAAGCGCGCGAGCGCTTTGTGCGCAACGGGGTGGCGGTGGACGCGCTGGCGGGGCAGATCGAGATGGAGATTGGCCGCCTCGATCCCGCCGACGCCGCCGAGTTCATGGGCGACCTCGGCATTTCCGAGTCGAGCCTTGGCCGGGTGATCCGCCTCTCCTTCGACCTGCTCGGCCTGATGCCCTTCTTCACCGTCGGGCCGGACGAGTGCCGGGCGTGGACGATCCGGCGTGGCGCCACCGCCGTCGAGGCGGCAGGCGAAATCCACTCTGACATCCAGCGCGGGTTCATCCGAGCAGAAGTGGTGGGCTACGACGACATGATTGCATCTGGCAGCATGGCCGAAGTGAAGAAGGCGGGCAAGTTCCGCCGCGAGGGCAAGGAATATCTGTTCCAGGACGGTGACATCGTCAACTTCCTGTTCAACGTCTGATTCGGCTGCACGGGACACGTCGCCATGACCGGTCAAATCCCTGAGGACGAACTGGAGATCGAGCTGCGGCCCGCCCCGGAGGTGGGCCGCCGGATGATCCTCCTCTCCGCACTCCTCGAGCGGACGGCCACGCGCGATGACGCCCGCGTGGCTGCCGACGAGAAGGACGCCGCCGCGTTCGACCTGCGGGAGTGGCTGCGCCACGAGGGGCTGTGGCCGCTCCTGTCGCCTGAAGAAGCCGAACTCCTCGCCAGTGACGAGTCACCTCGCATGCTGCCGGAGCAGCTGGCCGAGGGGTTCATGGCGGAGGCGCTGGCCGCGCTGGCGTGGTCCGCCGGTATGGTGAATGGCCTCGATGCCACCCGCCCGGCCGACTTGGGGCCGCTGATCCCCGCCATCCCCCACCCGTGGGATTCCACGACAACGTGGCTCGCGGCGCTGTCGCTGCGCCCGTTCGGCGCCGTCGCCGAGCAGCGCGAACGCTGCGAGCTGTGGGCATGGCGCTTCGCCATCGAGCGAGATCTGACTGGCCCAGATCCTATCGAGCGTGCCGAACTTGCCGGCATCCTCCGCGAGACGGAGGGCGCCGGGACTGCTGCCGGGCTATTGCCCGCCGGTGGTTTCCGCGTAAACGGGGGATCCATCTCCGCGCTCGATGCCCCCACCCGCGACGCGCTGGCCGAAGCCAACCTCTCCCGCCTCTACGCGCTGAACTGGGTGTGCGGCTTCGGCGCGAGTTGGGAAGACGTTCCGCTCGACATTTGACCCAGGCCTCACCGCGAAATCCGAAAATCCTGACCTCCTCCGGCATTTCGCCATGTCCCAAGTGAAGTCGCGGGATCTCGTACAGGACGCGGAGGCACGGGGGCTCTCACGCTCGGCGCCAATGAGCCCTCGCGAGGCCCAATTGCCACGAGCGTTCCCGACCCCGCGCGCTAGACGTGTTTTGCACCACTGGAATGCGTATCCTTGCACCCTTGTCGTTCGATGTCTATGATATTAGATGTACGTCGAATATGGAAGGGGGTCAAACTGTGGATGATGAACGATTGGAGCGCTTCTCCGCGCTTTTCAAAGCGCTGGCGGACCCGGTGCGCCTGCGCATTCTCGGCTGCCTCGCCGAGCGGCCCTACGCCGGGCACGAGCTGGCGGCGCAGGTCGGGCTGACGCCTCCGACCATCTCGCACCATATGCGCAAACTCACCGAGGCGGGTCTGGTCACGGCGGTCGCGGAGGCGCAGTCGCGCATTTATTCGCTGCGCACCGAGACGCTGCGGGAGATGGCGAAGACCCCGGCCTCTGCCAACGAGGACTCGCCTGATGCCGACGACAAGGTGGTGCGCGCGTTCTTCGATGGCGAGCGGCTGAAGCAGATTCCGGCGCAGCGGAAGAAGCGCGTCGCGGTGCTGAAGCACCTGCTGACGCGATTCGAGCCGCACCGGGAATACCCTGAGAAAGAGGTCAACGCCATCCTGAAGGCGGCGCATGAAGACTTCGCGACACTGCGCCGGGAGCTGGTGGACTACGGTTTCATGACGCGCGAGAAGGGCATCTACCGCGTCGCCACGGATCTTCCCCCACGGGGGAAGACCGTGGCGCAGGAAATGGGGAACGAGGCCGACTGGTTCCAGAACTTGCTCGCTGACGCGACGCGTCGCGCGATCAGCGGGACTTGACCGGTTTTATGGCGGCAAAGCCCGCCCGCGCATTCGCCACGAACGCTTCAATGAGATCCGGGGATTTCCGGCCGTCGATTTCCATACCGCTGCTGGCATCCACGCCAAGCGGCCGCACCTGCGCAACCGCCTGCTCCACAGTCGCCGGGTCGATGCCGCCCGCCAGCATGACAGGCCGCGCGCCGCAGACCGCAGCCGCCAGCGCCCAGTCCACTCGCTCGCCAGTGCCACCTGCCGCAACCGCGCTGAAGGCATCGAGCATAAACGCCGCCGGGGGCATTACGGCAGCATCGTAACTCCCCATCGCAGCCGCAATGTCCGCCGCCATCACTCCAGGTTCAGGTCGTAGCACTTGCAGCACTGGCAGGGGCAGCAGGGCTGCGAAGTCCGGCGCCTCGCCCCCATGGAGCTGCACCAGATCCAGCGCCGCTGTGTCCGCGACCTTCCGTATCTCCTCCGCTGGCGCCGCGACAAAGACGCCGCACGCCAGAATCTCGGGATTCACCGCCCGCGCCGCTTCGAGACAGGCGCGCGCGACCTCGGGCGTCACCAGCCGCCGGGAGGGCGCGAAGATGAACCCCAAAATGTCGGCCCCGGCGCGAGCCGCTACCTCGGCGTGCTCCGGTTCGCGGATGCCGCAGACCTTGACGACCGCGCCGCGCGCGAAACGCCGCGCGACGGCGTCCTCGGCGTCGGACGGCCGCAGCTGCACCGTCATTCCGCAGCCACGCTTTCGCGGAGTGCTCGCACGGCCGCTGCGCGGTCGGGCTGCACGATAACGCCCTCGCCGACCAGCACCGCCTGCGCGCCCGCGTTCCAGAGGCGCGTGATCTCGGAGGGTCCAAAGACGCCGCTTTCGGCGATCACGACGGCGTCCGGCGGGGCCAGCGGCGCCAGACGCTCCGTGGTCGCGAGATCGACGGTGAAGGTGTGCAGGTCGCGGTTATTGATGCCGATGTTCCGGGCGACGGCGGCGATAGCTCGCGCCATCTCCTCCTCATCGTGCACCTCGACCAGCGCTTCGAGGCCATAGTCCTGCACGACGGCGAAAAGATCGCGCAGCTGCTCGTCGGTCAGCGCCGCCACGATCAGCAGCACCGCGTCAGCGCCATAGGCCCACGCCTCCAGCACCTGATACGGATCGAGGATGAAGTCCTTGCGCAGGATCGCCACCTCTCGCCCGCCAGCGTGCGCGATGGCCGCCGCCTGCGCCATGTCATCAAGGCTGCCCTTGAAGAACGGCTCATCAGTGAGGACCGAGATGGCGGCCGCCCCGCCTGCCACGTAGTCGGCGGCCACGACCGCCGGGTCCACCGCCACTGGGAACACCCCGCGCGAGGGCGAGGCGCGCTTGATCTCCGCGATCACCGACATCCCCGGCTCCGACAGCACGCGGTTCAGGCTAACGGGCTCAGGGCGGTTGGCGCCGCGCTCGCGCAGCGTTTCCGGCGAGGTACGGGATTTCCGTATCGCCACGTCTATGGCGGTCTGATCGAGGATCTTGTCGAGGATGGTGCCTGTCGCCACGTGACTCACGCCCGCACCGCCCCGGCTTCCGCCCGCTCGGCGGCCAGTCGCGATGTCAGCTCGGCCAGCTGCTCCATGGCTGCCAGCGCCCGCCCCGAGTCGATGGCGTCCTGCGCGATGGCGATACCCTCCGCGATCGAGGTTGCGCTGTTGGCGGCATAGATCCCGGCGCCAGCGTTGAAGAGGACGGCGTCGCGGCGAGGGCCCGTTTCGCCGTTCAGGATGCCGAGCGTAATGCGCACGTTCTCTCCCACATCGCCGCCAGCCAGCGCCCCGGAGGCGGCACGTTGCAGCCCCACGTCTTCCGGCGCAATGGCGTACGTCACGACCTCGCCCTGACGGGCGTCGTACTCGGTGACCAGTGACGGCCCGGCCAGACCCAGCTCGTCCAGCCCCTCCTCGGCGTGCACCAGCACCGCGTGCTCGCTGCCGAGCGAGGCCAGCGCGCTCGCCAGTTTGGTGGCGATGCCGGGGTGCCCTACCCCGATGAGCTGATGGCGCGCGCCGGCCGGGTTCGTCAACGGGCCGAGGATGTTGAACACGGTGCGGATGCCGATTTCGCGCCGCGTCGGCCCGACGAAACGCATTGCCGGGTGGAAG
>JASGGF010000163.1:0-10386 GCA_047605145.1 Thermomicrobiales bacterium | reverse complement strand
CCCGCTCTGCCGGCCACCACGCTCCCTCCGCCACCCCAGCGCCCTCTCTCCGACTGGCGCCACGACCTCCCCCACTACGCTGTCATTCCGAGTCCGCAGACGAGGAATCGCGCACCCGCAATCATCAGGACAACGGCGCCAGCTTTCCGCTTGCCACCGCGAAGCCTCGCCCTTACCGCCGCGTCCACCCCACGGGTTGGGAGCGCGACGACGGGCGTCGTGACCCTGGGATTTGGCGGTGCACGATTCCTCCTTCGTCGGAATGACAGGGTGGTGGGGAGGTCGTGGCGGGGCGCGGAGAGCTGGCGCCGGGGTGACGGAGATGCCCGGTGGCAGGCCGAGAGAGGGCGCCGTCTCCGTGAGGTTTGGCGGTGCGCGATTCCTCGTCTGCGGATTCGGAATGTCAGTGTTTCTTGTTGGGACGCGGCAGGAGGCGGAGCGTTGGCGCCGTGGATCCGGGGGTTGGGGGTGTGGGGGTTGGAGGACGCAATAACGCCCGCTCCCGGGTTCGGGAGCGGGCGTTGCGATTGCGCGGTGGGCGCGGTGGTTACCCGGCGCGGCCGTTGGTGGCGGCACTAGCAGTGACAGGCGCCGCGTCGGCTGAGGGCTGGACGACGACGGAGCCAGTGACACGCTGCGGGTTCACCAGCAGGCTGGTGATGGGGCAGACCTGCTCCGAGACTTCGACGAGGTGCTCGATCCGCTCCGGGCTTTCCGGCGAGGTGATCTCGACGAGGTAGGTGATGTCCTGCGGGTGGACGGGGACATCGGGGTGCTTGGGGTGGCCGGCGCGAGGATCGGCGGTGGCGGAGACGGTGACCTCCAGCGCATCGAGGGGGATGTTGCGCGCGGCCGCCTGAATGATGATGGTGTGGGCGAGGCAGCCGCCAAGCGCGCCGAGCAGCGCTTCCACCGGCGAGGGGCCGAGGTCGAAGCCGCCCATTTCGGGGCCGCTGTCAGTGAGGAACTGGTGGCCGCGGATCTGGACGCGACGGACGCCGCTGCGCCCTTCGGCGCGCACCTTCGCCTGCACCGTCTTCGGGCTGGCGGCGCCTTGGGCCACGCGCTCGCGGGCGGCGGTGACGGCGATTTTCTTGTCGATGAGGTATTCGCGCAGGCCGGACATTTGGGTTTTGCTCCTTCTTTGCTACTGGCTACTTGCGTTCTGTCGAGATCGTGTCGCTTTGCGTGAGTTCGTGGTGGCACGCGGAGCGTTGGCGCCGTGCCCCTGGAGTTGGGGGTGCGTGGTCCCTCCTACGGTCGGGACGACATCGGGGTGGCGGGATTTCGCGGTGGGGGCGGAGAGCTGGCGCCGCGCACCTGAGGTTGGGGGTGGTCGATCCCTCCTGCGTCGGGATGACATCGGGGTGGGAGAGTTCGCGGTGGGGCGCGGAGCGTTGGCGACGTAATGCGGGCCTGTCGCAACGTTGCCAATCGGCTCCCCTCTCCCGCGCATCGGGAGAGGGGCTGGGGGTGAGGGCGTTGCCGGCACGGCGGGCTACGCCGGGATGGCTTCGCGCGCAGCGCCATTGGCGGTGGGCGCGGTGGCAGTCGCGGGGGGCGGCGGGATGAGGCCCAGCGCGGTTTTGCCGATGAGGGTGAGGACGGCGTCCTCCATCGGCGGGTGGCCGAGGGCGGTGCGGGCATCGCGGAAGGCGCGCTGGAGGGGCGAGCCGTTGAAGAGGCCCGCCGAACCGGCGACGCGCAGCGCAAGATCGGTGACGCGCAGGGCGGTGGTGGTGACGGTGTATTTGGCGGCCACGAGTTGCCAGCCGAGCTCGCCCCGGCGCTCCGGCTCCTCCAGCCACTGCTCGATGGTGGTGTAGAGCAGCGTGCGCGCCTGCAAAAGGAGCAGCTCCATCTCGGCGATCTTGTGCTGGATGGTCTGCAGTTCGGCGATGGACGTGGCCATGCCGTTCGGCTTGCGGTTGCGGGCGAACTCCACCGCGCCGTCCCGTGCCGATTGCGCGATGCCGAGGTACACGGCGGCGCTGGGGCCAAGGTGCCAGACCGAGATTTCGTTCGGGTTTCCACCGGAATCGGCGGGCAGCCGCGCCGCGAAGGGGATGTCAACGTTCTCGAACACGATATCGTGGCTGGCGGTGCCGCGCATGCCGAGGTTGTCCCACGTCTCCTCCACCCGCACGCCGGGCGCGCTGGCGGGGATCAGGAAATTGGCGCGGTGGGGCGGCGTGTCGCCGTCGATGACGGCAGCGAGGCTGTAGATGTAGGTCAGCGCCGGGGCGAGGCTGGCCCAGCGTTTGCGGCCGTTGATGCGCCAGCCAAAGGGCGTGCGCTCCGCTGTAGTGCTGGGCAGCGCGCCCCGGCTGGGGCTGCCCAGATCTGGCTCGCTGTTGACGGCGTTGATGAGCGCGCCAGTCGCCAGCACCTCGGCGCAGATGCTGCCGTAAACCTCATCCGGCCATGCCCCGATCTCGGCGATGCGGCCCAGCAGCGAGAGGTGCATGGAGGAGGCCAGCCCAGTGGAGCCGCAGGCCCGGGCGATGCGCTCCTGCGCCAGCGCGTACTCCAGCACATTGGCGCCGTGGCCGCCGAACCATTCCGGGATCGTCAGCGTCAGGTAGCCCGCTGCGTGCAGATCGCGGAAGTTCTCGTCGGGGAAGCGATTCTCGCGGTCAATCGTGTCCGCGCGTGCGGCAATGGGGCCGGCCAGATCGTCGGCCAACTGGACGAAGCGACGCTGGCGTTCGGTTCGGGGATAGCTCATGACATGAACTCGCTTCCTGATGTCGCGTCGTTCTGAGCGGCGTCGAGGGGTCGTCGGGTTGACGGCCGGGAGAAACGGGACGAGGTTTCTCGACGTCGTTCGAGGCACGGATTGGGGGCGGCGGCCGCGAAGAGGCCGGGTTGTGGGCCGAGCAGCGCCTCGACCTCGGCTATCGAGAGCGCCTGCCACGAGGGCGCGCCGATGCGGACGTGGCGGCGGCCCGCCAAGGCGCCAATGACCGGCCGCCAGCTGGCGAACCGCACCTGCGCGATATCGGGCGTGCCGCCGCCGCGCCGCTGGCGGTGGGGGTCCGCCGGCTTGTGCTCCAGCCAGATGGCGGGTTCGGCTTCATCGAAGCGGCGCGGCAGATAGCGGGCGACGGTAGCGGCCGCGAGGTATTCGGCGGCCTCACTGATCGAGAGCCTGCCGTTGACGGTGAGCTGCGAGCAGAGGATGACCGGGACATCCTCTCCGCGCTCGAAGATGCGGAGGCGGCAACTACCGCCGGCAGCCCAGCAGCCGTAGTGCCGCCGGATATCGTGGGTGAGCGTGGCGGGCTCAACGCGCGTAGTGGTGTGATGCAGGCTCCATTTCGCGACGAACTCGTCCAGCGTTTGGGTCATGGCGTTGCCCCGTGGCCCGCTGCCCGCTGGCTGCGCAGATCGGGGTCCACCCGCAGCACCGGCGACGCAGCGTCTGCCGCCTGCTCGCGCGGTAGCTCGGCGGGGGCGCCGACCGGGAGGACGGCGATGAGGCGGAAGCGGTCGGTGGGGAGATCGAGCAGCGGGGCGAGGCGGTCCTGAATCAGCCAGTCCCAATGCTGCAATGAGGCGACGAGCCCGGCTTCGGTCAGCACCAGCCAGAGCGCCAGTTGCACCATGCCCAGCCCCTGTTGCACGAAGTCGTGGGCGGTTTCGGCGGCCAGTCCCCAGTTGGTCTCCAGCGCCGGGCGCGCGGCGAGATCTTCGTAGATGAGGATGGCCCCGGCGCCGGCGCGGAGCCCCTCCAGCCGCTCCAGATAGCGCGGCAGTCGATCCTCGGCAAGGCCCACGCGGAACCCGGCGGCGACCTCGTCCCAAAACGCCTCCTGCTGCTCGTGCAGCACCACGATCTGCCACGGCGTGACGCCGAAGGCGGCGGGCGTGCGCCGTACCGCCTCCTGCAGGCGCTCGATGACGGCGGGCGTGAGGTCGCCGCCGTCGAGGCGGCGGATGGAGCGGCGCTGGGCGAGGAGTTCGGTGATGGTGGCCGGGGGCGCGTCGATGATGGTCATCTCCTGCTCCCCGGTGAGAACGGGCTCTGGCGCATGAGCGATCCTCCTGCTGGATGCGCGACGAGAAAACCGAACAGCCCCTGCTGGTGGCAGGGGCTGGAAGAGAGATGGTTGGCCGGTCAGTCAGCGGCGCTCGCGGTGCGCGCCGCCTGATCGCGGCGCGCGACCTCGGCCTGCACCAGCGGGATGATTTCGCGCCCGTACTCGATGGCATCTTCCAATGGGCGGAAACCACGGATCAGGATGTTGCTGACACCGGCGTCGTAGTAGTCCAGCAGGGATTCCGCGACCTGCTCCGGCGTGCCGACCAGCGCGGTGGTGTTGCCGCCGGCGCCGGTGGCCGCCGCAATCGGGGTCCAGAGGCGCTTGTCGTGGATCTCCTTCTCCGCCGCGAAATCGAGCAGGCGCTGGGAGCCAGCGGCGCCGGGGCGGGTGGTGGAACCGGGAAGGTAGCCGGGGGCCTGCTGGCGCAGAATCAGATCGAGGTACGTGCGCGCCTTGTCCCACGCCTCGGCTTCAGTCTTGCCGATGATGGGGCGCAGGGAGACGCTGAACTCCGGCGCCCGGCCTGCCGGCGCGGCGGCCCTCACCGCCGCGATGCGTTCGCGGACGGCGGCGAGCGGCTCGCCCCACAGCATGTAGACGTCGGCGTGCTTCGCGCCGACCGGCACCGCCGCGCCCGAGGCGCCGCCGAAGTAGATGGGGATACCGCCGCGCTGCAGCGGCTTCGCCTCCGAGAAGGCGTTGCGGATGGTGTAGAACTCGCCGTCGTGATCGAAGGGGATATCGCTGGCCCAGACCTGCTGCAGGATGTCGAGGAACTCGTCCGTCCGGCGATAGCGCTGGTCCTTGTCGGTCCAGTCGCCATCGCGCTTCTGGTCCTCGTCGCTGCCGCCGGTCACGATGTTGAAGGAGAAGCGGCCGTTGCTCAGGTTGTCGATGGTGATGGCCTTGCGGGCGGCGACGGTCGGCGCGACGAAGCCGGGGCGGTGGGCCAGCAGCACGTGCAGCTTCTCGGTGGTGGCGGCGACGTGCGAGGCCAGCGCCCAGCCATCCGGCGCGGTGGTGTGGTAGCCGATGAGGACGCGGTCGAACCCGTTCTCCTCATGGGCGCGGGCGAAGCGCGTCACGAACTGGGGATCGATGACCCCCTCCCGGTTGTTAGCGGCGCCATCGATTTCGGAAACGTTGTTGGTGCGGATCATGCCGATGAACTGAATAGGCACGGAAACCTCCTGCAAACGGAACCACGCGTGAACTACGGGCGAATGGGACGGGAATCGAACTCGGGGGATCAGCCGCTCCCGGGCGGGGCGCTGCCCAGCAGATCGACATACGAGGTGTAAACCGGGAGGAAGGACCAGCCGGACCTCCCGGCGGCGGATGGAGAACTCATGCGGCGTGCCCTCGCTGGCCGGACGCCGAAGCTTCCAGCGGCAGGAAGCGCAGGGAGCCATCGCGCTTCAGGATCTGGTAGCGCTCCAGCCGGTAGTGGGCGAAGAAGGGCAGGCCCAGCTCCATGGCGGCGCGGTGCTCCGGATCGGCGGCAGCGGCCACGGCATCCGGGCGTGACTTCCAGAGACAGAAGGAGAGGCAGTGGCCATCCGGGCGGGGCGTGCCGATGAAGTAGTACATGAACCCCGGGTGCTGGCTGGCCGCGCCGGAGGCCCGCTCATCGAGCCACGTCAGGTAGGCGTCATCGACGCCGTCCGCGTGCTTGCTGCGGAACGCTACGAGGTACCAGTCGCCGTCATCGACCAGCGCGAAGGCATCGACCCAGTTGAACCCCTGCTCGATGGGAAGCTCGCTGTAGGCGGGATCGACCTCGAGGATGGGGCGGAAGGGCGGCGCTATGCGGGAGACGTGGGGCACGACACCCGTCGCCTGACCGCCCAGTCCACCGTGCTCCCGGGCGGGAGCGGCGGCCCGGAAGCCGTCCAGCTGCGAGATCGTCATGGCCTGTACCTCCTGTTACCCACTGCCTACCGCTCAGCGGGTGCATTCACCACTAACTTTATGGACAAACAAACATTACGCCCGCTCGTACCGCGTGTCAACCCCTGACCTCCGGATACCAGCGCAGATGCCCCACGCAGGCTGCGCGCTCATCGTAGAACTAGCGCGCTTTACCCCAGCATAGACCGGTGAGATCGCTATTACCACTATCTTGACAGACATATACAGTTATCCTAGATTGGCGCTCTCGTACGAGCGGCGACCAGCGCGCCGCCATCCCTTCGCAGGCCAGACCGTTCCCGGCGACGCGCCAGCAATGGCCCGGCCTGAGCAACAGCCAAAGGACCAGCCATGACCACCCTCCGCGCCTATCTGGAGCAAAAGCGCGCCGCCATCGAGGTACGGCGGGAGCGCGCCCGGCAGGAGCCGCCCCAGCCGCATCAGATTTCCGCCCGCGTCAGCGCCGAGGGGCGCAGCGGCATCCGCCGCATCCGCATTCGCGACCATCAGGTGGTGAGCGACAGCGGGCCGGACTTTGCGGGCTACGATCTGGGGCCGAGTTCGCCGGAGCTGCAGCTCGGGGTGCTGGGCAGTTGCCTGACCCACGTGTTCCTGATTCAGGCGGCGGATCTGGGCGTGCCGCTGGACAGCCTCAGCGTGGAGATCACCGGGCAGATTGACCCGCGCGGTGGCAAGCCGGGGTTCGAGCACGTGCCGGTCTACCCGCACAACATCGCCTACGACGTGCGACTGGAATCGCCCGCGAGCAGCGAGGAGACCGCCGCGCTGCATGAGGCGGTGGAGCGCGCCTGCCCCATCTTGAACCTGCTGCTGAACCCGCAGGAGATCCGGGGCAATGTGCAGCACGTGCGCAGCGCCGAGCCGGCGCTGGCGGGCGCGGCCTGAGGCGGCGGGCGCCCGCCGGTCCACAGCGCGTTGCAAATGCCCTGACCGGTTTTGGCACTTCCTCGTGTCTCGAGCGCTGTCGAGAGACCGCGTCCGATACGCCGGAAAGCCCTCACCCCCAGCCCCTCTCCCGATGCGCGGGAGAGGGGAGCCGATTCGTGATGGCGAAGCGGATTTTCGGCGTCACCACGCCAGACGTGGCGCGATCCTCCGGGTCAGAAGCCCCTCTCCCGCGCATCGGGAGAGGCGTTGGGGTGAGGGCTTTTCGGGGCAAGCGAAACCACGTTCGCAATACGGCACGAAGGGAGCGCGGGTGAGCGTTTCGGCAACGATTCTGTGCGAGAACACCGTGTTCGGCATCGACGGCGCGCTGGCTGAGCACGGGTGGTCGGCGTGGCTGGAGACCCCGGCGGGGCCGTTCCTGTTCGACACCGGCTCCGGGCGCACCCTGCTGAACAACGCGCTGCTCTTCAACGTGCCGCTGCATCAGGCGCGGGGGATTCTGCTCAGCCACCACCACAACGATCACACCGGCGGCCTGTTGGAGGCGGTGCAGATCATCCGCCGGGGGTCCGGCGCGGCGGAGGTCCCGGTCTACGGGCACCCGGACCTGTTTAAGCAGAGTTTTTACGAACGCAAGGGCACGCGCAGTTACAGCGCGCTGCCCCTGACGCGCGGCGCGCTGGAGACGGCCGGAGCGCGCTTCGACCTCTCGCCGGCGTGGCGCGAGATCGCGCCGGGCGTGGCGCTCACCGGCGAGGTGCCGCGCCGGACGGGCTTCGAGCCGGGGGACCAGACGCTGAAGCACTACGACGACGCCGGCAATGTGATAGTGGACCCGATCCGCGACGACCAGACGGTGGTGATCGACACCCCGGACGGCCTGTTCGTGGTGCTGGGGTGCTCGCACGCCGGGCTGATCAACATCCTCACGTACATCGCGGAGCAAACGGGAACCGCCCGCTTCCACACGGTGATGGGCGGCACGCACCTCGGGCTGGTGGAGGAGGCGCAGGCGGAGGCCACCATCGCGGCGCTGCGAGATTTTGACATCGGGCGGCTGGGGGCGGCGCACTGCACCGGGCCGCGCGTGGCGGGCAGGCTGGCGCAGGCGTTCGGAGACCGCTTCTTCCACTGCAGCGTGGGGCTGACGATCCCGGTACACGCCTGACGGGATGACGCGCATGCCTCCGGTCTCCCGGTTGATCATCCTGATCAGCGGAATCTGGCTGGTGATTCTGCTGCTGCTGGCCGGGCTGAAGATGATCTTCTGACGGATGGCGACAGCAGCCGCTGTCGCCAACGATCTGGCGCAGATCACGTAGGCGTCATATTCGCTACACTTGCTCCTGACACGAACCTTATCAAGGTGCGAGAGCGCGAAAAGGAGCGAGCAATGCGGCGGCGAAGTGTCCTGACGGCGTTGGCGGGCGGCGCGTTGGCGGCGGGAGCCAGCCGGGGCATGACCTCGGCGCGGCAGGCGGCCACGCCGGAAGCCACTGCAGTTTCGGACGCGACCTTCGACGACGGGCTGGCGCATCCCATCCCCTACACGCCGCCGCTGGGAACCGGCAAGGAGCGCGCGCTGGTGCTGGGCGGCGGCGGCATCTACCTGCTCTCCTTCTATGTCGGCTATTTCGAGACGCTGCTGAAGAACGGCGTGGACCTGAGCAAGGCCGACATCATTGTCGGCACCTCGGCGGGTTCACTGGGCGGGGCGATGCTGGCGGGCGGCACGCTGGCGGCGATGGCGCAGGAGCTGGACGCGCTGGGCAGCTTCCCCTTCCTGTTCGGCAAGTTGATCCCGAACATCCCGGCCAACGCCAGCCAGATCCGCGCCCACGAAATCACAATTGGCGCGAAGGACGCGAGCCCGGAGACGATCCAGAAGATCGGCCGCGCCGCCATGGCCGCGCGCAACCCGGCCGGCCCGTTCGATTACGAAAATTCCGTTGGTGACCTGCTGGGCTTCACGGACTGGCCGTCCCCGGCGCTGTACACCACCGCGAACGATTGCTACACCGGCGACCGGATCATCGTGTCACACGAAGACGGCATTCCGGTGAATGTCGCCTGCGGGGCCAGCTCCTCGCTACCGGGCACGACCGGGCCGACGTGGCTGAAGGACCGGCTGTGCATGGATGGCGGCATGTGCCAGACCAGCACCCACTGCGACGTGGTGGCGGGGGCCAAGCGGGCGCTGGTCTTCTCGCTGTCCGATGGCGGGCCGGAAGCGGTGGAGCAGGGCCTGCGAACCTCTGGCATGACCAACACGCTGCAGCAGGAGATCAAGGATCTGGAGGCGGGCGGGACGCAGACGATGCTGGTGGTGGCCGGGCTGGAGCCGGGCAGCACAAAGATCGACAGCATCATGGACCCGAAGTACATCCTGCCGCAGATCGCGTTCGGCCAGAAGCGCGCAGAGGAAGATCTGGACAAGGTCAAGGCGCTCTGGGCCTAGCGTCCGATCTGGCGCGTACGCGCGAAGGAGCATAGCATGCGGCGGCGACGTGTTCTGACGGCGTTGGCGGGCGGCGCGCTGGCGGCAGGCGCCGGGCGGGGCGTGACCTCGGCGCGGCAGGCGGCGACGCCCACGGCCGCTGCAGACGCCACCTTCGATGATGGATTGGCGCACCCCATCCCCTACACGCCACCGCTCGGGACCGGCAAGGAGCGCGCGCTGGTGCTGGGCGGCGGCGGCATCTTTCTGCTGTCGTTCTACGTGGGCTACTTCAGTTCATTGCTGAAGAACGGGGTGGACCTGAGTCAGGCCGACATCATCGTGGGCACCTCGGCGGGTTCACTGGGTGGCACGATGCTGGCCGGTGGGACGCTGGCGGCGATGGCGCAGGAGCTGGATGCGCTCGGTAGCTTCCCCTTCCTGTTCGGGAAGCTGATCCCGAATATCCCGCAGAACGCCAGCCAGATCCGCGCCCATGAGATCGCCATCAACGCCACGGGGGCCGCCCCGGCCACCATTCAGGCGATTGGCCGGGCGGCCATGGCCTCGCGGAACCCGGCCGGGCCGTTCGATTACGAGAATGCCGTAGGTGACCTGCTGGGCTTCACGGATTGGCCGTCGCCGGCGCTGCACACGACCGCCGTCGATTGCTACACCGGCGAGCGGCTGATTGTCTCGCGGGAGAGTGGCATCCCGGTCAATGTGGCCTGCGCCGCCAGCTCCTCGATCCCGGGGATGACCGGGTCAACGTGGCTGGGCGACCGGCTGTGCATGGATGGCGGGCTCTGCCAGACCAGCACGCACTGCGACGTGGTGGCGGGCGCGAAGCGGGCGCTGGTCTTCTCGCTCTCCGATGGCGGGCCGGAGGCGGTCTCTGAGGGGTTGCGCATCTCCGGGCTGGCCAACACCCTGACGCAGGAGATCGCCGATCTGGAGGCAGGCGGCACGCAGACGATGCTGGTCGTGGCCGGGCTGGAGCCCGGCACGACGAGCATCGACAGCCTAATGGACCCGAAGTACATCCTGCCGCAGATCGCGTTCGGCCAGAAGCGCGCGGAGGAG
>JASGGF010000162.1:0-10426 GCA_047605145.1 Thermomicrobiales bacterium | reverse complement strand
AGCCCTCACCCCCAACCCCTCTCCCGATGCGCGGGAGAGGGGAGCCGATTCGCGATGGCGGCGCAGGTTTCCGGCAGAGCCACGCCGCATCTGGCGCCACTGACCGAGGCAAAAGCCCCTCTCCCGCGCAAGTACTTCGGGAGAGGGGTTGGGGTGAGGGCCCTCCGGCGTTTCGACCGCTCCGACGACAATTCGCACCAAGCGCTATCGACACGTTCGAGACACGATTTCACACAGGAGCCCGCCATGCGCGTCAATGCCCACCGCCTGCACGAGAGCCTGCGCCAACTCGCCCAAATTGGGGCCACGCCGGGCGGTGGCGTGACGCGGCTGGCGCTTTCGGATGAAGACCGCAGCGCGCGCGAACTGCTGCGGCGCTGGATGGACGAGGCCGCGCTGCAGGTGCGCATCGATGATTTCGGCAACATGACTGGCCGCCGCGCTGGGTCGCACGCGGGCGGCGCGGTGGTGATGGCCTCGCACATCGACTCGGTGCGGCAGGGCGGGCGTTACGACGGCGCCTACGGCGTGCTGGCGGCGCTGGAGGTGATGCGCACACTGAACGACCACGGCGTGACCACGACGAAGCCACTGGAGCTGGTGAACTGGACCAATGAAGAGGGGGTGCGGTTCGAGCCGGCGATGCTGGCCTCCGGGGCGGTGGCAGGCCGTTTCGCGCCGGACTACGTCTACGGCCGCACCGACCGCGACGGTGTGCGCTTCGGGGATGAGCTCGACCGCATTGGCTACCGGGGGGAGCGCGCGGCCCGCCCCGGCCCCATCGACGCCTATCTGGAGCTGCACATCGAGCAGGGGCCCGTGCTGGAAGACGCCGGCATCCCGGTGGGGATCGTCGAGGGGATCGTGGGCATCACGTGGAGTGAGGTGGTGGTGGAGGGGCACGCCGACCACGCCGGCCCCTCGCCGATGCCGCTGCGGCGGGACGCGCTGGTGGCGGCGGCGCGGCTGATCGCGGGGGTCGATGAGATCGCGCGGACCGTTGATGGCGCGGTGGGGACGGTGGGGCGGATCGCGGCGGAACCTAACGTGATCAACACCATCCCCGGCAAGGTGACGATCAGCGTCGATTTCCGCCACCCGCAGCACGCCACGCTGGACACGCTGTTGGGGAGCCTGCAGCGGCTGGCGGGAGAGATTGCGCAGCAATCGAACACGACGATTACGGTCAACCGCTTCTGGACGAGCGAACCGACGCCGTTTGCCAATGAGGTGGTGGCCGCCGTGGCGGAAGCCGCCGGGGAGATGAACATCCCGGCGCAGCGGCTTTGGTCTGGCGCGGGGCACGACGCCAAGTACGCGCAGGAGATGGCCCCCAGCGCCATGATCTTCGCGCGGTCCGTCAACGGCCTGAGCCACTGCGAGCAGGAGCACTCCACCCCGGAGGATCTGGAGGCGGGCGCGAATGTGCTGCTGCGCGCCGCGCTAAAGCTGGCGGGCGTCGAGGGTGAGCGCAGCAGCCGGGCGCGGGGGTAGTAGAGCGAGGTCATCACTATGGCGCTGCCACGGCAATTCACGGTCGCCGAGTTAATTGCGATGCCCGCGAGTGAGCGGGGTGAACGGTATGAACTCATTGACGGAGATCTGTACATGACTCCGGCCCCGACAGACTGGCATCAGGCCATCAATGGCAACCTAAATTTCTCCCTTGAGGCACATGTGCGTGCGCAGAGGCTCGGGGTGGTGCGTTTCAACAGTGCGGTGCGTGTTGGCGAGGGAACCTACGTGATCCCTGACGCCATGTTCCTGACGTGGGCCCGCCGGCAGGAGGCCGGTGATGATGTTGAGGAGGCAATCCCCGATCTCGCGTGCGAGATCCTGTCACCACGAACGCGCCACCGGGATTTGCTGACCAAACGTCGTCTCTATGAGCGTATCGGGGTGCGCGAGTACTGGATCATCGACCCGGACGCGCAAACGGTCGTGGTGCTGGGGAAGGGCCCGCAGGGCTTCACCGAACTGGCGGAAATGGAGCCGGGCGTGATCCCGTCGCGGGTGCTGCCGGAGCTGCGGCTGACGCTGGCGGAACTGTTCGAGGATGTCGTGGCGTACGCCGACCGGGGGACTCCGGGCGAGGGGATGGAGTAGATGGCGCTGCCACGACAGTTCACCGTTGCGGACCTCTTCGCGCTGCCGGAGAACGAGCCGGGCGAGCGGCAAGAGTTGATCGATGGAGTGATCTGCTTGACTCCCACGCCCTCATGGGGACATCAGACCGTCAATCAGAATCTGAATCGCGCCATCGACTCGCATGTCTACTCCCGGCGGCTGGGGTGGGTGCGAGAGAACTTTGCGGTCATGGTGAACGAGTGGAACTACGCCATTCCGGACCTCTTGTACGTCTCCCGGGAGCGGCGCGCGGTGATTCGCGCGGAGCATCTCATTGGCGCGCCCGATCTGGCCTGCGAGATCTTCTCGCCCAGCACGCGCCGGCGCGATGTGCTGACCAAGCGCGCGCTGTACGCGCAGATCGGGGTGGCGGAGTACTGGCAGATCGACCCGGTGGCGCAGGCGGTGACGGTGCTGGCGTTGGAGGACGGCGAGTACGCCGAGGTCGCGCAGCCTACGCCCGGGATGGTGACCTCGCGGGTGCTGCCGGAGCTGCGGCTGACGCTGGCGGAGCTGTTCGCGGATATGGATGCGGATGTGGCCCCGGATTCCGGGGAGGAGGCGTAGGCCGTGGCGCTGCCAAAGCAACGACACACGCTGGCGGATCTCTACGCGATGCCCGAGAGCGAGCGGGGCGAGCGGTACGAGCTGATTGATGGAGAACTGGTCGTGAGCCCTCCTCCGGTGTGGCGGCATCAGATGATCAGCACCAGACTGGCGGCGTGGCTAACGATGCATGTGGATAGCGAAGGGCTGGGCTGGGTGAACAGTGGGCCCGGCGTTGCCATCAGTAGCCGGACGTATCTGATCCCGGATGTCGTGTTTGTTTCCCGGGAGCGTGGCGACATCATCGACGAGGCGGGGATCGAGGGGGCGCCGGATTTGGCGATCGAGATTCTCTCGCCGAAAACGCGCCGTCACGACTTGTTGACCAAGCGCGCACAGTACGCGCAGCTTGGCGTGCGGGAATACTGGATCATCGACCCGGACGCGCTGACGATCGATGTGCTGGCGCTTGCGGACGGCGTGTATCACGCCCTGCCGCAGCCGGAGCCGGGCATCATCCGCTCGCAGGTGCTGCCGGCGCTGCGCCTGTCGCTGCCGGCGTTGTTCCGCGATCTCGGCGACGGGCCGCAGTAGCGGAATCCTGAAAGGACACGCATCTCATGGCGCTGCCGAAAGCCCTGTTCACCGTCGCCGATCTGTCCGCCTTGCCTGCGAGCGAGCGGGGCGAGCGGTACGAACTGATTGATGGAGTGCTCGAGGTGAATGCTGCTCCGGGTTCGGATCATCAGTCGATCAGCAACAATCTTGAGTTTCTGTTGACCGCCCATGTGCGGGCGAATCGCCTGGGGCGGGTGCGCGATAACTCCGGGGTTCAGATCGGCGAGCGAGTGTTTCTCATTCCGGATGTGGTGTTTATCTCGCAAGAGCGGCTGGGGATCATTGGGGCGGAAAACATCGAGGCGGCGCCTGATCTGGTGGTGGAGATTCTGTCGCCCAGCACGCGATCGTATGACCTGCTGACCAAGCGTGCGGTGTACGCCCGGATCGGTGTGCGCGAATACTGGATCGTCGATGCAGAGGCGAGGGCGGTGACGGTGCTGGCGCTGGAAGGCGGGCGGTATGCCGGCGTTGCCCCTGTGGAGACCGGTGTGGTGACCTCGCGGGTGCTGCCGGGGCTGCGGCTGACAGTGGCCGAGGTCTTCGAGGATGTCGGCGCGGTGGAGCAGCCCGGCGCAGGCGGGGAAGAGGGGTAGGCGATGGCGCTGCCGAAAGCCTTGCTGACCGTGGCCGATGTGCTGGCGATGCCGGATCGCGGGCGCGGGGAGCGCGATGAACTCTTCGATGGGGTGTATGTCGTGAATCCGGCGCCGGTGCTGCGGCATCAACTCATCAGCGACAACCTGATATTCGCGCTTCAAACGTATGTCCGGGCGAAACGGCTGGGGGTGGTGGTGACGGCGCCGGGCGTGACGCTCGATGACCGGAACTACGTGATCCCCGACGGGGTGTTCATCGCTGGAGCGCAGGCGCATCAGCTGGAGACGGCGAATCTCGAGGTGGCGCCGGATCTAGTGCTGGAGGTGCTGTCGCCGGGGACGCGCCGCAACGACCTGCTCGTGAAGCGCAACCTGTATGCGCGCTTTGGGGTGCGCGAGTACTGGGTGGTCGATCCAGTGGCGCTTTCAGTTACCGTGCTGGCGCTGGCGGGCGAGGGATACGCGGAGGTGGCGCCGATGGAGACGGGTGTGGTGACCTCGCGGGTGCTGCCGGGGTTGCGGCTTACGCTTGATGCGGTGTTCGAGGACGTCGGATTGGCTCCGGGAGATGACGTGGACGGGGAGGAGAGCTAGGCGATGGCGCTGCCGCGGGCGTTTCTGACGGTTGCGGAGTTCGAGTCGCTGCCCGACCGTGACAATGGCGAACGGCGCGAGTTGATCGATGGGGAGATGATTGTGGCGCCTGCGTCCGTGACGCGGCGTCAGCGGGTCGCAAAGCGCGTGATGCTGCGCCTCGACGAGCATGTGACCACCCATGATCTGGGCGAGGTGTTCGTCACCGGGCAGGGTGTGTACCTCAGCACCACGAATCTGGTTATTCCGGATGTCTGCTTCGTGGCGGCGGCGCGGCAGCATATCGTGCGCGAGAACTACATCTACGGCGCGCCCGATCTCATTGTCGAAATCCTGTCGCCGGGGAACCGGCGCAATGACCTCGTGCTGAAGCGTAACCTGTACGCGCGCTTTGGGGTGGGGGAGTACTGGCAGATCGATCCCGAGGCGCAGCGCGTGACGGTGCTGGCGCTGGAGGGGGAGGGCCACGCCGAGGTTGCGCCAGCGGCGGCGGGCGTCGTGACCTCGCGGGTGGCGCCGGGGTTGCGGATGGCGGTGGCCGACCTGTTCGTGGGAGTTCCGTAGGCCGCGCCGGCAGGATGGACGGGATCCTTCGTGCCTCAGGATGACAACGAGGGCGGGCAGGCAGCGTGCGTCACGATGACGGCGCAACTGGCTGTGCGCATCCGCCATTGACACCCCCGGACGGCGCCCGCTAGGATCGGTGCTCAGGCAACGACGCAGCAATCCGCGCAATTCGGTGGGGCTTCCGCCGTACTGCGCGCTGGCGCGCGGTGTGGCTGAGTGCGCCGGAGACCGGCGTGCGTTCGGGAGCCCGTTCGCAGGGAACGCGTACAGAAAGGACTCGCGACACATGCAGAGGCGCACGTTCCTCGGTGGAGGTTTGGCCGTTATCGGGGCCGGGATGACCGGGTTCCGCACGCTGGTGGCGGCGCAGGATGGCACGCCGGTGGCCGCCGCGCCATCGGGCGACCCCATCGTGATTGGCGCGGCCATTCACCAGTCCGGCTGGATGGCGGCGTATGACCTGCCCTCGCTGGCGTCCATGGAACTGGCCATTGAGCAGATCAACGCCGCTGGCGGGGTGCTGGGCCGCCCGCTGGAGCTGGTGGTCGGGGATGGCAAGACTGACCCGGCGACGGTCGGCAACGTGGCGATCGAGCTGATTGACAAGGGCGCCGATGTCATCATCGCGCCGAACGACTTCGACTACGGCGCGCCGGCCTCGCAGGCGGCGCAGGACGCCGGCGTGGTCGGCATCTCGCCGGGGGCGTCGTCGCCGCTGTTCGGCTCGGACGCGCTGGGTGATCTGCAGTTCACCCTCTCGATGTGGAACCAGACCATGTCGGCGGCGGCGGCCCAGTTCGCCATCGAAAAGGGCTGGAAGAACGCCGCGATGATTGTGGACAGCTCCACGGAGTACACGCAGTCGCTCGGCAACTACTTCAAGGAGACGTTCGAGCACCTCGGGGGCACGATCGTCAGCGACGACACCTACGTGATGGGCGACATGCAACTCAACGCGCAGGTGCAGCGCCTGAAGGAACTGGCGACCCCGCCGGACATGATCTTCCTCTCCACCAACATGCCGGACTACGCCATGATGGTGCGCGAGCTGCGCGCCGCCGGGCTGGAAATGCCGCTGATGGGCGGCGACGCCATGGACACGGCGGACTTCTACCCGGCGGTGGGCCCGGATCTGGGCAACAACATCTTCATCTCCACCCACGGCTTCCTCGGGACGGAATCCGGCCCGGCCATGGACGAGTACCTGAAGCTGTACACCGCCAAGTACGGCGGCCCGCCGGAGACGGTCTTCTCCATCCTCGGCTGGGACGTGATGTACGTGCTGGCCGACGCCATTACCCGCGCCGGCACGACCGACGGCCCGGCGCTGGCGAAGGCGCTGGAAGAGGGCGACTACGACATGCTCAGCGGCCACCTGAAGTGGGCGGACGCCGCTGGCGGCCACGCGCCACAGAAGGAAGCGTTCATCCTCGAAGTCAAGGATGGCAAGGCAACCTTCGTGGAGCGCCTGATGCCGGAGTGGACGCCCGAGGCGTAAGGCAATTGCGGGATGCGCGACGGAGTGGGAGGATGCTCCTGCTCCGTCGTTGCGTGTCTGGGCGCCAACGCGGCGGTTCTGGGGGCCACGCGGCGCCCCGGCGTGGTCCCTCCTGCACCGGGATGGCGTGGTGGACGTCGGGGAGCTGGTTGGGGGTGGCGCAGGTAGGGGTGCGCGATTCCTCGCCTGCGGGCTCGGAATGACATCGTTGTTGGGGGCGCCGGGGTGACGGGGTGGGAGATGACATGGGGAATGCCTGTGCCGGGCGGAAAGTGATCAGATTGCCATGACTGCCGCAACACCGGCCGTCGCGACGGGCGCCAACACCCTCGCGGTGCACGGGCTCACCAAGGATTTCGGTGGCCTGCGCGCCGTCGATGGCGTCACGCTGACCTTGCGCGAAGGGGAGATTCTGGGGCTGATCGGCCCCAACGGCTCCGGCAAGACCACCACCATCAACCTGATCACCGGGCTGCTGAACATCACCAGCGGGCAAGTGACCGCGCTGGGGCAGGAGATGGCCGGCTGGCCGCCCTACCGCATCGCGCGGGCCGGGCTGGCGCGCACCTTTCAGGTGGTGAAGTTGTTCAAGGATTTCAGCGTCGCCGAGAACGTCGAGGTGGCCGCGATGAGCGCCCACAAGATCGGGCGGGTGGAGGCGCAGCGGCGGGCGGCGGAGGCGCTGGAGCTGGTTGGCATCGCGCATCTAGCCGGGCTGCCCGCCAACATCCTGCCGCAGGGCGAGGAGCGGCGGGTGGAGATCGCCCGCGCGCTGGCGACCCAGCCGCGCTTCCTGCTGCTGGACGAGCCGGGCGCCGGGTTGAACGACGCCGAGATCGAGGTGCTGCTGCCGACCTTGCAGCGCATCCGGCAGACGCGCGGCTGCGGCATCCTGATCGTGGATCACGACATGCGGCTGATCATGAGCCTGTGCGACCGCATTCACGTCCTCAACTACGGGCAGACGATCGCCGAGGGGACGCCGGAGGAGATCCGCCGCGAACCGGCGGTGATCGAGGCGTACCTTGGCGCGGAGGTGGCGTTGCATGGCGCTGCTTGAGGTCAACGACCTGCACGTCCGCTACGGCGCCATCGTGGCGCTGCGGGGGATGTCGCTGACGGTCAACGAGGGGGAGATTGTGGGGCTAATCGGCGTCAACGGCGCCGGCAAGAGCACCACGATGAAGGCGATCATGCAGATCGTGCGGCCCGAGCGCGGCACGATCACCTACGAGGGGCAGAGCCTGATCGGCATGACCCCGGAGAACGTGGTGCGGCGCGGCATTGCCCCGGTGATGGAGGGGCGGCGCATCTTCCCGGCGCTGACCATCGAGGAAAATCTGCGGCTGGGCGCGGCGATCCGCAAGGACCGCGAGGGCATCGCGGCGGACATGGAGCGCTGGCGCGAGTTCTTCCCGATCCTCGGGGAGCGCTTCCACAAGCCGGCGGGCACGCTTTCCGGTGGGCAGCAGCAGATGCTGGCGGTGGCGCGCGGCCTGATGTCGCGGCCCAAACTGGTGCTGATGGACGAGCCCTCGCTGGGGCTCTCGCCGAAGCTGGTGGGGGAGGTGTTCGGGCTGATCGCCGAGTTGCGCGGGATGGGGGTGACGATCCTGCTGATCGAGCAGAACGTGCGCATGACCCTGAACATCGTGGATCGCGCCTACCTCGTGAACACCGGGCGGGTGGAGTTTGTCGGCACGCCGGACGAAATCCGGCAGCACGCCGATCTGGAAGCCGCCTACCTCGGGGGTGGGCGGCCAGCGGCCGGCGTGGGGATGGCCAGCGGTGGATAGCCTCATCCAGTACCTGATTTCCTCCTTCTCGCTGGGCGGGTTGTACGCGCTGATGACCTTGGGCCTCGTGGTGGTCTACGGCATCCTGCGGCTGATCAACTTCGCGTACGGCGAGCTGGTGATGGTGGCGGGCTACGGCCTGCTGCTCTTCGGCAACACGGAACTGGCGTGGCCGCTGGTGGCGCTGCTCAGCATCGTCTCCGCGATCATCGCGGCGGTGATCATGGAGCGGGTGGCGTTCCGGCCGGTGCGCTTCGGCTCCGCCAACACCATGCTCATCACCTCCTTCGCGGTCAGCACGCTGTTACAGAACGTGACCCTGCTGGCGATCTCGCCCCGGCCGCAGGCGGTGCGCCTGCCCGCCTTCTTCGTGGAGAGCATCACCCTCGGGGGGTTGCGGCTGCGCATCGTTGATCTGGCCAGCATCATCGTCAGTGTGCTGGCGCTGGTGGTGCTGACGGTGCTGGTGCGGCGCACGACGATTGGCATCGCGCTGCGGGCGGCGGCGGACGACTTCACTATGACCCGCCTGCTCGGCGTGCGCGCGAACCTGCTGATCTCGGTGGCGTTCGCCATCAGCGGGCTACTGGCCGGGATCGTCGCCATCTTCTGGGTGGGGCGCTCCTCGCTGGTGGAGCCCTCGGTGGGCCTGCAGCCGGTGCTGATCGCGTTCATCGCGGCGGTAGTGGGCGGCATGGAGAACCTGAAGGGGGCGGTGCTCGGCGGCTACCTGCTCGGCTTCATGTGGGTGGGCCTGCAAACGTGGCTGCCGCAGGCGATGCTGGACTACCGCAACGCGGTGCTGTTCGGCATCGTGATCATCATTCTGTTGATCCGGCCGGAAGGGTTGATCCCGCCGGTCTACTCCCGGGAGCGACGATGAGCAGCAGCGGTTCCGCGCGGCGTTCGCCGCTGGCGCAGATCGCCGTCACCTCGGCGATCCTCTCCGCGCTGCTGATCGTCATCACCCTGTTGACGGATGGCTTCGGCGACCGCGTGCTGGTGCGCGTGGTGACCGTGATGCTGATCAACGTGGCGCTGACGGTGGCGCTGCAGATGTTCATGGGCAACTCCGGCCTCAGCTCCTTCGGGCACGTCGCCTTCATGGCGGTGGGCGCGTACTCCTCGCTGTGGTTCACGCTGACCCCGCAGGAGAAGAGCCGCACCCTGCCGGACATGCCCGAGACGTGGATCATGCACGGCTGGCACACCGATTTCCTGCCGGCGGTGCTGCTGGCGGGGGGCGTGGCGGCGGTCGTGGCGGCGCTGCTGGGTGTGGCGCTGGTGCGCTTGCGCGGGGCGTCCTTCACTATCGCGACGTTCGCGCTGCTGATCGTGGTGCACACCATCGCGCTGCAGTGGGAGCCGATGACACGCGGCAGCCGGACGGTGTTCGGCATTCCCGACCTGACGACCATCTGGATCGCGCTGGGCGCGGCGGTGCTGGTGGTGATCGTGGGGCTGCTCTTCCGCGAATCGCCGGTGGGCCTGCGCCTGCGCGCCGCGCGGGACGACGAGGACGCGGCGGCCAGCATCGGCATCCACATTGCGTGGGTGCGCTGGGTGGCGTGGGTGGCCAGCATCTTCATCACCGGGGCGGCGGGCGCGCTGTGGGCGCACTTCATCACCACGTTCTCGCCGCAGGCCTTCTACATCAGCGAGACCTTCATCATCGTGGCGATGCTGATTATCGGTGGCTCCGGCAGCGTTTCGGGCGCGGTGATCGGCGCGGTGCTGGTCTCCCTCAGCTCGGAGTGGCTGCGCCGCCTCGAAGGGTGGCTGAACCAGCAGCGGAGCGACGGCACGGTGATCGGCGCGATTATCCCGCTGGAACTGCGCGGGTTCGCCGAGATTGTCATTGCCATCGCGATGATCATCATCCTGATCAAACGTCCGGCCGGGCTGACCGGCGGGCGGGAGATTGGGCTGGGCGGGCTGTGGGGGCGGGCGAAGCGGGTGAAGGGGCAGAAGGGCGTGGAGCCGGGGGTGGGGTAGAGGGCTGGGCTGCGGGGGGACGCCCTGCGGGGAGCCCTCACCCCAACCCCTCTCCCGATGCGCGGGAGAGGGGCTTTCGGCCCCGG
>JASGGF010000161.1:0-10458 GCA_047605145.1 Thermomicrobiales bacterium | reverse complement strand
GCTACGCCACCCAGCGCGCGCAGCAGGGCGCGGCGGGCCGGGTGGCCGCTCAGCTTCTGGCGTACGGCTTCGAACGTGCAGACATCCACTCGCACTCTACTCCTGGCTCGGCGGCAGCCCACGCACATGCTGCGTCGTGACATGGTGAAATGTGTCCAATATGGAATCGTAGCGTGACTGTAGCGAGCCGGAGCACCACCGGGCATCTGATCCCCGGGTTTCCCACCGCGCTGTGTAGCGTAGACACACGAACGTCAGCACGGCGGCCCCCGTTGTCGGAGGCCGCCGCGCGCATCACTGGAGCCGGGGATCAGGGCCCGGCACCGGGCGACTAATGCTTGCGCTTCTTGTGCTTCTTCTTCTTCACCTTCACCTGCGCGGTGATTTCGATGCTCCAGCCGCCGGCGATATTGCCGGGGCCGTTGCCCATCCAGTCATTGACCCACAGTTGCCAGTCGCCGTTCGGGTTCGCGCCGTTGAACACGCTCAGCAGCGTGTTGCCGGTTGGCGTAGGCGCCGGGCTGGGCCAGTCGTCCGGCGAGCCGTTGTAGTCCGCCGGCTTGTACGTGCCGCTCACCAGCGGGCCGAGATCGGGCAGCGGCGAGGCCGCCGCGTCGTCCAGCACCAGATTGACATTGGCGGCAGCGATGGCGGAGCCGACATCGCTCATCAGGATCGTGTTCACGCCCGGCAGTTGCGAGGCCGAGAGCAGGATGTCGATGTCATCCGGCACGTTGTAGTTGAAGCCGTTGAGGGAAACCCGCACCTTCTGGATCTTCCCCTTCTTGAGCCCGCTCACCGAAATCGTGGATGGGTAAGGTGTGGCGATGCCATCCCCCGGCAGCGTGATCGAGGTGGTGTTCGAGAAGGTCCGCGTGACTGTCTTGAACCTCGCGTCGACGACCGCCGCCCCGCCCGCCAGCGCCACGGCCGCTGCCGCCCCGCCTGCAACAAAACTGCGTCGATTGATCATGACCATGCCTCCTGAGTGGTGGAGCTGGGAGCCCAGTCCCTGATCAAGAGTTTGCGCCGGCGCGCGCGTGGCGGCTGTCAGCGCGTTGACGGCCTGCGCGTCAATTGCGGAACAGTGCGCGCATTATTTCGCGTGTTAGGATCGTTGGGAACGATCAGCGCTCACCGGAGGTCGGCATCATGGATCACGCGCTGTTTGACCGCCTCACGTTGCGGCTCCGCCGCCGGGCCATTGCCCCGGCCCTCGCCGCGTTGGCGCTGCCAGCGCTGGCCCCCACCGCCAGCGGCAAGAAGAAGAAGAAATGCAAGCCGCCAAAGAGGCGCTGCGGCAAGCGGTGCCTCGCCGTGCAGACCGATCCCGCCAACTGCGGGGATTGTGGCCGCGCCTGCGCCGCCGGCGAAACGTGCTCCGGCGGGGCCTGTGTCGCGCCCCAACCCACGTGCCCCGCCGGGCAGAAGGCGTGCAATGGCGGGTGCATCCCGGCTACCAACTGCTGCACGAGCGCAGACTGCACCGGCGGCGAAGTTTGCCGGGCCGATGTGTGCATCGATGGCGTCTGCACGCTGGTGAGCAAGGCGGAGGGCATCCCGTGCCCGTACGGCGGCGGCGTTGTCGGCGATTGCCGAGGAGGAACCTGCAGCCTCTGTCTTGCGCGCCAGTCCTCGTGCTCCAGCGCCAACCAATGCTGCGGGGGCACGACCGGCATGGTCACGTGCTACACCATCCAGCACGCTGGCTTCGTCTGCGATGTCTCTGACCCGCGCTGTGGCGGGCAACTCGGCGCGACATGTAGCGTGAATTGTGACTGCCTGAACGGCCTCAACTGCGAGAACGGCGCATGCTGTGTCGTCAATGGCCGGGGTTGCACGACCAGTGCCGACTGCTGCGGGAGCCTCACATGCCAAGGCGGCGTATGCAACTGAGGCGGATGCCGCCGCTTGTCGGCGCCCTTTTCACCACATCGGCTGCGCTAACGACGACCGCTCTCTTCCTGCGTCCACGCGCGGGAGTGGAGCGCCGGTACGTGGCGTCTGGGTAACAATTCGGCGTCATTGAACCGAAGCTGGCGCGGTCATTAGGGTCAGGAGCCCCTCTCCCGCGCACCGGGAGAGGGGTTGGGGTGAGGGCTGCTCCGGCGGTCGCTACTCCGCCGGGATGCGCGCGATCCACCCCGCCTCTCGCGCGATGGTGGTCGGGGCGCCGTGGCCGGGGTACACCGTCGTTTCGGCGGGCGCTTCGGCCACGAGGCGGCGCAGGCTCTGGTTCATCACCTGCTGATCCGTGCCCGGCAGGTCCGTGCGGCCGTGGCCGTTCGGGAACAGCACATCGCCGCTCAGCAGCACGCCGTGCCCGGCGTCCAGCAGCGCGATGTGCGCCGGGTCGTGCCCCGGCAGGTGCAGCACCGTGAAGCTGTGCCCGCCCAGCGTCACCGTGTCGCCATCTTCCAACGTCTGATTGGTGGCCACTGGTGGCACCTCGACCGGGAACTCGTCCATCAGTGGCGTGGGGTTCGCCAGCGGAACTTCGGCGAGCGGGTGCGCGGCCAGCGGCGCGCCGGTCGCCTCCGCCAGCGCCTTGGCGTCCGCCACGTGATCCCAATGGGTGTGGGTGATGACGATCTGGCCGATGGTCCAGCCGCGCTCCGCCGCTGCGGCCACCACCGCGTCCGTTGCGCCGTACGGCGCGTCGATCACCAGCGCATCGCCGGTTTCGGTGTCGGCCACGAGGTACGCGTTCGTATCCACCGGACCAGCCGGGAAGGTCACGATCTCAAGGGACATGGGGGCAACTCTCTTTCTGTGAGGCAAGCAGCTAAAGGCGAGCGTCTATGGGCACGCAGAACCACCGCGAACGGCTGTTCGGTTTCAGGGTACCAGCATTTTCTCGCCAGTAGCCGGCGCAGCGCGCAGGCCGTCCAGCACCAGTGCGGTGTAGGCTCCCGGTTCCCGGCCCGGCGGCAAGGCCTGCTCCATCGCCTGACAGCCGCGCATCAGGGCGTGCAGATCTTCGCGGGTCAGGTCGCCGCGCACCGCGCCGGCTGCCTGCGCCGCCTCCAGCAGGTCGCCCAGTACCGCGAACAATGCATGCACAGGCTGCATCAGGCGCGCCTGCGCCGTCGGGTTGCCCGCCATCAGCGCGTACCCCAGCGGACGCTGAACGGCGCATTCGTGGGTCATGAGTGCGAACAGCGCGAAAAAGGCGGTGGGGTGGGCTGGCGCAGCGGCGAGCTCGCGGGCGGCGGCCCGGATCGGCGCGAACATTTCCTCTACGACAGCGGCGAAGAGCGCATCCTTGTCCGGGAAATGGCGATAAATCGTGCCGGCGCCGACCCCGGCGCGGCGGGCGATGGCGTCGATTTCCGCCGTGTAGCCCGCCTCTGCGAAGGTCTCTCGAGCAGCGGCAAGGATGCGCGCGCGGTTGCGCGCGGCGTCGGCGCGTAAGGGCCGTGCCGGGCGAGGCACATGGGCAGCGGGATCGGTGGGAGGCAGGGACATGGCAGCGGCGAGAGCCTCTTGACAAGCGGAACGAAGGTTCCACTTTACACCGGTTCGCGGCGATCCGTCGATCCGCGCGGCGGCGGTCAGCTTCGGCCCGGAGTTGCAGACGCAGGAGAGAACAGATGACCGCCACAGTCCCCGAAACGATCATTCCGGCATCGCACATCGATTTGCTGACGGCGCCCGGATTTGGCCATCTGGCCACCGTTGGCCCGGGCGGCGCGCCGCAGGTCAACCCGGTTGGCTACCTGTGGACCGGCGAGCAGGTCCTGATTTCCGTCGAGGCCACCACCCAAAAGCTGCGCAACATCCGGCGCGAACCGCGGGTCGCCATCTCGTTCCTCGACTCTCGCAACCCGGCGCGCTATCTGGAGATCCGCGGCGAAGTGCGAGCCATTACGCCGGACGTCGATGACGCGCTGCGCTCCGCGCTGTTGCAGCGCTACCTGCGCGACGGTCAGACCGTCACGCCGCCGCCGCCCGGCGAGCGGTTCACCCTTGCCATCACGCCGCTGCGTGTGACGAAGCACGGGTAGCGACCCCGAGCCGAAATTTGGCCTGTGGCGCGCCCCACCGGGGGGCGCCGCCACCTCACGCCGTCGCGCTGCCCTCGGCGCCCGCGTCTGGGGCCGGTTCCGCCGGTGGTGGTGGCGGTGGCGGCTGGTCCGGCATGCCCGCTTCCCAGATGGGGCCTTCCTCCGGTGGCGTCACCGTCACGCCGAGGCGGTCCAGCAGGTCCGCCGCCCAGATGGCGCGCCACGGCCGGGGGTTGACGGGCTGATGCGGCGCGTGGGAATCCGACCCCGCCCCGATCAGCAGGCCTTTCTCGGCGGCAAGCTGGCGGTACAGCGCCACCTGCTCGTCGGTGTGCGAGCGGTAGTGTGCCTCCAGCCCGTCGATGGGAATCTCGGCCAGCATGCGGTCCAGATCCGCCGGCAGCAGCGCGCCCACGGAATCGCTGCGGCCGGGGTGCGCCACCACCGTGATGCCCCCAGCCTGATGCGCGGCGTCCACCACGCGCTCCAGCGGCTCATCCGGGCTGAAGCCGCCGCCCAGTGCGGAGACCAGCTTGGCCGCCTCCGTCAGGTTGCGCACATGCCCCTCACGGATGGCCGAGGTGAGCACGTGGTAGGGCAGCAGGGGCCGTCCCCCCGCGATCTCTTCCAATGAAGCAAGCGGCTTGCCCTGCGCCTCGATGCGCTGCCGGGCGTCCTCCGCCAGCGTCAGCGCCTGCGCCTCAAGGTCCATCATTAGCGAGCGGAAGGGCTGCGCGGCGGCATCGGCGCGGTTCGGCGCGATGCCGTACACCAGCACGTGCCACTGCCGCCCGCTCCAGCGGGTGGTCACCTCCACCGCCGGGATGATACGGATGCCGCGCTTCGCCGCGCGCCGCGTCGCTTCCGCCACAGAGCGCTGCGTGTCGTGGTCCGCCACCGCCGCGACCTTGAAGTCGTTGGCGGCAAGGTGATCGATCAGCGCCGCCGGGGTCCACGCGCCGTCGGAGGCGAGGGTGTGCAGGTGGAGGTCGATCTTGTCGGTCGCGTTCAGGGTCAGGGGAGGCAGGGGCGCGGCCTCTGCGGTGAGCTGGTGGGCCGGGGTGCTGGGCGGGTCCGCCACAATGCGATCCTTCGGGAGGCGCAGGCGCGCCGCGATTCGTCTGAAGAGGAGTTTAGCGGCTGCGGGCATCGGCCATCTCCACGCGAGACGCCTACGGTATCCTCTCCGGCAACACACTGCCAGCACTGCGGAGGAATCCCCAATGGTTGCCACGCGCATCAGCATCGCCGAATTCGAGGCTATGCACGGCGATGACCGCGTCGAGCTCATTGATGGAGCAATCGTCCCGATGCCGTTCTCCGCAGATGGTTCATCGAGTCTTGGCATGTGGATCGGGTATCTGCTGGGCCGGCACGTGTATCCCCGGAATCTCGGCCGCCTCTACAGCGCCGATGGCGGCTTCGTGCTGTTCCCGGATCGCGAAACGGTGCGCATCCCGGACGTCGCCTTCGTGCGCGCTGACCGCGCGCCGCAAGGGGAGGCGCGGGAGCACTTTCCGCGCCTGCCGCCCGATATCGCGGTGGAAGTGATCTCCGCCTCCGACCGTCCCCGCGAGATCGCGGCGAAGGTGGCGATGTATCAGGAGGCCGGCGTACCACTGGTCTGGCTGGTGGACCGCTGGGCCAAGACCGTGACCGTGTTCGCACTGGGGCAACCGCCGCGCACGCTCGGCATCGGCGACGAGCTGGACGGCGGCGAGGTGCTGCCGGAGTTCCGGGTGACGGTGGCGGAGGTCTTCGGGTAGGGGCGCGCAACTGCGGAGAAACGGCGCCCGTTCTCCGCGCCCCACCGCGAACCGTCGCTCCCACCCATGTCGTTTCGACGAAGGAGGAACCGGGCGCCGCCCAATTGCATACGTGCCGGTTCGGAATGACATCGGTAGGGAGGGTTCGCGGCGGGGTGCGGAACGCAGGCGCCCTATGCCCCAGCCACCTCCGCCGCCACGCGCAGCATCGCGGCAAGGCTGCGCTCGACATCGTCGTCCGTCGTCGCCCACGAGGACACGCTGATGCGCATGGCGGCGCGTCCCTGCCAGACCGTGCCGCCGCACCAGCAGACGCCGTCCTCCTGAATGGCGCTCATCACCCGCCGCGTTCGCTCGTCGTCGCCGAAGCGCACCAGCACCTGATTCAGCGTCACCTCGTTCAGGATCTCGTAGCCCGCCACCGCCAGCCCTTCCGCGAAGCGCGCCGCGTGCCGGCAGTCCCGCTCGATCAGGTCCACCAGCCCCTGCCGCCCCAGCGAGCGCAGCGCCGCCCAGATCTCGACGCCGCGCGCCCGCCGCGACATCTCCGGCGTGAAGTGCAGCGGTTCGCGCGTTCCATCCGTTTGCAGATACGCCGCGTTGGCGGCCATCGCGCCGCGCAGCGCTCCGGCATCGCGCACCACCGCCACGCCGCTGTCGTACGGCACGTTCAGCCACTTGTGGGCATCCAGCGCCCACGAGTCCGCCTCCGCCACGCCCTCGGCCAGCGCCGCGCGCGCCGGGGAGGCCGCCGCCCACAGCCCGAACGCGCCATCGACATGCACCCACGCGCCGTTCGCCCGCGCCCACGCGCAGACCGGCCCGGCGGGATCGAAGGCGCCCGTGTTGACGTTCCCCGCCTGCAGGCAAACGATGGCCGGTCCAACTACCGCCGGCAGCGCCTCTGGCCGCATGCGGCCCTGCCCATCCACCGGCACGCGGATCACTCGCTCCCGCCCGAAGCCCAGCAACGCCAGCGCCTTCAATAATGAGACGTGCACCTCGTCGCCGACGATGACGCTCACCGGCGGGGCGCCGAAGAGGCCATCCGCCTCCACATCCCAGCCAACCCGCGCCAGTACGGCGTGGCGTGCCGCCGCCAGCGCCGTGAAGTTCGCCATCGTGCCGCCGGTCACGAACCCGGCGCCACTTTCCGCCGGCAGCCCCAGCGCGTCCAGCAGCCAGCGGCGCGCCGTTTCTTCCAGCGCCGCTGCCACCGGGCTCATCACGGAGAGCCCGGCGTTCTGGTCCCACGCGGCGGCCAGCCACGTCGCCGCCAGCGCCGCCGGCAGCGAGCCGCCGGTCACGAACCCGAAGTAGCGGCTACCGGCAGTCGCCGTCGTCGCCGGGGAGCCGAACGCATCCAGCAAGCGCAGCACCTCGGCGGGGCCAGCTGGCTCCTCTGGCAACGGCGTCTCCAGTGCGGCCAGCCCCTGCCGGGCCGCCGGGGACGCCACCACCGGGCGGCTGTCCAGTCCTTCGAGGTAGGTGATCGCGCGTTCCGCTGCCTCGCGCAGCAGCGCGGGGTCCACGCGGGAGCCGGATGGCGCTGCGACGGTGACCGGGCTGGTGTGGGACATGGTGGCAGGCTCCAGATTGCCAAGCGCGGCGCGCCGCGCCGGCGCCGTCCCGGGATCGTAACGCATCGCGCGGGCCGGGTCGCGGCCTTTCGCCTGCCACCACCCCCGACCCCAAGGTCGCGGCCTGACTCTCAGCCCTCCACCGCGACCTACCCCACCCCGATGTCATTCCGAGCCCGCAGGCGAGGAATCGCCCACCCCCAACTCCGCCACCCCCGACCAGCTCTCCGCTCCTCACCGCCGGGGTGGCACGCGGAGATCTGGCGCCGCGACCTGCGAGTTGGGGGTGGTCGGTCCCTCGTGCGCTCGGGACGACATGGAGGTGAGGCAGGCCGGAGTAGGGGGCGGAGCGAGGGCGCCGTGGTGATGGAGTTGGGGGTGGTCGGTCCCTCCTGCGGTCGGGACGACATCGGGGGTGCGGGAGGTCGTGGTGGACATCGGAGAGTTGAGGCTGCCGGCGCGAAGGTAGTGCCGCGCAGGTCCTGTGAACGGGTTCGAGACGACATTGTGGGGGGCGGCCGATGGGCATGTCGGCGCGTGCGCCACAGGTGGCTACGCTACAATAACGCACTCTGTGATATCAGCAACGAATCGATGTGCTCCCGACGATGCACGCGGCTCCAGATGGCGATGGACTGGGCAATGGCGTCAGAAATGGCCGAGATGGATATGCGGTCGCCTGCCATCGCTCCGGCGTCCCCGTATCGCTGGGGCGCCCTGCCGCCTGTCTCGCTGACCCCGCTGATCGGGCGGCAGCAAGAACTGGCGGCCGCGTGTTCCAGCCTGCGCCGGGGCGCCACCCGCCTGCTCACGCTCACTGGGCCCGGAGGCATCGGCAAGACGCGCCTCGCCCAGGAGCTGGCCGCCGAACTGGCCGGTGAGTACGACGACGGCGCCGTCTGGGTGTCGCTGGCCCCGCTGGCGGACCCGGCGGCCGTTTTGCCTGCCATCGCCGCCAGCTTGGGCATCACCGGGGCCGGGGCGGAGGAGCGGCTGCTGCGGGCGCTGCAGGGGCAGCGGTTGCTGCTGCTGCTCGATACCTGCGAGCATGTCGCGGAGGCCGCGCCGCAAATCGCCGCGATGCTGGCCGCCTGCCCGCACGTGCAGGCCGTGGCGACCAGCCGGGAGCGGCTGCGCATCCGGGGCGAGCGCGTGCTGCCGTTGCCGCCGCTCTCGCTGCAGCGGACCGCCGCCGCCCCCGGCCCGGACCGGGACGACCGCGCCGCCGGGCCGCTCACCCTGCACTCGGAGGCGGTCACGCTCTTCTTCGAGCGGGCGCAGGCGGTTGACCCGGCGCTCGAAGCCAGCGAGGCGAATCTGGATGTCGCCGCCGCCATCTGCCAGCGGCTGGATGGCCTGCCGCTGGCCATTGAGCTGGCGGCGGCGCGCGCCGGTCACCTGCCGTTGCACACCTTGCTGACGCGTCTGGATCAGCGGTTGTCGCTGCTGGTGGGCGGGGACCGGGACCAGCCGGCCCGGCTGCAGACCATGCACAACACCATCGCCTGGAGCTACGACCTGCTGACGCCGCCGGAACAGGCCCTGTTCCGGCGGCTCGCCGTCTTCGATGAAGGGTTCGCCTTCGAAGCCGCGCTGGCGGTGGCGCATGACGCCCCCCGGGGTGACGCCGCGCCTCCTCCGGCGCCGGATACGCTCGATCTCCTCGGCTCGCTGGTGGACAAGAGCCTGGTGCGCTACGAACCCGGCGCTAGCGGCGATGCCCGCTACGCGCTGCTGGCGACCGTGCGCGAGTTCGCGGCAGCGCGGCTGGCGGAAGCGGGGGAAGCGACGGACGCCCGGCTCGCCCACGCCCGCTGGTTCCGGACCCTGGCCGAGGCGGACGGGCTGGCGGATCTGCTCCCCGGCGGCGAAGCGCGGTTCGCGGCGCTGGAGCCAGAGCGCGCGAACATGCGCGCCGCCCTGGCCTGGTGGCTGGAGGCCGAAGACCCTGTCTCCTGCCTGGCGCACGCGGCGGCCCTGGGGCGCTTCTGGTACATGCGGAATCACCTGCGGGAGGGATGGGCGTTGCTGTCCCGCGCCCTGGCGGCCAACCCGGACCACGCGACGGCGGATGGCGCCCGGGCGTTGGTCTGGCTCGCGCTAATCTCCTTCCTGCGTGGCGATCTGCCGCACACCGCGCAGTGCGGCGCCGAGGGACTGGCGCTCTGGCAGCGTCTGCCGGACGACGCGTGGGCCGTGGCGACCCCGCCTGCCCCGGCGGCGGTGGCGGCTGGCCCGGTTCAGCGCGCCATCACCGGGAGCATGGCCCACTATGCGTTGGGGATTGCAACGTTCCTGGAGGGCGATGCTGAGGGAGGCGTCGCCTGTTTCGCAGCGGGCCGCGCCGTGGCGGAGACGATCCCCGATCCGCGCCTGGCCACCGTGCTCGCCGCCCAGCACATCCGCAGCCACGGGCTGGTGGCGGCGGAATTGGGGGATGTTAGCGCGGCGGCGCGTCTGTTCGACGTGGCGCTGGGCCTGTTGCGCGCGGTCGATTACGCGCCCGGCATCCGCCGCGCGTTGGGGGATCTCGCGTTCCTCGCGATGCAGGGTGGCGATTACGCCGCCGCCCTGACCCGCTATCAGGAGGCGCTGCGCGCCAGTCCGGACCCGGCGGAGACCCTGTCCGTCTCCGCGCGGGATGACCTCGTCGGCGCCGCGATGGCCGCCACCATCCTGTTGCGCAGCGAGCGCGCCCTGCGCTGTCTGGCCGCTGCTGGCGCGATGGCCGAACGCCTCGGCCTCGAGGCCGCCATGCCGAGCGAGCGGTCCGTTCACGAGATGGCGGTCGCCGAAGCCCGGCGCGCGCTGGGCGATGCCGCTTTTGCCCGAGCGTGGGCGGCGGGCCGGGCACTCTCCGCCGAGCGCGCCATCGCCGAGGTGCTGGAGCTGGCGGTGGCCCAGCCTGCCGCCGAGGAGCAGGTGACCCTTTCGGAGCGGGAACTGGAGGTTCTGCGCCTGCTGATGGCCGGGCACACCGACCGGGTGATCGGGGAAACGCTGTTCATCAGCCACCGCACCGTTGAGTTCCACGTCTCCCGAATCCTCGCCAAACTCGGGGTGCGCAAGCGCAGCGGCGCCGCCGCCGCTGCCCTCGCCCTCGGC
>JASGGF010000160.1:0-10467 GCA_047605145.1 Thermomicrobiales bacterium | reverse complement strand
CGCGGCGGATCGGACCGCGCGCGGCATCGAGGTCGAAGCGGGCGGCGTCCGGGCAGGCGAGGATGTAGGCGACGAGATCGAGCGGGCAGCGCTCGAAGACGCGGTCCGGCGCGTCGCGGCGCAGCGTCGTCAGCGATTGCCGCAGTTGCAGCACGTAATCATCGAGCGTGGGCGGGTGCGCGAACTCGTAGCCGCGCTCGGTCAGCGTCTCGTACGGCTCTGGCACGAAGCGGTGACCGGGCAGGGCGTCCGCCAGCGCCTCCGCCAGCGTCGATTTGCCGACACCGTGCGTGCCGGCGACTGCGATGCGCATCGGCTCAGGGCGCCTCGATGACCTCGCGCGCCAGCAGCGTGGCGCCCGGGATGATCAGGCGCACGTTGCGCGCGATGGCGTCGAGGTGCGCGCCCATCGCCTCCGCCGATACGCCCGGCGGGCCGTAGGCATAGAAGAGGGCGCCGGTGGTCTCCGGGGCGATGCGCGCGGTCTCCGACGGCCCGGTTATCACCGCCGAGAGGACGCGGCCTTCCGCGTCGGCGACGAACATGTCGCCCTCCTTGACGGTCTGCGGCTTGCCACCCGGCGCGGTGAACGCCTGCCCGGCGCCGGCATCGAGCGTCACCGGCAGGGAGAGTTGATCGAGATCGTGGCCACCGGTCAGCAGCAGGGTGGCCAACTCCGAGACGAACATCGCCTCTACCAGCGCCGCCACGCGCGGGATCGGCTTGCCCTTCAGCGCTACCGACTCCAACTGCATCCCGACGTGGTAGCGCTGGCCGAACCGCTTGTAGTAGGCCGCGTAGGCGGGGAGGGGTGGCTCCGCGCGCAGGGCGTCGCGGTCGTCCGGGCCGAAGCGCGCCCGCAGGTCTTCCTCCAGCGCGCTGGCCGCCGCGTTGATCGCCTCGTGGCTGGCGGGGTTCTGGACGCCGGAGAAGGCGATCAGCCCGAAGGTGGCGCCGGGATGCGCCGTGAGCCAGCTGGGCGTGACGGTCAGGAAATCGCTCATATCACCCGTTTCGCTTCCAGATCCTCGAAGCGGTAATTTCGCCAGACGGGGATGCCGCAGAAGCGCTCCCCCTCCGGGCAGATCGGGGCCACGCCGGCCCGTGAGCGCATGACGCAGGGCGGGCCATCGACGTACTGCCCGATCAGCGGGAAGCGTTCCCGCACCTGCGCTACCTCGTCCAGCGCCGTCTCGAAGATTTCGCGCTGGGCGTCGAAGCAGAGGCGCTTGACCCACTTCCAGTAGTAGTCCAGCAGCGTGCCGCTCTCGTAGAAGCGGATGCGCTGCGAGTTCGGCAGCAGGTAGTGGATCGCCTCATCCGGCGCGCCGAGATCGAGCAACTGCTGCCGGGCGGTGGTGAGCGCGTCGATGGTGGCGTTGTATTCCGCCAGCGCCACCGGGTTCTGGCGGATGGCCCACGGCGTGATGACGTCCGATTCGCGGCTGTTCCACGCCAGCAGCGCCGGGCGGGAGCCGGTCGTTCCCCGGTGGCGCTGGTTCTGGGCGTCTTCCGCCATGCTGATGCGCTTGGCCCACGTGAAGGGCACGTGGTTCATGGTCTGCATCAGCTTGGAGTGCATGCCGAGGAAGAGCGGATGCCCGAGGTAGGCGTTCTGCGCCGGATCGAGCACCTGCGCCAGCGCGGCGTCGTCCGGCAGTTCCGCCGCCGTTGCGCCGAGCACGGTGCGCACCGCCTCCGCCATGACGTGCTCGGCGTTCTCCTCGCAGCCGACGAGGCGGCTTTCGTATTCCCCGAGCTGCGCGTCGAAGGCGGCGCGGGCGGCGTCTCCGGCCGTGTCCCGCTGCGCCGCCGCGCGCCACGAGGCCAGCGCCCCGGCCTCCAGCGTGTCATCGGTGTCCAGCAGCTTGAGGTCGAGCGGGTGGCCGGGCGCGCCGAGGAAGTAGGGATCGACCTCAAGCACGGCGTTGACCATCTGCGCCACGATGGCGCGCACCTCCGCCGGCACATCGGGCTGGTTCGCCAGCACGTGGTAGCGCAGCAGGGTGAGGCCGTTGACGGTGTGGTAGAGGTGCGCCGGGGTAGCGAGCGGCAGGACGTAGCGCGCCACTTCCTGCGAGCGCTTCTGGATGGCATCCGCCAGCTTGCGCTCCGCCTCCGGCGTTTTGGCGCGGGCGCGACCGGGGAAGACGGCGCTGTAGCGGGCCAGCATGTCCGGCGATAGGATCTCGGTCAGGTTGCGGTACCCCGCCAGCGCCCGCGCAATGGCGGCATCGTAGACCGCCTGCGCGGCCGGCTCCAGCGCCGGGGTGACCATCGTCTCGCCGCTGACCTCGCGGTAGCGCTGGGAGACCTGCTCCGAGTTGTAGAAGGGGTGGGCGTGAAAGAAGCTCCAGATAGCTAGCCGGGAAACGTTGTCGAGGATGAAGACGAAGCTGGCGTGCTGCAGGGTGGTGTGGTGCCCGGCGGCGAAGAGATCGGCGTAGAGCTTCATGGCGCGCTCGCGGCGGTGGGCGCGGTCGGCGGCCTTGAGGGGGCTCATGCTCTCCGGCGCGGGTTCGTACACCAGCTTGCGCACGGTCTCGACGCGCCCCGGCTTGCCGCCGTAGCAGCTCCACGCGGCGGCCACGGCGAGCGCGAAGGGGTGCTGCGTCGATTCCTCGCGCAGCAAGGTGACGACGGGTTCGGGGGAGGCGAAAGGCCACGCGGGCGGGGTCGGATGCACGGTATCGTCGAGTATAGCGAGTGCTTCAGCCATGCCCCGGTTCCTCCCCAGCCAGCGTCAGTGCCTTGCGGGAAGTGCGGTGCGGGATAGTGTACGTACACATGGGTGCGATGTGCCAACGTCGCTTGTGCACCCAAAAGAGTTCGTTGACGAGTCACAATGCGACTGCCATAGTTCAGGGTGACTCGTCCCGGCTTCGGTCTGCGAGTGGCCTTGCGGTCAGGCGAATGGCACGCAGAAAACCACGGGCGTCAATGCCCGACGCGTTTTTCCCTGGCGCGAAGGGGTTCTGGCTCACGGGTCAGGGCGGGTTGGGTTCATCTCCAGCTAGCGACAGGGTTTTTCTTCTGTTTCCCCCATATCCCGCTGTTCTGAGTGCGCAGCCGGACCTTAGTTTGCAGGTCGATAGCGCCACTCACCCGCGCATTTCCTCCTCGCGCCCCACCGCGACCTCTCGCCACGCCGCTGTCATCCCGACGCAGGAGGGATCGACCACCCCCCACCTCGCCACACCGGCGCCTGTTCGTTCGGTGGCGGGGTGAGGGGTGGCACGCGGAGAGTGGCGCCGCGACCCTCACGTTGGGGGTGGTCGATCCCTCATCTGCGGATTCGGGATGACATCGGGGGGAGGCGGAATGACGCGGTGGCAGGCGGCCACCGTCGCGCTACTTGTCCCGCTCCCACGGCAGGCGCCAGCGGCGGCCCGGCGCGCGCAGGAAGCCGTAGATGCCACCCCCGATGAACAGGATCATCAGGACGGGCGCCACCCAACCGGGGCCGGTCCAGACGAAGCGTGTGCCGGTCACGATCGCGTAGATCAGGACGCCGCCAGTGATGACGCACAGCGCCAGCAGGATGACGCCGATCAGGTTCTCCCCATCCAGCATGGCTACTGCCCGCCCGGGATGATGGCCTGAGCCACCGCCAGCACATCGGAGGTGGGATCGGCGTCAGCGACCTGCGTGGAGCCACCGATGCGGTACATGATCGGGCCGTCCTGCACGTACAGCACGGTCAGGGGCACATCGCCCGGGGCCCCCGTCAGCAGGCGGGCGCTCTCGCCGATAACGGGCGGTTCCTGATCCTGCAGACCCTGATTGATCACCACGTAATCTGCGAAGTAGGTCAGGGCTTTCGCGGCCGATTCCGCATCCGCGAAGCGGTGCACGCTGATATTGAGGAATGTTGTGCCGGTAGGACCGGGCTCCGCGTCCTGCGGCAGCACGAATTCGCGGTAGGCGTTACCGGACCAGCCCCAGTCATCCAGCAGCGTGAACGCTTCGTCGGTGCCACCCAGCGCCTCGGCGACGGCCTGCTTGCTGCGCTCGGCCTCGTCCGCGAGGATCAGCCCTTCCGGCACCTGTTCCTGCGTGGGCAGAAAATCGAGCAGCGGCAGGGTCTGCGCCGAGATATCGCGGTCCACTTCGACCGGGGTCGACGTTGGCGCGGCGACTGCCGCCTCGTCTTCGATCACCGAGTCGCCCGATGTCTCTGTCGCCGTGGAGCGGGTTGGGGTGGGAGTGACGGTCGCCAGCGCGTTCGGGAGCGCGGCCGATTCCGGCGCTTCCGCATCCGCTAGCGCCGTGGGCGTGGCGGCAGCGGGCGCGGCCGGGTTCTCCCCGGTGCTTACGGGCTGCGCGACTTCGGTCGGTGGTGGTGGGGTAGGTTGAATCAGGTTCTGCAGCGGCTCGCGGAAATACCACGCGACGGCGGCCAGCACGCCGATGATCAGCAGCGTGCCCAGCACGCCCCGCAGCGCGCTGCGTTGGCGGCGTTGCTGGCGCGGCAGCAACGGCTCCTCGCCCGCCATCCCCGGCGCGTAGGCATCCCCGCCCGCCGGCGTCGTGGCGGTAGGATCACCACTGGCCGGGTACAGACGCTGGCCAATGCCCGACGAGGAAGGCGCCGGTTGTGATTCGAACTGGCGCGACGTTCGTGGTCGCGGCGGTCGTGGTTCCATCCGTGGCGACGTCCTCAGGTGTGCGCGTGCCGCCAGAAGTGGCGACGTTGGCCCGGCTGGCGTTCGCGCGAGTATAGCGGCGGGGTGAGGCGCCCCCCGGCGTCCCGGCGACGGAACGCCAGCGCCTCCATGAATTGGTACGAGCGAATGGCCCCCCGCGGATCCCTGCCCGCCCCTGTTTGTCCCTGCCTGCCCCCTGCCCGCGTGGATTCTGCTGCTACCCTTGGCGGCAACAAAGTGTGCGGCGCCCGCCCTCGCGTTCCAGGAGGCCTCTGATTTCCACCATGATCGATCGCGGCTACCCGGCGGTGCTTGCGCCGCGCCAGGCCGCTGGCCCGCTGCGGGCGACCGTGGCCGCGCCCGGCTCCAAGAGCATCACCAACCGCGCCCTGCTCATCGCGGCCCTTGCCGAGGGGGAGAGCATCCTGCGCGGCGCACTGGAGAGCGACGACACGCTCTACATGGCGGGCGCCCTAAACGCGCTGGGCGTGCCAGTCACGCACGACGCGGAGAACGAGACCTTCACGGTGCAGGGCGGCGGCGGCACGTTCTCCGTGCCGGAGGCGGACCTGTTCGTGGGGAACTCCGGCACCTCCATGCGCTTCCTGACCGCCGCGTTGCCGCTGGGCAATGGGCGGTATCGCATCGATGGCGTGCCGCGCATGCGCCAGCGGCCCATTGCGCCGCTGCTGGAGGCGTTGACGGCGCTGGGCGCGGATGCTCAGAGCGAGGTGGGCGCGGGGTGCCCGCCGGTGGTGGTGAACGCCAGCGGCCTGCCCGGGGGCAGCGCCAGCATGGCCGGCGACCTTTCGTCCCAGTATTTCAGCGCCCTGCTGATGGCCGCGCCCTACGCCCGAGATGGCGTCGAGCTGGGGGTGATCGGCGACCTCGTCTCCAAGCCGTACCTGCCGATGACCACCAGCGTCATGGCGGCGTTCGGAGTGACGGCGGATCTGGATACCGAGCACTGGGTGAGTCTCGGTGTGAAACCCGGCCAGCACTACACCGGCCGCGAGTACCAGATCGAGCCAGACGCCTCCAACGCTTCGTATTTCTTCGCGGCGGCGGCGGTGACCGGCGGCCACGTGCGCGTCGAGGGGCTGGGGCGCAACTCCACGCAGGGGGATCTCCGCTTCGTCGAGGTGCTGCGCGCCATGGGCGCCGAGGTCTCGGTGGGGGAGGATGTCACCGAAGTGCAGGGGCCGCCGAACGGCGAACTGCGCGCGGTTGATCTCGACCTCGGCCCGATTTCGGACACCGCCCAGACGCTGGCGGCCATCGCGCCGTTCGCCGATGGCCCGACCACCATTCGCGGCGTGGCGCATGCCCGGCTGAAGGAGACGGACCGCGTGGCCGCGCTGGCCACGGAGTTGCGGCGGCTGGGGCAGGAGGTCGAGGAGTTCCCGGATGGCCTGCGCATTACGCCCCGGCCCATTACCCCGGCGGCGGTGCGCACCTACGATGACCACCGCATGGCGATGAGCTTCTCGATCGCGGCGCTGCGGGCGCCGGGGGTGCAGGTGCTCGATCCCGGCTGCGTCGCCAAGACCTTCCCGCGCTTCTTCGACGTGCTCGACGCCGTCACCCCGTAGCGCGCCGGATGTTCTCCCGCTGGGACGCCCTGCTGGCGGCGCTCGTCTTCGTCGTGGCGCTGGCGGTGAATCTGCACTCGGTCCCGACCACGCAGTTTCACCGCGACGAGGCGCGCTGGGTCCACCGCGCGCGTTTTCTCGAACAGGCGACCCACCCCACCAGCGACTACTGGCAGCAGAGCGAGCTGGTGATCGGGCAGCCGCCGCTTGGCTCCTACCTGATGGGGCTCGGCCTGTTGCTGCAGGGGCGTGATCTGCAGACGAACGGCTACTACGACTTCCACTACGGGCAGGACTGGAACGCCCGCCACGGCAACCTGCCCGATCCGCTCGATCTGGAAGCCGCCCGCCGTACTAACAGCGTGGTGGGCGCGCTGATCGCGATGGCGGTCTACCTGATCGCGCGTGGTCTGATGAACCCGGTGGCCGGCGTCTTTGCCGCTGCGCTGCTGATCCCGCACGCGCTCTCGGTGTACCTCTCCAGTCTGGCCGGCTCGGACGCGCTGGTGGCGCTGCTGGTGGCATGGGCGGCGTTGGCCGCCATGGCGCTGGCGCAACGCCCGACGTGGGCGCGCGCCATTCTGCTCGGCGTGCTGCTTGGGCTGGGCGGCTCGGCCAAGCTGAGCCCGCTGGGGCTGGTGGCGCCGTTGGCGGCCGCCGGGCTGGTGCTGGCGTGGCAGGGCTGGCGGCGCGATGACTCCGCCGCCGCGCACGATGGCGCGCTTGGCTGGCGGCTGCTGGCGCTGCCGCCGGTTGCGACCGCCACGTTCATCCTCTCGTATCCCTACCTGTGGCCCGATCCCGTGGGGCGCACGCTGGAACTGGTCAAGTTCCGCGCGCTGGAAATGGCCAATCAGGGGAACATCTGGGGCGAGTTGAAGGTCGATGGCCCGGTCGATGCCGTGAGCCGCATCTACAACTGGCTGGGCGTGGTCGATTCGGTCTCCGGCGAGAGCATCGGCGCGGTCACACAGGCGGTAGGCATTCCCTTTCGGCCGATGTGGCTCGACCTCGCGTTGGCGGTCATCGGAGCCGTCATCCTGTTGGCGCTGGCCATTCGCCACGGGTTGGGCAGCCGCTGGACGATGGCGCTGCTAGTGCTGGGTGGCGAGGTGGCGCTGGTAATTGTGGGCATGAAGGCCGACTTCTCGCGCTACCTGCTGCCAGTGCTGGTGGCGAACGCCATTTGCGGCGGGTTGGTCTTCGGCGCGATCTGGAGCCTGATCGAGCACCGATTCATGCCCGCCCGCCGCGCTGCGCCAGTGACATCTGACCCTGCGCCGCTCGTCAGCGATGGGGTGACCGTGTGAACGACCTGACACCGCGTGCGCCCGGCGGAGCCGGGGTCTCCCGCTTCGTGCAACGCGGGGAGCACCGCCTCAGCTACGAATCGAGCGGCGAGACCGGCGCGCCGCCGGTGCTGGTGCTGCACGACCTGCTGGCCGCGCGTGGGCAATTGCGCGATCTCTCGGCCGCGCTGACCGCCGCCGGCTGGGAGGCGGTGCTGGCGGATGTGCGCGGGCACGGCGCCTCGCCGCTCATCTCCGGGCCGAACTATCCCCCGGCGGAACTCGCGGCGGACGCCGCGGTGGTGCTGGATGCGGAGGGTCTGGCGGCGGCGCAGGTGGTTGCCTTTGGCTGGAGCGCGCTGATCGCGCTGGAGCTGGCGGCGCGCGCGCCGGAGCGGGTGAGGGGCATCGTGCTGGTGGAGCCCTACCTGCCCGCTCTGCTGCTCGATCATCCGAACGACGAGGCGCAGAAGTACGGCGCGGCGCATCTGGAAGCGGTGGCGCAGGCCAACGATGCCTCCTACAAGGGGCTCACTGACCGCGCGCTGGATCTGTACCCCGGCGTGCGCTGGGGCACAGGCTGGCGTGACCGCATCCCGAAGCCGCGCCTCGGGGCCGTGCGCCGCTCCGCGCCGAGTCTGGCAGCGCTGCTGGCCAGTCTGGAGGAGGCGGCGTCGGATGCCACCCTCGCGGGCGTGCAGGCGCCGGTGACCATGCTGGTGCGCCGCCAGAGCCAGAACGCCGAGCAGTGGAACGCCGAGGCGCTGGCGGTGCGCCTGCCGGGCGCTGGCATCCTGAACCCGAACGTGGGCGTCGGCATCCTGCCTGCCGATGTCTGGACGAAGGCCATCGTGCGCGCGCTCGGTAAGCCGGGAATCTGATTCACCAGTTGGGGAATGGCACCCGGGTACGGGTTGCGTCGTTCAGCTCGAGATTTGTATTGCCTCGAACCTGTACTGTGGACCTCGGTCTGTCCATACCGTTTCCAAAAACATGTAAAGGGGACGTACCCAGAGCTTCCCTTCACCATACAGAGCCCTATAGATGACCATGGGCTCTTGATGTTCGGAGTGAATTGCTATTGCCAAGACCTCGTACTCGCCTCCCTTGTAGTGGCGGTACTTTCCAAGCTTTACCACGTTGTCTCGAGTGTCAACTGACATCACTAAGCTCCAAGTCGTTCGTCAAGGTTGCCAACGCCCGGGAGAAGCATTCCGTTCGAGTCGAGCGTGTCAGATGGCCCGATCACGAAGATCGTTGAGTGAGGAAATCCAGCGGCCAAGTCATCGATGCCAGCCTGTGCACTGAAAACCGCAGCAATCGCGACTGTACGGGGGTTGTACCGACTCATAGCTGATCGTGTCAGCGAAATTGCGGTGCAACCAGTTGCAATTACTGATTTTGCAACCACCAGCATCTCGATAGGCTCTCGAGACAGACGCAAGTCATCAGGCCACGATGCTGCCCGCGCGCCAGATTTAAGTGCTTCAGAGCCACTCATGCCTCCGAAGTCGAGCCACCCCAGAGGCGCTCCATTTAGCCCAGCTGCAATCGCACGACCAAACTGGTTCGCATCACTTCGTGTCGCGATTACCACACAGAGTGGAATAGAAACGATGGCAGTATCAACGCCAATACCCATTGGAGTAGTGATCGGTGTTGGTTTGCGAAAAAATTGTTCGATGAGCTTATGGGCGACCTGAAATCCTAGTTGTTCCAGGGCCCAATTGAGGTCTTGGCTGGATGTTGCATCTGAGCGAAGGGTCGCAGCCATCTCTATTGCAGGAGAGCCTTCAATGCGAATCAACTCAGCCATCAAGATTGCTCCCAGACTCTGATCTGATCGTCTAGTTGCATAATCGCTCCCCAGAAATCTTGGCGAATCAGCGCTCTCGATATATGAAATTCGTGCTCGTGTCCGTTCATTCGGAAGACGAGCTGGACATCCGCTTCATCTCGAGAATATGAGATTACTTCCCCATGATCATGGGACCGTCGAATTGCTTCGTGAAGCCATTGATCAGCTGATTTGATTCCTGCGCCGAGCTGAATTCGACGGTCCAACCAAGCCTTTACTGCTCTGGGAACGACGATTTCCAAGTCCTCCGGACTAGTGAACCTCTCGCGATGATAGCCGGACTCATAGTGGCCGACTCGCGCAATAAACGCCGCCTGTGCGGAGTCAGTATCTCCAGTGACCAAGAGGACCAAAATCTTCGTCGGATCACCTAAGAACGCGGCGTCAAACTCCAACTCCGTAGCAGATTTTCCGTTTCTGGCCACTTGTCCGTACGAAGGACCCAGAATGAGAATATAGAGGTCACACGTTCGCGCAAGCTCAACGGTCGCTGAATATGAGCTGCTTGCCGTAGCTGGTGATGGATTTGGAGCAACGCCGACAGGGTCTACAAACGCGATGGTTCCAAGCGCGTCATAAGCAGCGCGACGATGAGGCCGAAGATCTGCGACGGTGGAACTCACCATTACCCGCATCAATCGCTCATTCCGTTGCAAGTTGTGCGGGACACTGAATAATCATGTACCTCCGTAGAGTTTCGTTCAATGGTTTCCCGAGAGGCACGGCAACTTTGGGACGATAGGGTAGTAATCAGTTCGGTCTAGCGGTCCATTACTTCCGCGGCTCGAAGCTCCACTCAACTGACCGACAGCGGACCAGGCATCACTCTGCGACAGCAAAAGCTACGGAAACAGGTGGAGGTGTGATCGCCCGGGTGCCTTGCACAGTCTCCGCCAGAACCCGCCCTGCTACGATGCCACCATCGCACAATTCGCGAAAAGGCCCGCTCGGTGGAGGCATCCTCATGATTCCGTCCGGCGTTGATCCCGTGCTTCGTGCCTATCTCACCCGCCGCCGCCTGTTGCAGGGCGCGGCGGCCGCTGGCGCTGCCGCGCCGCTCGCTCGCCTGCCGCAGGGCGCCG
>JASGGF010000159.1:0-10480 GCA_047605145.1 Thermomicrobiales bacterium | reverse complement strand
ATCGACTGGGTGCAGGATGGCGTGCCGGGCGGCGTGGACCTCGGCCCGGATGATCTGGTGTTCATCACCATCGGGTCGCTGGTGGACAACGCGAACGAGGGCGACCAGCACACCCCCGCCGTGCTGGACGAGGGCCCGGCGCCCGCGTGGGACCTGTGGCGGAACATCGCGGCGAAGGACCCCGCCTTCGGTCACCCGGATGTCTTCGGTGGGCACATCCCGGAGACGAAGTGGGAGTCCGCGACGCTGACGACGCTCGATCCGCGCATCCCCGCCTCCATCGAGAAGATCTGCAAGCGCGATCCCTTCAGCGGCAAGGTGGTGACCGGCGGCATTGTGACGGCGAAGGATTCGGCGTGGCTGATGAGCTGGACGGTGAACCGCCAGCCGCACTTCAAGCTGCAGCCGAAAGACCAGATCGTGGTCTGGATCTACGGGCTGTTTGTTGATGTCCCCGGTGACTTCGTGAAGAAGACGATGGCGGAGTGCACCGGCGAGGAGATCACGCAGGAGTGGCTGTACCACCTCGGCGTGCCGGTGGAGCAGATTCCGGAACTGGCGGCCACGGGCGCGAAGTGCGTGCCGGTGATGATGCCGTACATCACCGCGTTCTTCATGCCGCGCAAGGCGGGGGACCGCCCGGCGATCGTGCCGGAGGGGGCGGTGAACTTCGCGTTCATCGGGCAATTCGCCGAAACCACGCGGGACTGCATCTTCACGACGGAATACTCCGTGCGCACCGGCATGGAATCGGTCTACGAGTTGCTGAACGTGGAGCGCGGCGTGCCGGAGGTGTTCAACTCCACCTACGACATCCGCACCTTGCTGGCCGCCACCGGCCGGCTGCGCGATGGCGCGGAGCTGAAGCTGCCGGGACCCGGATTTCTGCGCAACCGCATCATCGACAAGCTGGACAGCTCCGAGGTGGGCCTGCTGCTGACCGAGGCGGGGCTGCTGCCGGAGCGCAAGGGGTAGCGAGCGGATGCATGGACGTTCTCGCGCCCGGCAGATCGATCTGCTGGGCGCGAGGCGCCAACTTGGCCCGCATCGGCGGGCGAGGAACCTCAGCCAGTGCGCCGCCGCCGGAACATGGCGATCATCAGCAAGAGCGTGGCGATGAGGCCACAGGCCAGCAGTACAAACGCGACTTGCGCATCAGCCCACGAGATCATTGCCACGCTATCGGCCATGACTTTGCCATTCAAGAACGTGGCCAAGGTGAACGCTTGCGCGATCAAGACCACGGCGAACGCCAAGCCAATGATGAGCGATTTGATGAAGCGCACAAGCTATCTCCAGTTCAACGTCGGCGGCGGCGCCTGTCGAGATTCCGATCCGTTCCGGAAGATGTCTACAGATTGTGCCAGATAGAGAGGTGCTGGGGTCTCGCACCCCTCGCCTGTGCGACATCCGCCGCCAGCATCACCGGGCAAGCGAAACGCATCAGGCAGGTGCAGCGTGCTGGCGATTGCTGTCACGCGCCGGCAGGTGGGGCTGGACGGCGTGCTGGATGTCTCTGTGCAGGAGAGCCCGGAGCGCGGCGCCGTTACGCTCCGGTGCAGAGTGTCCAGCAGATGTTCGCGCCATTCGCGGTGCAGGGAAGCTCCTCGCCCGAGATGCAGACCGTGCCAGCTCCAAGCGCCTCCACACAGTCCGCGTCCGTCATGCAGATCTGCCCCCCGCAGGCTCCGTTGCGGCAAACGAGGAGGGACGCGCAGTCGGCGTTCTGGCTGCATGGAAGATCCTGGTCACCTTGGCAACGCCCCATCAAGATATCGCACTGCGCGGCGAACTGGCACTCCTGGGCGCCGGTGCATGGCTGATGGGACCGGCCAGGAGCTGAAGCGCACGCGCAGCATCCGCTGGTCGTTGGCATCGCCCAGCAATTGGGATCGCTGCCACAGGTGAGAATGGGACTGCAGGTGGTCGACGGCGTTTCGCACGCAGACGCGCCGTAGGCGGCACAGGGTTCTTCGCACACACCGTCGATGCACGTGCGGCCGTTAGTGCACCGTGTGCCGCAGGCGCCGCAGTTGCGGTTGTCGGTTTCCGTGTCGAGGCAGACCCCTCCACAGCAATCCGGGATCGCCGCTGGGCAGTCGCTGGACGTGCAGCACTGATTGCTCGGGATGCACTCGCCGGCGCAGGCCTTTTGCCCCCCGGAACATCTCCACGCACACCGGCCATCGGCGCAGACCTGATCGGGGTCACATGTCCCGCACTGGCCCCCGCACCCATCACTCCCGCAGACCCTCCGGTCGCAGTCCGGGATACAGCCAGGCGTCGCGCAGGGGTTCGTGCCCGTGCAGGCGCCCCTGGTGGCGCAGGGCGCATGGCGACGGAGGAACTTCTCCCGATGCGATTTCGTGACCGACTTGGTCTGGCAGTCGGTGGCGCCACAGAGACACACGTGGACGCGTTTCTTGCCGCGCTTTCTGGCCGACGCCGGCTCTGCGGCGCGAGGCGCCCCGAGGAAAGCGACCGCGCTGGCGGCAAGCCCTTGCAGCACGGTGGTCCTGCTTACCGGCGCCTTCCCGAGAGCTTTGCTGAGAGCATCGAAGCGCGAACCGTCCACGAGCGCCCACCTTGCGTTGACATCGACATAGCTTGTCAAATCTGACGCGGCAGTATGCGCCGGAATCCGCCGGAATGCATCTATCAAAGGGCGTATTTCGCGCCGCTCGTCTGGCTGACTATCGCGGGGTCAGAGGCGCGGTCGCCGAGCACGCTCGTTCCTGTGCGACAATCGCTGCCCGAATCTCCGGATCACAGATAGGGTGCAGCGTGCTGGCGAAGATCCTTTCGTGCGCCGTCGTTGGGCTGGACGGCGTGCTGGTCGAGGTGGAGGTGGATGTCGGGCAGGGCATCCCCGGCATGGTGGTGGTCGGGTTGCCGGACGCCGCCGTGCGCGAGAGCCAGGACCGGGTCAAGGCAGCGGTGCGCAATTCCGGCGGCAAGTTCCCGCTGGGCCGGGTAACCGTCAATCTCGCCCCGGCCGATCTCAAGAAGGCTGGCCCGACCTACGATCTGCCGATAGCGCTGGGCGTGCTGATCGCTGGCAAGCAGGCCCCGCCCTCGCCACTGCTGGATGATGCGCTGGTGGCGGGGGAGCTGGCGCTGGATGGCGCGGTGCGGCACGTGCCGGGGATCATCGCCATGATCTCGGCGAGCGCCAGCAAGGGGTTGCGCCGCGCCTTCGTGCCGGCGGCGGACGCCGCCGAGGCGGCGATGGTGGGCGGCATCGAGATCTACCCGGTGCACACGCTGGCCGACCTTGTGAATCACCTCACGGGTGAGGTTCCCATCGCGCCGCAGCAGCCGGGCGCGGAGGTGGAGGCGCCGCTCTACCGGGGCAACGACTTCTCCGATGTGAAGGGGCAGGAGCACGTCAAGCGCGGGCTGGAGATCGCGGCGGCCGGCGCGCACAACGTGCTCACATTCTGGACACAACACCATACGCCTCGTCGTCACGAACGAGGGGCTGCGGCTGCGTGAGGTGGGGGAGCAGGCTGCCTAGCAGAGAAGCTGCACGTAGAGTCAAGAAAGCTGTTTGGCCCCTCTCCTGTTGTGTGACTGCGCTCGACTGAGCTGGGGCCACCTGTTTCTTCCTCACTTGGGAAGTGGAATGCTCCAAGTCCCGTGAACCGTGCAGTAAGCAATGTTCAGCTTCTGAATCTGGATCTTGTCGTCACTTCCGTCGAAGAACAGTTCGAAAGCTGGCTGGCCGGTGTCCGTGGACACAAGCGCTCTCGCAGAACCCTTCGTGCCTACGATAGCGAAGTCTGTTGCAATCAAAGTCCCAACTCGGCGTAGGAGCGCAATTGGAATCTCTACGAGTTGGTAAATGACATCGCAACCTGTCGCCTCAGCATGGGAGATCGCATCGCTACCAATAATGGTGGCCGGACGACCACCCCTCAAACTGGCAATCCGGGTTTGGGAAAATGCTCGCAACATCAGAACGCGGTCGTAGGATTGCAGGTGCGGCAACAGGGTAGATTGCACGAACCAAAGGTAGTCGCTCTGCCCAGACTTTCCTTTCATCGAGGCGGACTCACGAAGCTTGCTAATGTGGATAGAGCCGTACTTGATGTTATTGTCCGCCTGCGTCTTCAAAGAAACTCCCACACCGTCCACAACAATATCAGCGCCCGGAAAGGTTGCGCTCTTGCCACGGCTGGCTGACCACCCAGCGGCGTTACACGCTTCTACGAAGGCATACTCGAATGAGAGCTTCGTCAATGGCTCAGTGTGGTTGGCGTGATGTGCAACCAGTCGATTTGTTAGAACCTCTCGGAACTGGTCGTCGTTCAAGAGAGCGCTTCCGGGATCTTTGACAAGCAGTGGAGCATGTGTCATTGCGGTCGCAGTCCGAACCAGCATTGAACGCTGCAACGGATGCAACTTCGCCCATGCTTCTTTTAGTCGGTTGAGTAACTCGTCAACGGGGGTAATGCTCATTACAGGCTTACGTCCCTTTCGTCTGCTAAATCATCCCTGTAGACCGGTTCCATTTCGGGCGCACGTCGATGGAGAGTCGCCCGCTCTGAGGCTTCTACAGCACGCATGATCTCTCGACGCGCCCATGTGGAGGTGTCTAGATGATCGGCCTTTGCCACTTGATCAACTCGCTCCCGATCCTGTGGGGAAAGTCGAATCTGCAAGAAGTTCGTTTTGGTCATCATGTTCTCTCACTGTGTCACGATGTGAAGTAGAACAATAGAGTCAAGCGGACGAGTCGTCCGTCTCACAATGTGTTACGATGCATCTCTGGTAGGATGACAGCCCCCGCTCAACGGTTCAGTTGTCAGTGAATTGCCTCAGCAGTCGGGTTTCGAATGCTGTTGCGCGAGGTGAATTGTGCAGGTCCAACCGACACTCTTGCCGTCTGAAGGGAAGGTCCGCATTGTCGAGGCGGGAGCAGCCGACAATTCGTGGCAGGCCACTTTCGATCCGGAAAATACGCAGTCCGCGATCATAGTTGATGACGCTAAGACCGCCATCAGCCAAATGCCATCTGGGGTTTTCCAGACTTGTGTAACCTCTCCTCCGTACTGGTCGCTTCGTGACTACAACATCGACGGTCAGATCGGCCTCGAAATGTCCCTGCCAGATTTCATCGACAACCTCGCATCTGTATTTGAGGAAGTTCGCCGAGTTCTTCGCGATGATGGAACGCTCTGGCTGAATATCGGAGATTCATTTACTTCTGGAGGTCGCACATGGAGAGCACCAGACAAGAAGAACGCAGGGCGTGCAATGGACAAGCGCCCACCGACTCCTGAAGGATTGAAGCCCAAGGATTTGATTGGTGTCCCGTGGCGGCTGGCATTCGCCTTACAGTCGGCTGGGTGGTATCTGCGAGCAGATGTGATCTGGAACAAACCAAATTGCCAACCGGAAAGCGTTAAGGATCGTCCCACGCGCTGTCATGAGTACATGTTCATGCTGACTAAAAGTGAGCGATATGTGTACGACCATGAAGCAGTGCGCGGTCCCAATGGTCGTAACTTGCGAACAGTTTGGGACATCAACACGATGCCGTACTCAGAAGCGCATTTCGCGACCTTTCCGCCTGCTCTGGTCGAACCATGTCTAGCAATGGGCTCTAAGCCCGGAGATTTGGTGCTTGATCCATTCATCGGTTCAGGTACGACGGGCCTCGTCGCATTGAAGATGAACCGGCGATTCGTTGGAATCGAACTGAATCCTGAGTACGCAAAGATCGCTGAAAAACGCCTCAATGGCTGGATCTCTCGTGATTAGGTGTGCCAGTGACTAGCAGCCTAGCAGTCATCAACTCGCTGGCCCTCGGCATCTTCGCGTCGCTGATCGCGCCGGTAGTGATGCGCTCGCGCCCGGCGACGATGCGGACTACCGCCGCGCTTGGTATGGAGGTGTTCGTCTGCGTAATCGTGGCGTTCGTGCTGACGCAGTTCCCTGCAATGCCTAGACCCCACTGGCTCGGCATGCGCTTGCCGTGAGAAGGGACCAGCATCACTCGCCGACCGGTTGCCAGATCGCCCGCTCAGTCGCTTCCCAGAGCAGTACCCACGGGGGAACCTCTAGCGCCGATGCGATCCGCGCCAGCACCTCGACGGTCGGTGACCGCTCCCCGCGCTCCAAGAACCCGATGTGATTCCGGTGGATGTCGGCACGCTCGGCCAGCGCCTCTTGCGAGAGTCCGGCCTCTAGACGGCGGCGGCGAATGGCTTGGCCGAGATCCTGTGCGAGCGTGTCCACGCGCTTGATCGTGCTGGCCGCTCCACGCGATTGCTACACACAAAACAGTGCATCGCCTGTACAATCTCGGGGTATCACATCACGGATTGGAGGATCGCCGCCCGAGGGCGTTGGCCGCTTCGTCGGCGATATGTCAGCAGGAGAACCCGCGTGCCCATCTTTGGACGCAAGCAGAAGCAGCCAGCCGTACCACAGGAAATGCCAATCGCCGTAGCGGTGGGCAAAAATCACCGACTGGAGCTGTATCAGTCTCGACTGAGGGTGGCGGGCAATCCAGTGCGCGACATCTATATCTCGTCTATTGAATCAATTGTGTTCAATTCAGCAGGCCGAATCGTAGAGGGTTGGCTGAAGGTTGAGGTGTTTAGCGGTCCTCAAACTGCCTTCGTAATAACGCTCAACGAGTTTCAATTCAACCGAAAGCAACAGGCCAGCTTTGAGCATCTGCGCGACGAGCTAAACAGGCTGATTGCGAGGCGCGTGCCGTAGTCCTTTCCTCCGCCAAATTAGCGATCACCAGCGGGGAGGGCTTCGGCTCTCCCCGTTTCCGTGCCGTTCGTGATTGCGATTGCTGCTGACGGTTCATCTGGGAGGTAGTCAGAAGCCAAGATCCTGAGCAGACGTGCGCTGCTTTGCAGAACCTTTGTCGCTTCCTCTGAGGCGTCGTTGCCCGAATACATGCGGCACCACCACAAGGCTGCAACGTGCGACATTCCGTGCTGACGCGTCCGTTCGTACATGCGAAAGGCGCGCATATCCTGTTGTATGTACGGTGCCTCGTCCGGAGCACCGAGCAGAGAACCAAACAGTTCAAGGCTTTGGTGCGATTTCTCAATCCCTCGCCGGATTTCGATCACATGGAGGCGAATGTCAGGAGGCATGAGGTCGGGATAGAGGAGAAGCACCTCTCTGGCTTCATACCTCGCATACTCCAGCGCGTTGAGCAGATCCGCCCACTCTTCCCGATTTAAGAGCCAAAGTAGTGTTAGATGCGGGATCAACTCCGATTCGATCCAATCTGCCATCTTGTAGTGTTGATCGATCTTCGAGTCGTCCATTGAGATATGTGCGAACAGATTCTCGTCCGGGATCCCCACAGCATTGCGGTAACTCAGTGCGGTTAGGCGAGCGACGTTCCCGATGTAGAGTCCTGTGTGCTCTTTGACCGCCGCCCACTGCTGATCTTCCCGACGACGCCGGTACTCCTCCTCAAAGCGGCTGATAACGCTCACCGCCAAGACGACAAAGAGCAGGCTGGTGCCAAGGTTCTGCGCGAGGCTGCTAAACCACGGGTCGGTGGTCTGGGAGTAGTACGAGAGCGCCAGAAAGAGGAGACCGATCTCGCCGAGTAGCAGGGCGATATTGTGGAGCGTCAACTCATCGTCGCGTGCGTCCAAGCGCGATACCCCTCCCCCGTGATGTGCCGCAATTATCCACGGGTTAGGCTGGCTGGCGCACCCTGTTTTGACATTAGTCGCGCTTGTGCTGGATTATGAGGTCAATGAGTCGTGGTTGTGCTGCGAAATAAGGATTATTCCCGCATAGAACGTCGCATATGTTTGGCGTATTTTCGGAAACCATCTATAATCAATTCGGAGCTAAGGAGCGAGATCAATCGAAATGGATCAATCGAGTAAGGCGACCGGTGGCTGGCGGGAACCAGCCAGAGAAAGGCCATTCGTGAATGTCTCGCTTTCCTGCGCCCGCAGGATTCGTTACCGTCGAGGATGTTCGTAAGCAACTCGCGCTAAAGGGCGACCGGTGGCGTGCTCGCCTGAAGGAGCACCGTATCCAGCTTTATGGTCACCCCAGTGACCAGCGGCAACTGCTCCTGCGCGAAGAGGACGTCAAGATCCTGCTCACGCCACAGCCGGTGAATCCCGGACGCCCGCCAAAGGCGGTGGCGCAATGAGCCGAACAGCGCCACAGCAGATCGCCGTGACCGCATCCCGGCGGAGGGCATGGTCGGAGCTTTGCCGCCGCCTGACGGCGCCGCCGCCACCACCGCTGGAGAAGGACAAGACAAGCCCATTGCCCGACCCCCCTCTACCGACCAGAGGGAGCGGGCAATGAGCCAAGAACAGAGACTCGCCGGAAGCCCATCGTATCAGGATGCTCCGCCCGGTGACGCCGATTTTGCCCTGTCGCCCGAGCACCAGAGATGGATTGCCGACCGCGCCATTGCTTCCGACGTTGCCCGAGATCGCGGCTACCGCACCGTCTACGACCCGGCAGAGCTAGCGGCGCTGGGCTTCGCTGAGTACCAGCGGCGTATGCCCGGCCTGCTGATGCCGAGCTACGACGTGCATGGCAAGAACGGCAACTGCCACTACCGCCCGGATGATCCGCGCCGGGGCAAGGGCGGAAAGCTGGTCAAGTACGAGACGCCCGCCGGGGCGCGGCTGACGCTGGACGTGCCGAAACCCGTGCAACGGCGCCTGAGCGAAACAGACGTGCCGCTCTGGGTCACCGAAGGCGAGGGCAAGGTCGATGCCGCCCTCTCGCATGGGATCGAGTGTGTCGTCGGGCTGAGTGGCGTCTGGGGTTGGCGCGGCACTGCCCGCAACGGCGCCAAGGGGCCGCTGGGCGATTGGGAGAGCATCGAACTCACCGACCGCACCGTGGTGCTGGCGTTCGACTCCGACGTGATGACCAAGGCGAGCGTGCGGCTGGCGCTGGATCGGATCACCGCGTTCCTCCGGTCACGGAGGGCGCATGTGCGCTTCCTGTTGCTGCCAGACAAGCCGGACGGCTCCAAGATGGGGCTTGACGACTACCTCGCAGCCGGGCACTCCCGACACGACCTAGAGCAGTTGATCGTGGACGCGCTGCCGACTCTCGGCATCGTGCCCTACCCGGTAGACGTGTTGCCGCCTTTAGCGCGGAACTTCGTCCGTGAAGCGAGTGTGGTGCTGGGAGCGCCGCCGGAGTTCGTTGGCGTGCCGCTGCTGGTGGCTGCGGCAGGCGTCATCGGGAACCGCCGCTACATCGAAGCAAAGGAGGGATTTCCGGCTCCGCTGGTGCTCTGGAGTGCGGTCGTGGGTGAGCCGGGAACAGCCAAGACTCCGGCAGCGACCGCAGTGGTTGATCTGGTGACGGCGCTCCAAGCGACTGCAACTGATGACTGGGAACGCACGCAGACCGCCTACGAGCGGGATCTCGCGGGCTGGAAGGACGCTGAACGACGCGACAAGGCGGGATTGCCAGAGCCGAAACCGCCGGTCTACGAGCACTTCCTGACGACCGACAGCACGAAGGAGGCGCTGGCCGAGATGGCGGCGACATCTCCCGGCGTGCTGCTCTACCGGGACGAGCTTTCCGCGTGGGTGGGCGGGTTCGATGCCTACCGATCCGGAAGGGGCGGTGATCGAGCGGACATGCTGTCGTCGTGGAGCGGCGGGATGTTGAAGATCGACCGCAAGGGCAAGCCGCCGCTGGTCGCACGACACCCGGCGATCTCCGTCTGTGGCGGCATCCAGCCTGACCGCCTCTCGGTGCTAGCCGGTGAGGTGGGCAACGACGGCTTTCTCGACCGCTTCCTGTTCGCCTACCCGGAGGCGTCGATGCCCTACTGGTCAACCGCCCGGATGGAGCGCGGGACCATCGACGCGATGCAGGAGGTGTTCAGCCATCTGCGCGTGGACAGCACCGTAGGTCGTGTGCCCATTCGATTCTCGCCAGAGACAAGCGCGGCATGGCAGTGGTGGTTCGACGGCAACACCGACGCCACGAACGACGCGCCGCCAGAACTTCGCGGGCTGCTGTCGAAGCTGCCAAGCCATGTGCTGCGGTTGGCGGGAGTGCTGCACTGCCTCGCCCACCCGAAACCGACCGAGGATGTGCTGGACACGGAGACGCTGGAGGCCGCAATTGCGCTCGCGGATTACCACGTCGCGCACGCGGGCCGGGTGATCGAGCGATTGCGCCGGGGTGCTACAGACGCGGGGCGAAACCCGCGAATGGTTCGAATCCTTCGAATCCTACGAACGGAATACGAAAAGAAATCAGGGGGGTGGATCCAGCATGGAGAGTTGTTGAGAGCCTTGGGGAACATCCCGACCAGAGATCTCAGGAGAGAGCTAGAGACACTGGTGCATGAGGGAATTGTCGAGAGGAATGAGATCGTCTCCCTTACTCGTAAGGGTGATGAATGGAGACTGACCCCCATTGCTCCCCCTCACGCAGTCTCTACCCATTCGTATGATTCGAACCATTCGAAGGATTCGGGGGTTTCAGC
>JASGGF010000158.1:0-10535 GCA_047605145.1 Thermomicrobiales bacterium | reverse complement strand
ATGGAATAGGCGTCCATGTCGGTGAGGGTGTCGAGGTCGGGAGCGGTGTCGCGGTGGGACGCGCGGCCTCGGTGGCATAGGCATCGGCGGTCGCCTGCGTTGCCGCTTGCGAGGTTGCAAGCGCCATCAGGGTCGCTTGTAGCGCGATGGCTGTCCCGGAATCGTCGCTGGCTGCGGCGGCGGTGGCGGTCGTTTCGACGTTGGCTTGCACCGTCTGCTGGGCCTCGATGGTTGCTTGCCAGTCGGGAGGCGGCGTGGGTGTGGCGTCCGCCGCGCCGGAGACGAACCCGAGCGTGTTGGCGGCGAAGAAGAGCATCGCCAAGCCCAGCATCAGCTCGGCCAGCAGCCATGCCCCCAGACTGAACGAATCGCGCGGGCGCTGCGGGTCTTCCACGGGACTACCGCCCGAACCAGCGACGCTTTGGTTCGCGCGGCGTCGCGTCCAGCGCGTCGGCAACCTGCCGCGAGAGATCCGCTACGCTCTCGGCCATGTCCGCGACCGCCTCGTGGCTGCGCTGGACGGCGGGAGCAGATTCCTGCAGTGCCACAACCAGGCGATCCAGGCTCTCGTGACTCTCGGTGATCTGGCCGTGCAGCTCCCGTGAGGCCGACTGGAACGAGCGGGCTGCCTCCGCGAGGTGATCGGCGGTCGCTTGCTGATTGGCTGCCGCCGAGGTGAGGGTCTTGGAAACCTCGGGGAGCGTGTCGAGCAGCTCGGCGGTCTTGCGGAACGCCGCCAGCGCTTCGGTCATCTCGGCGGAGGCGCCCGCGATCGTGCGCGCTGTCTGCTGGTACGCCAGCCGCTCGCGCTCCAGATGCGTGCTGAGGTCGTGGATTTCTTGTTTCAGCTCGCCGATGGGCGCCGCCAGCCGCGAAAGACGTTCGGTCCCGTCGCCGGAGTTCTCGGCCAAGGTCTCGCCTACTGACGCCAGTTGCGCGGTCGCCGTGCGCTGGATGAAGGAGAACCGCTCGAACTCCGTGGCCAGCTTGCGGTTGACCTCCAGCAGATCGGCCTGCTGCGCAGTCAGGGTTTCGTGGTGATCGGCGAACTGGGCGGAGATGGTGGAGAGCGTGTCCAGCGTGACGCGCATGTCCGCGAAGGTGCGCGCGAAGCCCTTGGCGCCGTCCCGGATATCCTGCGCAAATTCGCGCAGATTTGCCGTTTCGCGCTCCCGCTCGGTCGAGAGTTCGGTGACGCGTTCGCGTTCGGCGCGCAGCTCGCCAAGCAGCGCCTCGGCGATGGAGCCCGCCCCGACGCCTTGATTCAGCAGCCGCACGGCCCCGAACTCCAGCGCGGCCGCGGCCAACGCGTCGTGGAGCCGCCGCGTCAGGGCGGTGGCGGCGGTTTCCCGCTGCACCTGTTGGACGTTGATGCGCCGATGCACCAGCGCTGTGATGGCGATGATCACCAGAATGATCATCACGTCGGCCAGCGCAACGCGCGAGAACGTGAGAAACGAGAACACCCCTTGAATGCCCGGCGCCCCGGGGAAGCCCTGCTCCCAAAGGTAAAGAAATGGCTTGCCGGATGCGGTAGGGTCTTCCGCAAGGAGCGCGCCGTAGCTGGCGCTGGCGTGCCACAGGCCGAGCCACGTCAGGAGAATAGGTAGCAGCACCAGTAGGTTGCGGGCGGTTTCCAACCTGGCCAGGCCCCGGTCGCGGGTCCACGCGCGGCGTAGTGCCGCAACCGCGTCGTTCGGTTGGACAACGGCGTAGATATCCACCATCGACCAGCCGAGGTGATCTTCCGGGCGCTGCACGGCATCCGCCAGTGCGCTCAACCGGGCGCTGACCCCGGCGTCCAGATCGGCAACATCTCGCGACAGCGCGCGCAATTCCTCAGGCGTTGACATCGTGGTTTTGCCGTGTCTCCTTGTGGCGCGTCCGCATCGCGTTTCCCCATGTGCGCAAGGCGTGGCTGCCGCCTGTGTGCAGGTCATCAGTGAGGGACTCGGGCCAGCGCGCGCGCATCAGCACGTAGGCCCGGGCAATGGCGGCTGGGTCGTCCGTGGCGATGGCGGCGTGCAGCGCCTGCAAGTCGCGACTGCGGGCCTCGCCACCCGTCGCGGCCAGCCATGCTTGCTCGGTGGCGGCATCGTCGTCGGCGTCGCCGCCGGTATCCGTGCGCCAGGCATCGAGCGCGGCCGCTCGCTCGGCGGCGCGTTGCTGACGTCGGGCGTCGAGGTGGTCGCGCCAGCGGCGTGATGGCGGGATGGGACTGGCGGAAGGCGACTCCTCCTGCACCCCGGTGTCCCACGCGGCGAGGCGCTGCTGATGGCGCGCCAGGTGGAGCCGGCGGGTGAGCTCGGGATCCAGCGCCAGCCCGATGTCGAGCGCGCGCCGCCACGCGTCGGTGGCCGCGCTGATCTCGTCGCTGTCGAGGTTGCTGGCGATCTCCGCTTCGGCCGCCACCAGCGTCTCCGCCGCGTGCAGCGCGCGCTGTTGGCGCGGGGTGAGCCGCGCCGGGTCCAGCCGCCCCTGCCGCAGCCATGTTGCCAGCGCCGGTTCGCCGTGCGCGTCGAGTATGTCCGCCAGCCGGCCACGCTGGATGACCTGCCAACCATCCTGGCGTTCGGCGTCATCAAGCCAGTCATCGACGCGGGAGAGCAGCCGTAGCAGCGCGACTGGGCTGGTGACATCCGGGGTTGCCAGATGGCGCAGCGTTTCGTGCAACGCGTCGCGGTCTTCCATGGGGATGCAATTGAAGTAGCTAGGGAGGCGCCCCAGCTCGCTGCCACAGACGTGGCAGGAGGAGACAGGGAGGGCTGCAGTGGTCGAGCACCCTATGCACTGGTAGCGGTTGATCATCGTGTCTCTGGCCGTCCTACCCGCGCAAGTCGTGCAGTTCGACCGTCAGAAACACCCTAGCGCCGAGTTGGAGCGTGTCGCCGCCGGCGAGAAGGTGGCGCGTTCCCGGTGTGAGAAGCGCGCCATTGACCCACGTTTGCCCGGATTTCGTGACGCTGGAGAGGCGCCAGCCGTGATCATCGAGGCTGTAGAAGCAGCGAACATGGCTGCTGGAGAGGCCCATGCCCCCGGCGCTGGCCCAGTCGCCGCTGCCGATGACGCGGCTGCGCTCCCGCACGTCGATGACCTGCCCGGAGCCGGTGAGGACGACGTAGGTCGTGAACGGCGGCGCACCGCAGACGCTGCATCGCCACCCCTCGTTCATCGAGCCGTCTCGTGTGCACTGCCAAGCCATGAACCGGCTACTCCATCGGCTCGAACGCGACGGTCAGTTTCAGGACGGGGCCCACGGAGACCACGTCGCCTGCCAGCAGCGGGCGGACTTCGCCGGGAGCCAGTGCGGCGCCGTTGACGCGGGTCGGGTTGGTGGCGCCGTTCGCATGGGTGAGGCTCCAGCCACCGCCCCTGGGGAAGAGCCGGGCCTGCGGATCGGACAGGTATTCGTAACCGGCGATGCCGCGCAGTTTGCTGCGCTGGAGCAGATCATCCTTCCAGAAGCGGAACTTGCGGCCATCGACGAGCAGGGCAAGCCGTTCGGTCGGGGGCGCGCTGAAGACGGGCTCTGGCGCGGGCTCTGGTTTGGCGTCACGGGTGCTGAGCAGGACGGCGTGGAATTCTTTGACGGTGGGCCGGTCTTCGGGGAGCGGGCTGAGGGCGCGCCACAGGATATCGCCGATGGGCTGCGGGAGCGCCGGCCAGGCTTCGCAGGGATGCAGGGCCGCGCGAGTGAACATGTCGTCCGGGTCGGTAAATGGATGCCGGCGCGCCAGAAGTTGGTAAAGAATGATACCGAGCTGGAAGACGTCCGCCGGGTATGAAGCTTCGCCGTATTCGCCGGGCCGGACGTGCTCGGGCGACATGTATGCCTGGGTGCCCATGGTGGCCGCGCGCGGGGTTCCATCAACAAAAGCGCCGTCAAAATCGACAAGTTTAGCGACGGGGCGTGTACCCCCGGTCGATTCGATAACCAGATCCTGTAACAGGATGTTGTCTGGCTTGAGGTCGAGATGGGCGATGCGTTGGCCATGCAACTGGATCAGCGCGTACGCGATGATCGCGGCGCTAATGCGCCGTTCGTCCTGGGGCCAGTGTTCGGCGGCGCCATGTTCGGCAGCCTGATCGAGCTTCTGTTGCAGAGTGTCCCCGTTGATTCGTTCGGAGACCTTGTAGAAGGTGCGGCGCTCTTCGAAAAACTCGATGTCGCGGCAAACGAATAGGGGAATGGCGTCCAGCCTGCGGACAAGCGTCGCCTGGCGCTGGCGGAACTCTTCGGCGTCCTCACTGAGGGCCGTGGGTTCCATGAACATTTTGAGGAAGAGCGCTTCGCCCTCAGCGTTCCGGACAAAGTAGCTGCGCGCCTGGCCGCCGATCATGGTTAGTTCGGAGTCAACTGTGTAGGCGCCCCGTGTGCCTGTCACGGTCTCCCCAACTCGCAGTGCTTTAGGCATCGTCGTGCTCGGGGTGCGGCGTCACATAGTTTTGCTCTGCTGGCGTCAGAGATTGCTCCAGTAGCGGGAATTCCTGTTCAGTCACGTTTGGCTCTTCTGATCTGTATGTGGCGAGTACCGTTTCCTCTGTGCGGGCACGAATGGACAGGGTGTCGGGTTCGATCGAAGCGATCTGGCCACCTATTGGAGGAGACGCCGCGTGCCGGATCGTAAAGACATGCTGGCCGAGGGAGAACGCCAGTCCCCGCGCGGGAAGCGCATCGACCAACTCGATGGCAAAGGCGTGCAGGCTCGCGCCTTGTGGACTGCTGATGCGCAACCCCTGCTCACTCTGCGTGACGGCAAACAGCACGCCAGGATCGGTCCCTGAGGCTGCGTCTTCGCTGGAAGACCGGAAGCCGCCGTCCCGGTACAAGACAGTAGCCCCATCAGCGAGCGGGTGAGACTGGTGGTCGCCCGATGCGTTGAGCGCGTCCAGCACCAGCCCGGCAGTCGTGTCATCTGGCAGCAACGGGCTGGTGTTCAGCACGTTGTCAGCCAGAGCCGCGAGTTTTCGCCACGGGGGCTCGTCGCGACTTTGCCACTCCTTGCTAGATGCCGGGTACGCAACGAGCGCGTCGATGACTTCCTGCCTCAGGCCATAGCAAAGGAGTGACGCGAGCGGAATCTGCGGATAGGTGTTTCCCAGCGGCCGCGGAGCACCATTGATCGCCACCGCCACGCTGGCATTGTCGGTCTGGTTCGGGGCGATGTGTTCCAGCAGGCGGCGTGCGAGCTCATCGGCTGAGATATCCGAAATCAGCCAATACGCGAGGAAGGTTTCAAGTTCCCAGCTGGTGAGGCTGCCCGTGACACCGTCCGAGACCAGCAACACGACATCACCGTCCTGCCAATCAAGTCCCCGGGCATCGGGGAGGAAACTGCTGGCGCTTCGCAGAAATCGGGTGATTTGGTTGCTGCGCGGATCTGCGCGCGCTTCCTCCTCGGCAAGCTGTAGCTCGGCTACCGTTGAGTGGTCGGAGGTGAGGTGTTGCAGCTTGCCATCGCGGAAGCGATAGGCGCGACTATCGCCCAGCCACCAATACAGCAAGCTGCTGCCATGGAGAATCGCCGCCACCGCCGTGGTAGTCATTTCGGCGTTGTAGCCATGTGCTGTCGCATCGGTTAGCGCCTCGGCGGCGTGCCGACGCCATTCACCCGCAAACTGCTCGGCCAGGGCTGGTGTGGCTCCCTCTCCCCCGGAGGCGCGCAGGCTCTCCGCAAACGCTGGCCCGAGGGCAAGTAGCGCGTTGGCGGCCAGGCGCGAGGCCACCTCGCCATCTGCTTGCCCTCCGACTCCATCGAACACCCCCAGCAGCGCCAACTCCTGCTGGTATTGGCCATTGGCATCAGCGCCGCTCAGGGTGATGCGCTGGGCGACCGTCGTATCCTCATTGTTCTGGCGATTGCCAATGGTTGTCCGGCAGGCGATCTGAACGCTCACGCACTCCTCCAGGAAAAGCCCCTCCACGTCTTTAGTTCGCGCTCGCTTCTTCCCGGATGGCGACAGTGGTGGCAGTGACCGTCTTGCCGATATGGTCCATCAATTCTCCAAAGTTCACCATGGAAAGCCCGTCGCCACTGCTCACAGGCTGGTAAAAGACGCGTGGCGCCGCGGCCAGTTCATCATAGGCAGGGGCTTCCGGAGCGTAGAGAAACAATCGCGCTTTCGATGCGATCAGTTTGTTGATTACCTCATCCAGGTCACGCGGCTGGCCTGGCTCAACGCTGCTGGCGTGCAACTGCGGGTGCGGGGTGGCGTCAGTGAAGATGGCGATGCACTTGTTGCACTGATCGCGCCACGGCGAATCCAGCGCCTGAAAGATGACATCCAGCGTGCTTTCCGGTTCATCGCCGCCGCCGGCGGCAGTAATGGTGGTGACATCGCGCTGGAACTGCTCAATGTCACTGGTGAACGGGAACGCCTGCGTCTCCTCACCCATGTTCAGGTCACGGTAGGCGAGCAGGCGCACGCGCCAGTCCAGCTTCATCTGACTCGCGTTGGTGTTGAACCCGGCGCAGAGTTCCTGGACATGGGTCTTGACGCCTTCCAGGCATTTCGCCATCGAGCCGGTGGCGTCGATGCAGATCACCAGATCGGCAATCCCTTTCGGGGTAAGTCGTTGGGGTGGTGGAAGCTGACCGACCATCAGTGTCTCCTTCTTGCAGTCACGAGCGATCAGGTGTTTCCGGCAGCGTTACCAGAAAACGATTCGATCTCGCCTCCGATAGTTCCCGAGGTGTTGCACCAGGCGCAGGTGAATCTGTCCTGCTGCGAGTCATGGCAGTTGAACTTGCCACAAGCCCCGCACTTGACGAGCGATATGGCCCGGCAGCGGGGACATCCGAGGTATGTTTCCGAGCTGTGGAGTCCGCCCTGAATCGTTTGTTGATTTTGGCTGACCGGTACGGTGACCCACTCTTCGCGAATGGGAATGGCGCATTCGAGTTGCCACGCTGAGGAGCCCACAACCGGGCGCACTCCGATTCGGAAGCCTTGACGCGTCTGCTGACAGCGGGCCGGAATCATGACCGGTTCTGCGGGGCGAACCATGAAAATCCTCAAGGCGGCGACGCCTGATGTTCACGCTGTGTGCGATGCATAGAGTGTAGTGCAGGCTGCGCCAAAGTGCGGGTGAAATGGTCATCGCCTGAGCCATGTCTGACTCAGGCGATGTTCAAGATGGTGGTCGCGGTCTGGAGCGCCGCTTGCTAGCTCCCCGTATCAGCCGTTGTCGCCGCTTCCTTCTCCCCCAGCAGCCGCTGCATGGTGGCGATCTCCACCTCCTGCGCGGCCAGGATCTGGCGCGCCAGGTCGCGGACGGCGGGGACGTTGCTGCCGTCCAGCGCGGCCTGCGCCATGGGGATGGCCGCCTGATGGTGCGGGATCATCAGTTTCAGGAAGGCGATGTCCGCCGCCGGGCCGGTCAACGAAGTCAACTCCGCGATCTGCTCCGGCGTCGCCATCCCGGGCATCAGGCCGGTCATGGGGTGCCCCATCCAGGCCATCGCGGGCTGCGGGCCGGTGGCGGGCAGGCCCCACAGGTTCAGCCAGCCGAACATCTGCCCGATCTGTCCCTGCTGGGTCAGCGCCATGTCGGTGGCGATGGCGCGCATCACCGGGTCTTCCGTGCGGTCCCGGATCAGCAGCGCCATGGTCACCGCCTGGTCATGGTGCACCATCATGTCGCGGGCGAACCCGGCCTCAAGGGAGCTGTCGCCGGGTGGGCGGCCGCGCTCCATCGCCATCACCAGCATCGCCACGATGGCCAGCGCCGCCAGGCCCAGGATCAGCGGCAGCCAGCTGCGTGGCTGTTGGGGCGTGTCGTCGGTTTCCAGCGCGGTGGCGTCAATCAATGCACTCATGACGACATTGTCGCAGACGAGCCGCCGGCGCAGGCCGCGCCCGGCTCCGGGGCGTCCTTGCTGAGGCGGAAGAGGCGAATAAACTGCTCCAGGCCGGGGTCATCGGCGCCGGTCAGTTGCAGTTGCTTGTTCCAGGCAGAGGCCACCACCGGCGACGGCAGATCGTCCATCGGGCTGACCAGGATGTACGACTGCCCTTCCGCCAGGTCCTTCAGCTTCTGGATCTGGTCGGCGGGGAGATCCGGCGCGTAGGTGATCCAGACGGCGCCGTGCTCCAGCGAGTGCACGGCGGTTTCATTCGGCACTGGCGAGGCGTAGTAGCCGCAGTTCTGCCAGGTCGGGTTGTGCACGCCACCCACCGGCGGGTGCTCGCTGTAGGTGACCGGGTCGTTGCTGTGGTCCGCGCCCTGGTAGGCGTAGGTTTGCACGCCCTCCGGCACGGCCAGCGAGTTCTGCTGCCGGGTGAAGAGGAAGATGCCGACGGCCGCCACCACCAGGATCGCGCCGATGGCGATGGCCACGGTGCGCATCGTCGTTTGCTTGCGCTGGCGCTCGGCGGCAATGGCGCGCGCCGAGCGGCGCTCCCGCGAGGCTTCCGCCCGGCTGCGCTTGCCCTCGCTGGCGTTCGGTTCAGTCATTGAGCGCGGTTCCCTTTCCTTTTCCTGCGTCCGTGTCTTTTGGCGCTGCGCCCGGCTGGCGTCAGATCAATCTGGATCACACAGCGCGTGTCAGACGTTCCATCGTTGGTAGAATGCGCGACAGTCGCGCGCGGTGACTCCCCCTGATTGCACAGCGCGGCTGCGGCCATGAACCAGAGATCCATGCTTCAGGCATGACGATACCCCATTGGCGCCGTTCAACGTTGACGCTGTCGCCAGGGCTCCAGGAGGATTTTACTGATGTCGTTCAATGACGAACCCCGCCAGGTTGTCATTATTGGGTCCGGTCCGGCCGGGCTCACCGCCGCTATCTACGCCGCGCGCGCCGCGTTGAACCCGCTGGTGTTGGGCGGGGTCTACTGGGGCGGGCAGTTGGTGCTGACCAGCGATGTCGAGAACTTCCCCGGCTACACCGAAGGCGTGCTGGGCCCGGAGATGATGGCCGATCTGCGGACGCAGGCGGAGCGCTTCGGGGCCGAGGTGCAGACGGTCGATGTCACCGATATCGATTTCTCGGTCTACCCCTTCGAGATCGATACCGACACCGCCACTATCTACGCCAACAGCGTGATCATCGCCACCGGAGCCAGCGCCAAGCGCATGGAGGCCCCCGGCGAGGACGATATGTTCGGGCGCGGCGTCTCCACCTGCGCCACCTGCGACGGCTGGTTCTACCGCGACAAGGCGATTGCCGTGGTGGGCGGTGGGGATTCCGCGCTGGAGGAGGCGCTCTTCCTGACGCGCTTCGCCAACAAGGTGACCGTGGTGCACCGCCGCGACACGCTGCGCGCCAGCAAGGTGCTGCAGCAGCGGGCGCAAGACAACCCGAAGATCGAGTTCGTCTGGAACTCGGTGGTGGAGCAGGTGCTGGGCGGCGACCGAGTGGAGGGGCTGCGCCTGCGCAACACCGCCACCGGCGAGGAGAGCACGCTGCCGGTCGAGGGCGTCTTCGTGGCGGTGGGGCACCAGCCGAACACCGCGCTAGTGGCCGGCCAGATTGAGCTGGATGCGCACGGCTACATCGCCAAGCAGGATCAGGATTCCACCGCCACCAATATTCCCGGCATCTTCGCCGCAGGCGACGTGCGTGACCGCCGGTACCGGCAGGCGATCACCTCCGCCGGCGATGGCTGCCGCGCCGCCATGGATGCGGAGCGCTGGCTGGAGGAGCAGGGCGTCGCCACGCCGGATCTCGCGGTCGAGATTTACACCTAGGCTGCAACAGCGCGGGTGATAAGAGAACGGGAGGCGGATGGACGTTGGCTCACCCGCCTCCCGGCGTTGCGCGCGCAGCGTCTGCCTACATCGACAGGTTCAGGTTGCCGGTCAGCAGCAGAATCAGCAAGATGATCAGGATGATGGCTGCCGGCGAGAGCCCGGCGAAGCCATAGCGGCCGTAGCCAAACCCGCCGCCCGCCAAGGCAAGCACCAGCAGGACGATCAGCAGAATTCCCAACATCGGCTTTGCCACCTCCACGTGCGCCGCCGGGGTGACGCAGCGGTCTGCGCCACGCTGGCGATGTCGCAGAAGTGCAGAAGGTATGCCAACAGCGGGGCAGTGCGGCGTCACGACTGCTGCACTGTGCCCTCATGCCTCTCCGCCCGAATCTACGCCGTGACGATTGTCTCGAAGTGCAGATCGACGGTTGTTGCTGGAAAGAACGGATCAGTGACCTCCCCGGCGTAAAAGATGTTGCCATCCGCGCAGGGATTGCCGGCTGATACCGCGAGCGAGGAGTTGTCGCCTTTCGTGACGACAATCGCGTACTGCGTGCCTCCGGTGACCGCTGCCGGATTGGGGAAGGATGCGGTCAACCGCCGCGAATCCGGAAAGGCCGTCAGCGGCACATCGGCGACGGTTGCCCGGGCCAGAAAGGCGCCCGGGGCGGCGGACTCGTTGACAGACCAGATTTCGATCTCGAAATCCATGCCGGCGTCATTGGACTGGAGAAAAACCGAGGCGCTGGTGAGCTGACCAGTGCGCCGGGCGCGAAAGGTCTGGGCTATTCGGGCGACGCCAGCGCCTGCCGCGTCGGGGTTGGCCGTGACGCAGGAG
>JASGGF010000157.1:0-10585 GCA_047605145.1 Thermomicrobiales bacterium | reverse complement strand
TCTTCGGCGGCGCCTGCGGCAAGAGCGCCCAGTTCCCGCTCCACGTCTGGCTGCCGGACGCCATGGAGGGCCCGACGCCGGTTTCGGCCCTCATCCACGCCGCGACCATGGTCACGGCGGGCATCTACCTCGTTGCCCGCTCCAACATCTTCTACCAGTACTCCCACGACGCCATGCTGGTCGTGGCGCTCATCGGCGGCTTCACCGCCTTCATGGCCTCCACCATCGCCATCGCCCAGAACGACATCAAGCGCGTGGTGGCGTACTCCACGCTCTCGCAGCTCGGCTACATGGCGCTTGGCGCCGGCGTCGGCGCGTTCATCCCGGCCATCTTCCACCTCGTGACGCACGCCTTCTTCAAGGCCTGCCTCTTCCTCGGCTGCGGCTCCGTGATCCACGGGATGCATGAGGAGCAGGACATCCGGAACATGGGTGGCCTGCGCAAGTTCATGCCGATCACGTTCATCACCTTCCTGATGGCCTCGTTTGCGAACGCCGGCCTCATCCCCTTTGCCGGGTTCTGGTCGAAAGACGAGATCATCGTCGGCGCGTGGGTGACGAACTCGATCCCCGGCGGAGTGGGCAAAGCGCTGGCGGTGCTGGCGCTGGTGACCGCGTTCTTCTCCGCCTTCTACATGTTCCGCCTTGTCTTCCTCGTCTTCACCGGCGAGCCGCGCTACGACACGAAGCACATTACGCCGCACGAGTCTGGCTTCTCGATGGCCGCGCCGCTGGTGGTGCTGGCGGTGCCCTCGGTGGTGCTGGGCTTCCTGATCGGATGGCCGCCGGAAGCTGGCAAGATCCACCAGTTCCTTGATCCGGTCTTCTCGCTGGAGGCCGGGGACCACGCCGAGGGTGACGAGGTCGCGTCGCTCTACACCACGGAGCAACTGACGGGTGGCGCGCTGGCGCAGTCCGAGGACGAGAGCCACGCTGAGGGCACGGCCGTTGCCGGCGATGACCACAGCGAGGGCGCCGCAACCACGGAGGGCGATCACGCCGCGACCGAAGGCGGCCACGCGGCCGCCGGTGAGCACCATGTCTCCAACGAGACGATCCTGCTCTTCGGCATCATCTCGACGCTGTGCGCGTTGGGCGGTATTGGTCTGGCCTGGCTGATCTACGTCAAGAAGGCGATCGTCGCTCCCGAGGAGCGTGCTTCCGCCCTGTACCTCTTCCTGCGTGACAAGTGGCGGATCGACGAGATCTACCAGGACGTGTTCGTGAAGCCGCTGCGCGGGTTCGCTCACTTCCTGTGGCAGTTCATCGATGTGCGCGTGATCGACGGCGCAGTGAATGGCGTGGCCTTCGGCATCGGCGCGGCCAGCCAGCGCCTGCGCCGGGTCCAGACCGGTCTGGTCACGAATTACGCGCTGGCAATTGCACTCGGCATGGTGGTGCTGGTCGGTGTTTTCCTGGCGTTGTCCAGCACCCTGATCCGCTAGCGAAACGAGCGACGCTGTCCGGGGCGCCGGATCGTCGAGGGGGCTCGCGTGCAGACCTTCCCGTATTTGAGCGTGCTGACCTTCCTGCCCATGGTGGGGGCACTGGTCATCTTCTTTATCCCCCACATCACGCAGTCGGCGGCGCGGACCATCGCGCTCGTCAGCGCGCTCGGCTCGCTGGTGGTCTCTCTGCTGATCTTCTTTCGCTTCGATCCACAGGCGCCGTTCGACGCCGGGGTCACGGTTCCCTTTCAGGAGCGGATCGAGTGGGGTAAGGAAGTGGGCGCGTCCTACTTCCTTGGCATTGACGGCATCGCCCTGCTGCTGATCCTGCTCACCACGCTCTTTTCGGTCATCGCCATCGTCTGGTCGTGGGATACCGTCAACACCCGGACACGCGAGTACTACATCGCTCTGCTGCTGCTGGAAACCGGCATGCTGGGCGTGTTTGTGTCGCTGGACCTCTTCCTCTTCTACATCTTCTGGGAGCTGATGCTGATCCCGATGGCGTTGCTCATCGGCATCTGGGGCAGCAGCAACCGCGTCTACGCCGCCGTGAAATTCTTCCTGTACACGCTGCTCGGCTCGCTGCTGATGCTGGTTGGCATCGTGGCGACCTACTGGTCGTACTACCAGCAGACCGGCCAACTCACGCTGAGCGTGCTGGACTTGCAGCAGGGCACGTACGGCAACACCTTCCAGATCTGGGTCTTCCTCGCCTTCTTCGTCGCCTTCGCGGTGAAGGTGCCGCTCTTCCCGTTCCACACCTGGCTGCCAGATGCTCACGTGGAGGCCCCAACGGCGGCCTCGGTCATCCTGGCGGCGGTCATGCTGAAGATGGGCGGCTACGGCTTTCTGCGCTTCAACCTGCCGCTCTTCGAAGACGCCACGCACTTCTGGCAGCCGTGGATCATCGCCCTCTCGGTCATCGCCGTGATCTACGGCGCGCTGGTGGCGCTTGTCCAGCCGGACATGAAGAAGCTGGTGGCGTACTCCTCGGTCAGCCACATGGCCTTCGTGACGCTCGGCATCTTCGTGCTCAACATTCAGGGTCTCGACGGCGCGATGCTGGTGATGCTGGCGCACGGCTTCAACACCGGCGCGCTCTTCCTGCTCATCGGCGTGGTCTACGAGCGGGCGCACACGCGGCTGATCGACAAGTTCAGTGGCCTCGCTTCGCCGATCCCGATGTGGGCCGGCATGTTCGTGCTCTTCATGTTCGCCTCCATCGGCTTGCCGGGGCTTTCCGGGTTCGCCGGCGAGTTTCTGGTGGCGCTGGGGACGTGGCATTACAACCCGATCCTCGCGGCGATCACCTTTGCGGTGGTCATCTTTGCCGCCTGGTACATGATGTACATGACGCAGCGCGTGGTCTGGGGCCGCCCCAAGGGCGTGCTGCCGGACCCGGGCGATGGCGCGATGACGCCTGCCGAGAAGGCGATGCTGGCGGCGGCTGGCGGTGGTCATGGGCATGGGCATGGGGATGACCACGGGCACGGCGTGCCGGCGATCTCCGGCGCCTCGCAAGAGCACCATGACGACCATGGCCACGGGCATGGGCACGGCCCGGGCGCGGAGAGCCAGGTGCCGGGTGAGGAGCGCCAGTTGTGGCCGGACCTCTCCCGCAAGGAGCTGTTGACCCTGCTGCCACTGGTGGTCCTGACGATTTACGTCGGGGTCTACCCCCAGTCCGTGCTGAATATCTGCGAGCCGGCGCTGCAGCGCATTCTCGATATGGTTGTGCGCTAGGGACCGCTGACGCGGGGAACGGGGCAGCGGGCGCCCGGGGGACGGAGAACCTTCGATGCTGGTTGATCTTTCGCGCGGGTTGTTCTCGCCAGAGTGGCGGCTGCTCTATCCGCAGCTGATCGTGTTCGGCATGGCGCTACTGCTGCTCATGCTGGACGCCTTCGCGCCGCGCGAATCCCATTTCCGGCTGCTAACCGGCGTCTCGCTCGTCGGCTACATCGCGGCGGCGCTGGCGTTGTGGACGCAGGACGGCCAGAACGCGGCCACCTTCTGGTGGACCTTCCGCGCCGATGGCCTGACGGTCTTCCTCTCGCTCGTGATCCTCGTCTCGGCGGTGCTGAGCGTCTGTACGGCGGCGTCGTACGTGGATCAGCTCGAAGGGCACCTGCCCATCGGCGAGTTCTACGTGCTGCTGGCGTTCGCCATCTTCGGCGCGCTGCTGGTGGCGGCCTCCGGCGATCTGGTGATGATCTTCGTCGCCATCGAGCTCTCGTCGCTGGCGACCTACATTCTGACCGCCTTCGCCAAGCGCCGGCAGACCGCCCTCGAAGGCGGCATGAAGTACTTCCTGCTCGGCATCTTCGCCTCCGCCATCCTCGTCTACGGCATGGCGTGGGTCTACGGCCTGACCGGTTCCACTGACCTCACCGCCATCTCCACGCAACTGCAGAACAGCGTGGCAGGCGAGACGCAGCTCGATCCAGCGCTGATTCTGGCGCTCCTGTTGGTGATCGTCGGCCTCGGCTTCAAGATGGCGGCGGTGCCTTTCCACTTCTGGACGCCGGACGCCTACGACGGCGCGGCCACGCCGGTCACCGCCTTCATGTCCGTGGTGCCGAAAGTCGCGGCGTTCGCGGCCACCATCCGCATCCTTGTGCAGGCGCTGGGGCCAATTTCCGAGAGCTGGGTGAATGTCATCGCCGTACTGGCGCTGATCACCATGGTGTTCGGCAACATCGTCGCCATTTCCCAGCGCAACGTGAAACGCATGCTGGCGTATTCCTCCATCGCCCACACCGGCTACATGATGGTCGGGCTGGCGGCGTTCCGCTCCAGCAGCGGGTTCCTCGCGCCGGGCACGAACCCGACGACCGGCGAGAGCGGCATCTCCGCGCTGCTCACCTACCTGCTGGCCTACGCGGTGATGAACATCGGCGCGTTCGCGGTGGTGACGTGGGTGCAGCACCGGGGCCGGGGCATGGACGTAGAGGATTACAACGGCCTCGCCACCAAGGAACCGCTGGCTGCCGCCGCCCTCACCGTGTTCCTGATCTCCCTGATGGGCATCCCGCCGACCATCGGCTTCTTCGCGAAGTACCGCCTGATCGTTGCTGCCATCGAGATCGGCCCGGTGGGTCTGGCGCTTTCGCTCTCGATCGTGGTGATGTCTGCTGTCTCCGCCTTCTACTACCTGCGCCTCGTCGCCGCAATGTACTTCTCCCCGGCGGAGGGCGAGTTGCGCCCGGCGCAAACCGGCCTGCTGAATATCGGCATCGGCGTGATGGCGGTGGCCACGCTCCTTGGCGCGATCATCTCCTCCGGCCGTATCTTCGAGCTGGCGGACCGCTGGTACCACGCGCTGACGGTGACCATGGTGCTGGGGATGGGGGGGTAGCGTTCCCCCTGTGTCTCGAGCTTGCCGAGAGACCTCGTTGAACGGCCCTCACCCCAACCCCTCTCCCGATGCGCGGGAGAGGGGCTTTTCGTCCCGCCTCACTCACGCGCGTGCCGCAGTCGCGACCTCCCTGCACGAAACGCCTCCACGCGCCATCGTGGAGGCGCTGCTCGTGCTGGCGCTGGTTTCGCTGGCGATGCTGCCCTTCCGCGACCAGCTCGGCGTGCTCAACGTGCTGCTCATCTTCCTGCTGGTGACGTTCGCGTTGGCGCTGACACGCGGGCTGTGGCCTTCGGTGCTGGGCGCGATTCTCGGCTTCCTGATCTACGACGTCGTGTTCATCCCGCCGTACCTGACGCTCTCGGTCGATGATCGCGATCACCTGCTGGCGCTCTTCGTGTACCTCGGGGTCGCCATCGTCACGGCGCGGTTGATCTCGCGCGTTCGTGAGCAGACGACGGAGGCCACGCAGGAGGGGCACCGGGCCACGATTCTGTCAGAGTTGAACGCCGCGCTGATCGGAGATGCCACGCTCGGCGCAATTCTTGCTCGCATTGCCGAGCGGGTGGTGACCGTCTACGGCGCCGCTGGTTGCCGGGTGCTGACGCCCGGAGCCGATGGTGGCTTTCGCGTGGAAACGTGGTACCCCGAGCGGATCGGCCCGGAGATCGACCGCGCCGGGCAGACCCTCATCGACTGGGCGGTGGAACATCGGCAGCCGATTGGCCGCAGCCAGCGTGACCGGCGCGTCATCGACCTCGCACGCGTGCCGGGGGGCCGCCCGACCCACCGACCGGCAGCGAACCTAGCCGGCGACGTGCTCTACCTGCCGATCCTGACGCCGAACCGGGTGGCCGGCATCCTCGAAGTGAGCGGCCGCCCCGGCGCCGGCGCCTTCCACGCTGAGGACGAGAAGCTGCTGACCACCTTTGTGGATCAGGCCGCGCTGGCGCTGGAGCGGGCGCGGCTCAGCCAGGAGGCGGCGCAGGCCGCCGTGCTGGCGCGCTCGGACGAGCTGAAGTCGGCGCTGCTGGCGGCGGTGTCGCACGATCTGCGCACCCCGCTGGCCTCCATCAAGGCAGCGGCGACCTCGCTACTGGACGACTCGGTGGCGTGGGAGCCAGCGGCGCAGGCGGAGCTGCTGACGGCGATTGACGAAGAGACGGATCGCCTGACCCTGATGGTGAGCAACCTGCTGGACCTCTCGCGCATCGAGGGAGGCGCGTTGCAGCCGCGCAAGGATTGGTACGATCCCGCCGAACTGGTGGCCGATGTGCTGCACCGCACCGCCAGCCGCCGCCCAGTTCATCCGGTGACGGTGGAGATCGATCCTGACCTTCCGCCGGTGGAGTTTGACTACGTGGAGATTGTGCAGGTGCTGATCAACCTGCTGGAAAACGCTGTCCGTCACACCGCGCCCGGCACGCCGGTGACGGTGACGGTGCGGACTGTGCCGGGCGCGGTCGCCTTCACTGTGCGCGATGAGGGGCCGGGCATCCCGTTGGCCTATCAGCCGCACATCTTCGAGCGATTCTCGCGCGGCCCGGGCAAGGAACGCAGCCCCGGCTCTGGTATCGGGCTGGCGATCTGCAAGGGGCTAGTGGAGGCGCACGGCGGCGCGATCCGGGTTGAGAGCGCGCCGGGCGCGGGCGCGGCGTTCACCTTCACGTTGCCAGCGGGGACGGCGTGAGCCACGCGGGCGCGCGCGTCCTGATCATTGACGACGAGCCGCAGATCCGGCGCGCGCTGCAAACGGCGCTGACGGCGCACGGCTACACCGTGGAAACGGCGGAGGATGGCGTCCTCGGTCTGGCTGCGATCGCCACATGGGCGCCGGATGTCGTGGTGCTCGATCTGGTGATGCCCGGCCGCGATGGCTTCGAGGTGCTGCGCGATCTCCGCGCGTGGTCCGATCTGCCGGTGATCGTGCTCTCGGCGCGCGGGCAGGAGCCGGACAAGATCGCGGCGCTCGATCTCGGCGCGGATGATTACCTGACCAAGCCCTTCGGCATGGGCGAGTTGCTCGCCCGGCTGCGGGTGGCGTTGCGCCGGCGACGCGGCACGCCGGCCGCCGTGCTGCAAGGTGGCGATGTCGTCATCGACCTTGAGCGCCGTCTGGTGACGAAGCGCGGCGAGGAGATCCACCTCACGCCCACGGAGCTGAACCTGCTGCTGGCGCTGGCGCGGGATGCCGGCAAGGTGCTGACCCACCGGCAGGTGCTGCAGCGCGTCTGGGGCGAGTACGCCGCTGAGAACTCGCCGCAACTCCGCGTCTACGTCAACTACCTGCGCCGCAAGCTGGAGGACGACCCGGCCCACCCCACGCTGGTGGTCACCGAGCCGGGCGTCGGGTATCGACTGCGCGCAGAGCCAGCAGACGCGCCGAAACTCTAACGGCGTTCTAACACCCTACAGCCCGTTTCCAACACGGGGCTAACGGCCCCGGTCATACCCTGTTCCTCGTGCAATCGGCGTGGTTGCGGTTGCCGGGGAGCCCAACGCGTGGACACGGAAAACCCACAATCGATCCTGCTGGTGGAAGACGAGCCTGTCCTGCAGCGCACGCTCTTCCGCTCGTTGCAGGTGCGGCGCTACGACGTGCTGGCGGTGGGCAGCGCGGCGGAGGCAATCACCGAGACGGCGGAGCGGCAGTTTGGCGTGATCCTGCTGGATGTCAACCTGCCGGACGCAACCGGCTGGGATGTCCTGCGCGCCCTGCGCGCCCGCGCCGAGCCCACCCCAGTGATCGTGCTCTCGGCGGCGCCGCCAAATCCGGACCGTGTCCGTGAGTTCCGGCCCAGCGGCGTGCTGCTCAAGCCCTTTCCGATTGACGCCCTGTTGCATCTGATTGGCGCGACTGGCGCCGCGCCGGAGCGCGAGCCGCAGGCCGCGCGGGAGGTTTGGTGATGAGTGTCGTGATGGCGTGTGAAGTGCTGGCGGCGTCGTCTGGCGCGGTGGCCGCGTGGCAGGTCGGGAAGCGCACTCCCTTGCGCGACCTGCTGATGGTGGCGCAGGCCACGGCCTCGCCGCGCGCCTGCCTCGGGTTTGTCCGTTTCTGCCTGACCTCGCCCCGGCAGGGAGGGGAGCGCTGAGATGACCGATCTGTTGCTGGTAGGTACCGGTTTACTCGCGTTTGGGGTGTGCTTCGCCGTCATGGCGGGTTGCCAGCAGTTGGCGCGAAAAGGCGGGGAAGCGAAAGGGGCACGGGAGTGAAGCTGGAGTTCGACGAGCCCCGCCTTGAAACACGGCGCTTGCGTCGTTCGATGCGCGCGGAATCGGGTGAAGAGGCGTGCCGGCTGCTGGCCGCGCATAACGAGATTCGCAGCGTGCACATCGTTGGCGGCGGCTCGCTGACCGACGATGAGGAGCAGGGAATCGCAGCGCTGGCGGAAGCCGCGCAGACCAGCATGGCGGTCGGCCGGCGCGGCGCGATCGCGCTGCGCCACGCGCCGGGCCAGTAGGTCAGCGCCATGAGCACGGTTGACCTGCTGGCAGGGTTGGTGGGGTTCGGCATCCTGCTCTACCTCGTCTACGCGCTGGTGTTTCCGGAGAAGTTCTGATGGGATGGGCAGCCGACTTCACGCAGCCATCGTCGGAATGGTGCGACCACGTTCCGGCGCACGGCTGACGGCGGCGAGATCCCACCGCGCCCTCCGGGTGATGTCCTGAGCTTGTCGAAGGACCTCGTTCGCTCGAAGCGAAGACAATCGTTGATGGCGCTTCCGCGCCCACTGGTGACACGCGATGAACGCTGTTTCATTGATCATCCTCTATTTCGCGCTGCTCTTGCTTATCACGAAGCCCCTCGGCCACTACCTGTACCGCCTCTTCGGCGATGGCGCGCCGTTGCGGGCGCCGGGCCCTGGCGCAGTGGAGCGGGGCATGTACCGGCTGGCCGGTGTCAACGCCGGGCAGGAGATGCGCTGGACGACGTACCTTGTGGCGCTGCTGCTTCTGAACGCCGCCAGCTTTTTGGTGGTGTACGCCGTGCAACGGTTGCAAGGCGCGTTGCCGCTGAACCCGCAGGGACTGCCGGCAGTGGGGGAGTTGTCGGCGTTTAACACCGCAGTTTCCTTCACCACCAACACGAACTGGCAGGGGTACTACCCCGAGATCACCATGAGCTACCTCACCCAGATGGCGGCGCTGGCGGTGCAGAACTTCGTCTCGGCAGCGACCGGGATCGCGGTGGCGGTGGCGCTGACGCGCGGCTTCGGCCGCCGCTCGGCCAGCGCGCTGGGCAACGCGTGGGTGGATGTTACGCGCGCCATCCTCTACCTGCTGCTGCCGGGCAGCGTGCTGCTGGCCATGCTGTTCGTCGCTGGCGGCGTGCCGCAGAACCTGAGCCCCTACACCGCCATCACTACCCTGGGTGGGGAGCACCTGCTGCTGCCGCAGGGACCGATTGCCTCGCAGGAGGCGATCAAGATGCTGGGCACGAACGGGGGCGGGTTCCTGAACGCCAACTCCGCACACCCCTTCGAGAACCCGACCGCGATCACCAATCTGTTGCAGATGCTGGCGATCTTCGCCATCCCGGCGGGACTCGTCTACTGCTTCGGCCTCATGGTGGGGGACGCGCGGCAGGGCTGGGCAATCTTTGCGGCGATGAGCGTGCTTTTCCTCGCGGGCGTCGCCGTGACGACGTGGGCGGAAACGCAGGGCAACCCGCTGCTGACCGCGCTCGGGGCTGACACGCACACCATGGTGCAGGGGTGGAGCGCGCCGGGCGGCAACATGGAGGGTAAGGAGCTGCGCTTCGGTATCCCGGCCAGCGCGCTCTTCGCAGTCATCACCACGGCAGCCTCCTGCGGCGCGGTGAACGGGATGCTCGATTCGTTCACCGCGCTGGGCGGCCTGATCCCACTGGCGAACATCGGCCTCGGCGAGGTGATCTTCGGCGGGGTGGGCGCAGGGTTGTACGGCGTCCTGATCTACGCGGTGCTGGGCGTGTTCATCGCCGGCCTGATGGTGGGGCGCACGCCGGAGTACCTCGGCAAGAAGATTCAGGCGTTCGATGTGCAGATGGCGATGCTGGTCACGCTGGTGCTGCCGCTGAGCATCCTTGGCTTCACCGCGCTGGCGATGTCGTTGCCGGAGGCGCTGGCCAGCCGCTGGAACCCCGGCGCGCACGGCCTGACCGAGATCCTGTATGCCTTCACTTCGGCCACCGGCAACAACGGCTCGGCGTTCGCTGGCATCAGCGCGAACACTCCCTTCTTCAACACCACCCTCGGGCTGGCAATGCTGATCGGGCGCTACCTGATGATCGTGCCGATCCTCGCGCTGGCCGGCAACCTCGCGCTGAAACCGCGTGGCGCGGCCACCACCGGCACCTTCCCGACCACGGGCGGGCTGTGGGTGGGGCTGCTGGTCTGCGTGATCCTGATCGTCGGCGCGCTGACCTACTTCCCGTCGTACACGCTGGGGCCGGTGATCGAGCACTTCCAGATAGGGGCGGTTGTTGTGGCCGGGACGTGAGGGACGAAGGCGCTCCCAGCACGACGTCATTCCGCTGAAAGAGGGCTCTTGTCAACGCCTTTTGAACTGTCGTGGACAGAGGCAAAACCGTGTGGCCAGAGGCGCGGTCCTTCGACAAGATCAGGACATCACCCGGAGTGATTGGCGGCATCGTGGCGTCATCCAGCAGGAAACGGCTTGATGCGCCAGTAACCATGGACACTTTGAGGACCAAAACCATGTCAGCATCAATCCTGACGGACCCGATAGAAATCAACACCCTGAGCCCTGACAGTTCCGGGAGCTGGCAGCCGCC
>JASGGF010000156.1:0-10610 GCA_047605145.1 Thermomicrobiales bacterium | reverse complement strand
ATGGACGCGGCCATTCTCCGGCTCGTGGCCACGATTGACACCATGGATGAACGCATGAGGAACTCACCATGCCCCGACGCATCCTGATCTCCGGCGCCAGCGTGGCCGGGAACGCCCTTGCGGCGCTGCTCACCGCGCCGGATGACGTGGTGACCGTGGTGGAGCGCGCCCCGGCGTTTCGCGACGGCGGCCAGAACGTGGATGTGCGGGGGGCGGCGCGCACCGTTCTCCAGCGCATGGGCCTGGAGCAATCTGTCGCGGACCACGGCACGGGCGAGGCCGGCCTGCGGTTCGTCCACGCCGATGACTCCACGGTCGCCGAGTTCGCCGTGGCGGACATGGGCGGCGAGGGCTTCACGGCGGAACTGGAGATCCTGCGGGGGGATCTGGCCCGCCTGCTGTATGAGCGCGCGCAGACCCACGCGACCTATCGCTTTGGCGACGCGATCACCGCCCTGACCGATGGACCCGATGGGGTGCAGGTGCAGTTCGCGAACAACGAGCAGGAGTGCTTCGATCTCGTGGTGGTGGCGGAAGGCGTGGGCTCAGACACCCGGGAGCTGGTGTTTCCCGGAGAGAACAAGCCGCGCTGGATCGATGTCACCATGGGCTACTGCACCATCCCGGCGGGGCACGGGGACGGGGAGATGGCCCGCTGGTTTACCGCTGGCGAGGGGCGCAGCGTCCTGCTCCGGCCCGATCCCTACGGCACGACGCGCGCGGTGCTGACCGTGCAGGGGCCGGCGCGTGACGACAACCGCCGCGACCCGGAGGCGCAGAAAGCCTGGCTGCACGAGCGCTTCGCGGACGCCGGGTGGGAGACGCCCCGCGTGCTGGAGGGGCTGGCGCAGACGACGGACTTCTATTTCGACGTCCTGCGGCAGGTCAAGATGCCGCGCTGGTCCTCCGGGCGGGTGGTGCTCTGCGGAGACGCCGCCTGGTGTGCAACGCCGCTGGCGGGCGCCGGCACGAGCCTCGCGCTCATCGGCGCCTATGTGCTGGCGGGCGAGCTGGCGACGGATCAGGAGCTTGGCGCGGCGCTGGCGGCGTACGCGCGGGTCATGCAGCCCTTCGTGGAGGAGGGGCAGGATGTGCCGGCCTTTGGCGCGCGGTTGGCGCAGCCCCAGACCCGGTGGGGCGTCCAGATCCAGAGCGCGGTGTTGGGGATCGCCGCCACGCCACCCCTGCGGCCGCTGCTGGCGAAGGTGTTCACGCCGGATGCCGATGAGCGCGCGTTGCCCGACTACCGTGTGCTGGAGCCGGTCGGGTGACATAGGAATCGGATGGGCGCAATCTTGCACGAAGCCAAGGCAGGGATGACCGCGGCCTATGAGCAGAGGTGGTATGGCAGGCGCCGATTGGGACAACGGCTTCTTTACCCGGACGCGTGAGGCGCACGTCGTCCTGACGCCAGATGGCGTCGTTCTGGGGTGGAATCCCGCCGCCGCTGAAATGCTCCAGATCACCGCCGAAGAGGCGATTGGCCAGCTTTGGTGCACGCTCCTCCCGGATCTGGCCTCGCTCCTCCCACCCGCGCCCGAGGCCCTGCGTCCATCCTGGCAGCGGCAGCGCGCGATGCGGCGCGACGGCACGCTGCTCGTCGTAGAAGCCACCGTCCACTGGCATGGGGGATCTTGGCTCCTCATCCTGGCCGATCAGCGCGCGTTTACGGCGATCGAGGCCACGGCTGTCGCCATGCGGCAACGCGTGTTGCACCTCCTGGACGCCCTGCCGGTGGTCCTGGCCACCGTGAGCCTCAATGACGATGAGTTCACGGTGCTCTATCAAAATGCCCGTGGCAACGAGACCTTCGGCTGGACGAACGATGAGTGGGACCGCGATCCCGACTTCATGCTGAAGATCCTCCATCCGGAGGACCGGGAGCGAATGACCGCATTCTTTGCGAAGGCCCGGGCTGCCAAAGCTGACTATGAAGTCGAGTACCGGGTGTTGCGCCCCGATGGCAGTGTCCTGTGGCTCTGGGATATGACCACGACGGTCTACGACGAGGCCGGGGCGCCCGACTACTGGATCGAGTGCCTGGTCGATGTCACTGCGCAGCAGAACGCCCACCGGGCCCTGCAGACGACGTTGCACGATTTGTCCGCGGCGCATGCCGATGTCCAGGCGTTGAGCGCGGCCAAGAGCGACTACCTGTCCTTTCTCAGCCACGAGTTCCGCACGCCCCTGACCAGCATCCGGGGCTTTAGCGAATTGATTGCCCAAGGCGACCTGCCGACCGATGAAGCCCAGCAGTACGCCGGCATCATCGACGCCAACGCCCAACGCCTCTCGCGCATGATCTCCCGTGTGCTCGAAATGGACCGGCTAGCTTCGGGCCTACGTCGCCTGGACCTGCGGGAGGTGCGTCTCGAAGAGATCGTTCACGACGCGCTTGAGACGATCGCTGGTCTCGCGCACACGCATGAGATCACTTTGCTGATGGCGGACGGCGTGCCGAGCGTGCAGGCGGATGGCGACCTGCTCCTGGAGGTGCTGACCAATCTGCTCTCGAACGCCATCAAGTACACCCCGCCCGACGGGTTGATCCGGATCGGGATCTCGACCGCTCACGCGGGGTGGGCCGAAGTATCGGTCAGTGATGCGGGTCCAGGGATTCCGGCGGACAAGCGCGAGGCGATCTTTGACCGCTTTACCCGCCTATCGCGGGATGAGCGACGGCAGATCGAAGGCAGTGGGCTCGGTCTGCCCATTGCGCGCCAAATCGTCGAACTCCACGGCGGGACACTCTGGGCAGATCAGGTGGCGCAGGGTGCACGGTTTGTGATGCGGTTGCCAGTCGAGGGGCCTCAGCGATGACCTGCGTGGATGGACGGCAACGCTATCACCGCGAAGCCTGCTCCATCGGGAACGGCTGCTCCCCCATGAGGGTGCGTAGGGTGTTGACCCGCTCCAGCGCGGCGTGCGCCTCCGCTTCCGCCGTCTCCCGCTGGAACCGCAGGAGCGCCCTGGCGGCCTCCTCTCGCGTCGCATAGCCGGGCACGTCGTCATCAGGGTGGCGCGTGCGGGCGCCCCGGGTGAAGCGCCACTGCTGCGTCGCGGGACTGCGCCACACGTCACCCAGGGAGATCTCCGGGCTGTCGGCGTCCGCGCGCACCCAGACGGTGGCGCGATGGCGTTGGGTATCCAGGGCCGTGGGGGTGAGGAGGTCGCGGAACGCGATGACGGGCAAATGCGTGCTCCAGGAGTGTCAAGTCATCGACGCAAGTCAACGTTGCACCGTTGCCTGCTGCAACGCGCATTGCGTGCCAGAGTGATCGGGCTGGTAGCGCGGGTCATCGCTACGAGTCAGGACGCCGCGCGCAGGAGGATGAGCGCGACATGCTGGGTGGCGGTAGGCCCGCCGTGGCCATCCCGCGGGTGCACGAGCGCCAGAGGCAGGCCAGTGATCCGGACATCCACGACGGCCGCGCCTTCGATGCTCTCCATCTCCAGCGTCATGTTGATCGCGTCCTCGAGCGCATGCGGCGACGACGCGGCAACGACCCGGACGTAGGCTATGCCAGGTTCCACCATGGGGGGTCCTCTTCTCCACGAGGCGCCGTAGCGCCAAGGCACATGGTCATGAATGCAGATTGCACGCCACCCCGTGTCAGGGGCAGGGGATGCGTCGGGTGATCAGGTATCATGCCGCCATGTAGGACGCAGATTCGCCACATCTAGACAGGGCAGCGCGGGAGGGAGAGGCGCTGGCATCGGTCTCCCAGATCTTGCGCGCGACGCAGACCTTGCGCGAGCGGATCACCCGCCTGGAACTGTTCACGCCGGCCGAGCGCGCGCTGCGTGCAGCTCATCGACGACATGGAGGTGGCCGCGCAACGCCTCGCTACGGACCTCTCCGCGCCACCACCACCAACCTCAGAAACGTAACCCGGCGATCTCTGCCTGACGCGCTGTCGCAAATGAAGCGGACTGCCCTCCAGAGCGACCTGCAAAACTCCTGATGCTGATCAGCGCCTCGCCACCTACGCGACGCAGACGCCGATCTGGCACTTGTTGCTGCAGCAATCGCCGAGGGCATTACACAGCGCGCCATTGCCCACGCACTTGCATGTGTTCGTGGCGAGGTCGCATTTTCCGCCGTTGCCGCAACACCAGCTATCAGCGCCGCACGCTGCACCTTTGCCGTTGCATGTGCAGACACCGCCGGGGCCGCTACACACCCCCACGCAACATTCGTATCCGTTGTCGCACGGCCCGCCCTGGGCGGTGCACCCGGTTTGACACGTCCCGTTGCTGCACGTCATCTGCGGGGGGCATCCCAACTGACCGTCCGAGCAGCACCCAGAACTGGCAATACAGACCGCGCCGCATGGCTTCAGACCGGCAATAGACCGGCACTTCCCCTTCTGGCACGTCTCGCAGAGCCCGCAAGGGGCTTTGCACTTCTTCTTCTTTTTCTTCTTGTGCTTCTTGGCGTCGGCCGACAACGTCAGCCCGAGCAGCCCAGCCAGGCCAAGCCCCAGACCCGCGCGGCGCGAGACGAAGCGTCGGGTCAATCCATCAAAAGCGGGAGCGTCCATGCATCCTCCTCCAGCAGCTGGCACTCAGCCAGGGTCGGCCGCCGGAGCGTAGCGCGTTCGCCCTCGCTTGGCATTCGTACTTTTACGTATTTCTGCTGCTGTGTAGTCGCGCGCCCACTGCCACCCCTCTGCGCAAGCATCCCCGACGGTTGGACGCAGGACCAATAGGTGGGTAGGCCGGGCGCTGGTGTTGGCTCTATGATCGCGGGAAAAGAAGCGACGCATCGCCGGCCCCGACGGCCATCAGATCAGCATCGGCGTCCTAGTCAATAGTGGCAATGATCCGCAGTTGCGACGATGTCCTCCTTGCAGGTCCTCGCCCAGCGCCGCTGAAAACAGTACAGATGCCCGGCAGGGCGCGGCGCATGAGGGCGGGGTCAGGCCGCATCGGGGCTCCTTCGGGGTGGTCGCTCAGGTGGACGGATCGGGGATGTAGGCGAGACGGCGGACGCGGCGCGGCTTGGGGGCGAGCGGGTCGAGATCGAACTCGACCCAGCCCGCGACCTCCAGCCGCGCGTCAGCTTCAGCGTCGTCCAACACTTCGGCGATCCAGCGGCCCAGCGCCATCTCGGAGATGCGGATCCGGGTGACGCCGCCGTGCGCAGCCCGCGCGCTACGGCGCCGGCGTCGCCTGATCCGGGTCGTCCACGTCGTTGAGCTCTGCCTCGGTGATCACGCCGGTCGCCCGCAGGCGGCCCAGATGATCGGTTTCGTTCCAGCTCTCGGCGATTTGGCCGCAGGCGATCCGGAAGATGTTGATGCCGCTCCAGGTGGTTGCGCGGTCTGAGGGGCCGACGCCGGCGTAGCTGCCAGTCTGGGCGCCCGTCATTTCCCAGCGGACCACCACCAGGTCATCGGCGCTGATCGTGTCCTTAATGTCAAGCTGGAGATCGCCAAAACTCGCAGAGTAGGCGCTGATGCTGGCCGCGACGGCCTCGGCGCCGATCGCGTCGGGACCGACGCCCCAGTGGTGGACTTCGTCGGGAGCGAGGATCGTGCGCAGATCGTCGGTGTCCCCCGTCTCGAAGGCCTGCATGAAGCGTTCAGCCAAGGCGCCGTTGGCAGTCGCGTCGTTGGCAGCGCAAGGTGAGGCCATGGGCGTGGCGGCGTCCTGCGCGCGCGCGTCGTTCGGGACGCCGCCTAGACCGGCAGAGGAGGAGAGCGCGACGGCCACGGTGGCCACGGTAGCTAAACGGCGAAGCATGGCGAATCCCTTCAATGCGTTGCGGCAATGGATACGAGCGCGAGGTGAACCCACCCACCCTTAGCATGCACGGCGCCACCGGTGAGGCTGTGGGCTGTGAATACACGCGCATCCCACAGCCATGGCGGTGTGGTCGTTCCCGGGCCGGCCATGCTTGCCGCGCTCTACAAAACAGAGCTGACCCAGGACAGTCACGTCTGCACGCGGTGGGCACAGTTGACTCGTGGCCAGAACTCGGCGTTGTGAACAATATGGAACGCTAGCGGCGTTCACGAAGACTAGCGCCGGAACTCGGCCGTATCCTCATCTCCCTCCCGTGCCGCTCGGCAACTCGATCACCCGGGCCGAGACGCGCGCTGAGGGCATCAGAGCCGGCACGGCGCCGTGACTCCCATGATGTTGGGGCGGTCGTCGAGGATGTCGAGCAGCCGGTGGACCGGCCCGGGCGCGATGGGGGCCGTGCCGGCGTGCTTCCACGCGATAATGGTGCAGCGATTGCAGTTGAGCAGCTGGGCCAGCGTTGATTGCGAGATCCGCAGGTCCCGGCGCAGCAGCAGCACGTCGGCGCCGCTCCAGACGCTGGCGGGTTCGGCCGGGATGGCGCGCATACGGCGGCGGCTCATGGGGCCATCTCATCACGCCTAACGTCCATCAGCGCCATCTCGTATCCGATGCGCCAGCAGATGCCGGCCAGCGTGCTGTAGGGCTGCTCCTGGGGGCCTTCCGTTACGGCGCCCAGGGTCTTGACGGTCTCGCTGGTGAGCACTCTCACCGTGGTTTCGGCCGCGTGCAGCCGCTCGGCGGTTTGCTGGTTCGTCAGCCCCTGACAGCGTAGCGCCAACACCTCACGCTGCCGGGGCCGGAGCGCCTGGAGCGCCTCCCGAAATCCATCTGGCCGCGCAAGGCGCAGCGTCATACCGTCTGGTCGCGTAGTGTCAGGGCGTAAGGTCTCCAGCGGGTCGCCATGGGTGCGCCAGCGTTGGTAGTGCAACGCGCACCAGCCATGCCCGATCGCGACGCCCTCGCATCCATCCACCTTGCAGGTTGCGCGTTTCATGGCGCCATTCGCCCGTGGTCGCAGAACGCTTGGTGTGTCACGGGAGAGCAGGCGGGCAGGATGCTGGCAGCGCTGTCTTCGCCGCCTTCAATGAGAAACTTGGCGGCGCTTGCAATGACGACTTCTGGATGGGGAAGCGAGGGTGTGATCTCCACGGCGCCTGAAACTCCCTGCTGGTGGCGAACAACTGTGCGGCATCTTCGCATGAAGTTGAGAGCAACGAGGCCGCGGTGAACCAGTCCTCCAGTTGTTGCGTCGCTCCGGAACATCGCGTGCGGCGGGGGGGGATTTGCGGCGAGCATCGCCCTCAGTTATGCCCAACGCAGTAAGGACAGCGCCGACCAGGGCGTGACGGCGGGAGGTGCGGGGCAGTGTGCGGATAAACGCTCCGAGGTGATGGGGCGACGGGTCAGTCTGCAAGGCGACTCCTTATCGTGTTGCAGACAATGACCCATCAAGCATATCGGATCGCGCGATTGTGCCCACGAATGTCACATAGCGACGTGCGACCGAAGCCTCGCGCGAGTACGAGCAGTCGCTGGAGGCGCGCACGCCCCTCGGCCGCATCGGCGAAACGGAGGACATCGCCGCCGCCGTGGTCTACCTCTGCTCCCCTGCCGCCAAGTTCGTCAACGGCGCGTCGTGGCTGGTGGACGGCGGGTGGGCGGCGCAGTAGCGGCGCGCCGTTGCGCCCTACCTCGCGCTGTCTGCCGCTTCCGCCACCTGCCCCTCCCACCACGTCTGCAATGAGGCAATGCGCTGCTCGCGCGGGAGGTGGGGGCAGCTTTCGCAGTAGGTCTCGCCGGGGATCTTGAAGTTGGTGCAACAGTCGTCGCCCAGCAGCATCAGGCGCGGGCGGCCGGCGGCGTGCAGGGTGATGACCTCCGGCTTGGCCCGCAGCGGCACGCCGGGCGTCCCGATCAGCGTCTGCACCGCCGCTTGCGCCTGCTCCTGCGTCACCTCCGGCGGCAGGCCATCCACCAGCGTGCTGGCGCACGTTTCCGCCGCCGAGATCCAGAGCGCCCGCGCCCCCACCCGCGCGCGGCGGCGCGTGACGGCGATCATCAGGGCAAACATCTCCGACAGGCGGTCCAGCAGCAGCGCGCGCAGCGTCGCTTCGTCGGCGATCACGCGGGCGTCCGGGTGGCCGGCGGCGGGGTCATCCGGCAGGCACCAGAAGGCCGCATCCGGCAGCACCAGCGCCTCCGGCCGGCCCGTGGAGCCCAACGCCACGCGCAGGCGCTCCGGATGCAGCACGGGCGCTCGCCGGTCTACGGCAAAGGCGCTGACGGTGGCGCTGGCCAGCATGTAGCAGAAAGACCCGAAGTAGAAGCGCGCCAGAATATCGGGATCGTCCGTCCCGTAATGCTTCGGCATGAGCGCGAACTGCTCATCGCGGATCAGCGAGTCGTCATCCAGCAGCGCCGCGAGGTCGCACACCGGGCAGTTCCGGGGCGCCTCGATGTGTACCTGTAGCCACGGATTTCCGGCGCGCACGCGCGCGAACGTCTGCATGAGCGGCGCTGCGGCGCCGGCAACGGCATTGACCACCACGGGGAATCATCCAATCTCTGGCGTGCGTGAACGCGGTGGCTCCGCGTGAGCCGAACCTCTATATCCGACCATGATAGTAGGATATGATGGTAACGCGTATCCAGAACGAACGTGCATAGAGACAGCCAGACAGAGGAGGGGAAAACACGCGGTGAACAGCGAGCCTGAGCAGCACGAAGCGCCGGTCGTCCTGACGTTCGCAAGGACGCGGTCTCGGCGGGCCATGATGGTGGGCAGTCTTGGCGCTGCTGCGCTGTTCTTCGCCGGGAGATCACCGGCCGGGGCGCGCCAGAGCGACGAGCACGTGATCGAGGATGCGTTCGGCCCGGTGACGGCGCCCGAGCACCCACAGCGTGTCGTGGCCGTGCGCCACCATCACATTGGCAACATGCTGGCGCTGGGCGTGGCGCCAGTCGGCATGGTTCCGGACGTCGCCGAGTTTCCCTTTCCCGGGCATCAGGAGTTGCTGGCGGACGTGGTGAACGTCCGGGCGGACAACGACTGGATGCTGGACATCGAAAAGGCGATGGCGCTGCATCCGGACCTGATTCTGGAAATGAGCGGGCAGGCGGGCGACCCCTGGAACGAGGAAACCTGCACCGTGGCCAAGGCCGCTGCCACCACGCTCTGCTTCCCCTATGGCTACACCACCGAGGACGAAGTCAAGCAGAACATGCGTGATGTTGGCGTGGCGCTGGGGCTGGAGGACGAGGCTGAGGCAGTCATCGCGGCGTACGATGCACGGGTGGCGGATTTGCAGGCGAAGGTGGCCAGGGCGGGCGTGGGCGACAAGCCCGTGGCGAGCATCAACTGGCTGGGCGACGGTGAATTCTTCGTGCCGGTGGATCGCTCGGCAAACATGATCCTGAGCGGCGTGGGGCTGACGCAACCCGCCTTCCAGGCGGATCCGGTCGGAGCCGACATCGCCCTGAGCTTCGAGAACCTTGCGCTCCTGAATGACGCGGACACGGTCGTCGTCATGCTGGAGGGCGCGGGCACGCAGGAAGGGCTGGAGGCCAGCCCGGTCTGGCAGTTGCTGGAGCCGGTCAAGAACGGCCGCGTCGTCTTCCTGGACGCCAACCTCTGGGGTTGGGAATACATGCCGGCGCTGATGTCCATGCTGGATGACGTCGAGCAGCAGATCCTGCCCGTGATGACGGAGGATGTCCCTGCTGCCTGATCGCCACGACGCAGGAGACTCCCGATGCTGACGACCATCACGCGCCGCCAGGCGCTGGGCGGCGCGCTGGCCGCCCTGTTTGCACCCGGACTTGCCGGGACCGCTGCAGCACAGGTGGACACGCCGGTGGCCGCGGAGTGGACCTTCACGGATTTCCTCGGCCGCGTCACCACGCTGCCGGCCCCGCCGCAGCGCATCGCCGCGGAAATCGGCACGGCGGCGGCGGTGTACGACATGGGCATCCAGGTGCAGGCGGTCTGGGGCGGCCCGGCCAATGACCCCACGGGCAGCCCGGAGGCGTGGGGGCGGCTGCCGGTCGAGTCCGTGGTGAACATCTCCACACCGGAGGGCAACCCCGATCCGGAAAAGGCGCTGCAGGCCGGAACCGATCTCTTCATCTTCGGCGCGGTCGAGCTGGAGGATGTCACCCGCTACAGCGAGGACGACACCCCCTACGCCAACCTGCCGCCCATCGCGCCGCTTCTCGTCTGGCCCTTCCTCGACCGGGTGGACCGCACCATGGCCGAGATCTGGAAGGTCGCCATCGCGCTGGGCGCCGAGCCAGACTCGCCGGAGAACGTGGCGGCGCAGGCGGCGCTGGATGACGCGGTTGCCGCGCTGCAAGCGGCGCTGGACGCCACGCCCGGCCTGACCGCCATGTTCGGCTACCCCGTCAACGACGAGATCTACATCGCCAATCCCAACGGCTGGGACGACGTCAACTACTTCCGCTCTCTCGGGCTGAATGTGCTCGACACCGACCCGGTGACCGGCGACAAGTGGTGGGAAACCCTGAGCTGGGAGCAGGCGAGCAAGTACGAACCCGACACCATCTTCCTCGCCACCGTCGAGGGCGCCATGCCGCTGGCGCAGGTGAAGACCCACCCCACCTTCAGCCGCCAGCCCGCCGTGCAGGCGGATCAGGTCGGCGTCTGGAGCTGGTACTTCGCGCGCAGCCCGCAGGGCGTCACGCAGCTCGTGCAGAACGTGCTGGACGTGGTGCAGGACGCGGAGAAGGTCACCCCGTAACGCTCCGGACCCCGCGCGAATTCAAGGTTGCTTTCATTCGCG
>JASGGF010000155.1:0-10697 GCA_047605145.1 Thermomicrobiales bacterium | reverse complement strand
CTTGAAGAACCAGCGCCCCTCGGAGTCAACGATCACACGGTACTGGTCCTCGTCTCCGGTATCCCGGAAGCCGATGCCCACGTCCCACAGCGCGATCTCCGCCGGCTCCGGGTGCTGGAACGTGGCGCGCACGTAGACATCAGCCTCGTTCACGCCCAGCCGTTCGGCTCCCAGCTGGCCGGCGTCAAAAGCGACCTCGCCGGCGCGCGGGCCGGTCAGGCTGGGCTGCGACTGCGCGGCGGCCAGCAGGCGGCCATACGCCTCCAGCGCGTTCGCATTGCCACCGCCGGGAATCTCGATGGTCGCCAGCACCGGTTGGATCTCGGCCAGTTCGCGCGTGAACTCAGGCGTCTCCGCGATGAGCGTCACGATCAGCACGGATTCGCCCGGAACCAGTGTCCGGCATTCGAGGTAATCCACGAGGTCAATATTCTGCCCGCCGGCATCGAGCGTCAGTTGGAACGCCGCCGCCGAGCCGTTGGGACCGTCCGCCATGTACGGGGAGCCGTTCTCGTCGATGTACGGCCGCAGGTCAGTGACACCAGCCTCCTGCCCTAGCATCTTCGCCTCGGCGTCGATGCAGGCGGACAGGTTGCCGCTGTAGCGCGTAACCCCCTCGATGTACAGGGAACTCTCGCCATTGATCAGGTGCAGGCGGTCCAGCTTCTCCGGACCAACTCCGGTCAGCATGGCGTTGGCATCGGGCTCCCAGTTGGTCCCTGCCCACGATACCGAGAAGCCATACGTTGGGGAAACCCACCCCTCACCCGAAAGCTGCATCCACGCGCCGGCGGTCCGTCCACAGAGCAGAAACAGCATGGCGGCGACAAGACTGGTGCGAAGGGCGAGCATTCCGCGCTCCTGAGTGGTGGCCTGTGACCGGGCGCCGGTCGTCGGAGTCGTCCGGCGAGTCTAGACGGTCACGGGATCACTGTCACCGCGCAAACGTGCCGTACGCGGCGGCAGGCTACCCTTGCAACATGGTGCAGGGTGATGGCCGGGAGGGATTGCGGGTGGGAGAAACGCCGAAGAGATCAGGGACCGCGTCGGCTTCGGAGCCAGCGTCATCACTGGACGCCAGCCTCGATCCGCTGATGGAAAACGCGCTGCGGGCGCTGGATGGGGACTCCCCCCTGCTGGCCGGCATGGTGCGCTACCACCTCGGCTTCGCGGACCTCTCGTTGCGGCCCATTGACCCGCGTAGCATCGACCGGGGCAAGCGCATACGCCCGGCGGTGACGCTGCTGGTGGCGGACGCAGCAGGAGGCAGCGCGCAGATCGCCGCGCCGGTTGCCGCCGCCATCGAACTGCTCCACAACTTCACCCTGATCCACGATGACATTCAGGATGAGAGCGCCACGCGCCGCCATCGCCCGACGGTCTGGAAGCAGTGGGGAACGGCGCAAGCCATCAACGCCGGCGATGCCCTCTTTGCCGTTTCGCACCTGCCACTCTACGGCTTGCCAGCCGCCGGGCTCGACGCCAGCCGCACATTCGCTGTGCTGGAAGGGTTCGAGCGCATGACCATCGCCATTGTGGCGGGGCAGACGCGGGACCTCGGGTTCGAGACCCGCTCCGATGTCACGGCCGACGAGTACCTCACCATGATTACCGGCAAGACCTCGGCGATCATCCAGTTCGCGGCGTGGGCAGGCGCGCTAGTCGCCGGCGCCTCTACTGCGACGGCGGCGCGTTGGGGAGCGTTTGGCCTGCAACTGGGGCTTGGCTTCCAGATCCACGACGACCTCCTCGGCATCTGGGGCACGCAGGCGGAAACCGGCAAGCGGCAGGCCGACGACATCCGCCGCCGGAAAAAGAGTTACCCCATTCTGCTGCTGCGCGACCGGCTGCCGGCGCCAGAACGCGTCACCCTCGACGCCATCTTCGCGCGGGAAATCATCGCGGAATCGGCGGTGGAGCGCGTGCTAGACATGCTGGACCGCTACGCCGTGCGCGCGGACGTAGAACGCGCCGTTGCCGCGTATCACGACGCCGCTGCCGCGCTCCTGCTCGAACTCGCAGAAGAGCCTCGCTCGCGGGAACGCCTGCAAGCGCTGGTCGAGCAACTGGCGACCCGCACGGCCTGAAGCACGCCGGAACCGTCGTGCTATCTTGCCAGCGGCGGCATTGCGCCGGCGATCCTCAACGCTGGAGGGCTTCGTGACACGCATTGACCCGCGCATCGTGGCCGATCTCAAGCGGGAGCGCCTGTTGCAGGAGGGCCACTGGGCCTTTCAGCACGGCGGGCACAGCGCCGGCCTGATCGACCGCGACCACTTGCTGAGCGATCCGGTGGCGGCGGGGCACATGGCCTACGCCATCTCCAAGAACTACTTCACCGATCACATCGAAACGGTCGCCACCCCCTCGATCTGGGGCGCCGGACTGGCGCTGCTGGTGGGTGGGTTCCTCGACCCCAAGGCTAAAATCGCGTACGCCACGCCGGGGCCGGAAGGGCCGCAGATCGCGCCGCAGATCGAGGATCTGGTGCGCGGCCGGCGCATCCTGCTCGTCGATAACATCATGCGCTCCGGCGACACCATGCACGGCTTTTACGACGATGTCGTCGAACTGGGCGGGGAGATCATCGGCATCGCCACCCTGTGGAATCTGGGCGAGCCGCAGCTGGCGGGCCACGAGATCTTCGGGCTCCTGAACAGCGATTACGCGGTCTACCAGAATGGCGATTGCCCGCTGTGCGCGGCGGGCGCGCCGGTGGAGCCCGCGCCCTACTAGTCAGGGAAGACCCCGGCATGCCCCGTGATCCGGAGCCAGAACTCCCCCACCGCTCGGCCAGCGATATCGCACCCGGCGTCGTCACCGGGATCAGCGCACGTCGCCGGGAGCGCGGCCGTTTCCTGATCGCCATCGATGGCGCGCCCGCGTTCACGCTGGGCGAAGAGACACTGACTCGCGCCGGGCTGCAGCGCGGCGACCAACTCGACACGTCCGCCGTTGCGAAGCTGCTGGCGGAGGACGACGCGGCCCGCGCCACCGAGGCAGCGCTGCACTTCCTCTCATACCGTGCGCGCTCCGAGCACGAGGTGCGCGACCGCCTGAAGCGCGGCGACTTCTCGCCCGAGGCGATCGAGGCGACGATCGTCCGGCTGCACGAATGGCGGTATCTAGATGACGCCGATTTCGCGCGGCGCTGGGTGGAGAACCGCGCCCGGCAGCGCCCGCGCGGTGGCCGCCTGTTGCAACAGGAATTGCGCAACAAGGGGATCGATGCGGAAACGAGCCGCGAGGCGATCGCCGAGGCGGAGCTCGATGAAGTGGCAGCCGCCACCGAACTGGCGCGCAAGCGGCTGACCACCGCCGGCGAAGACGACCCGGTGGCCGTGAAGCGACGAGTCAGCGCCTATCTGGCGCGGCGTGGCTACGGGTTCGAGACGGTGCGAGCGGCGCTGGAACGCGCCACCGGCGAAGCGCTTGATGAGGACAGCGACGGCGATTCCGAACACTCGTCCTGAACGTACGCTCACACTGAACGTGGTATACTGCAATCCCGTGGGAAAGGCGCAGAGCCGCCTGATCGCGCGAGAGTGAAACCCCCTCGAGCCCACAATGACGTATCGCGTTGCTGGAAAACCGGCCACGTGACTACTGGCGATTGTCACACTGCGGCATCGCTGGCTGCCGGGAACTGCCCCGCTGGTCCCCGGCCCACGAGAAAGCTGGTTCTCCTGCCATGGCCGAAATTCGCTGGTACGGGCACAACTGTTTCCGCATTCGCGGCAAGGATGCCGTCGTCCTCACTGACCCCGTCGGCCGCGAGACCGGGTTCTCGCTCGCCAGAACGACGGCGGATATCGTCACTATTTCCTCCGAGTCGCCAGACCACGCCAACCTGAACGCCGTCAAGCCGGAGTTCGACACCGTCCGGGGTCCGGGCGAGTATGAGATGCACGATGTGTTCATCACCGGCATCCGCACGCATCTCGATGAGGCGAAGGGCAAGGAACGCGGCCACAACACCGTCTATCTGATCGAGCTCGATGGCATGAAGTTCTGCCACCTTGGCGATCTCGGCCACTCGCTGGGTGAAGAGGACATCGCCGCCATTGGCGATGTCGATGTGTTGCTCACACCCGCTGGCAGCGCCTCGCTCGATCCCGCGCGGGCGGCCGAAATCACGAGCCAGCTTTCACCGAAGGTGGTGATCCCCATGCAGTTCGCCACCGGCAGCGGGGACCGCGCGCTGGCGAATCTTGAAACCTACTGCCGGAATCTGGGCGTCAGCGTTCCGGAACCAACGGACAAACTGTCCCTGAAGGCGAGCGATCTGGGCGAAACCATGCAGGTGGTTGCGCTTTCCGTCAGCTAGCCAGTTGAGCCATCACAACAGCAGCGGGAGCAGCGCGAAGCGCAGAGGGAGCGCGGGGATGCCAAAGTACATATTCGTAACCGGGGGCGTGGTGTCATCCGTGGGCAAGGGCATCACCACCGCCTCAATCGGGCGCATCGTCAAGAGCCGGGGCGCGTCGGTTTCCATCATCAAGCTCGACCCCTACCTGAACGTCGATCCGGGCACCATGTCGCCGTACCAGCACGGCGAGGTCTTCGTCACCGATGACGGCGCCGAGACCGATCTGGACCTCGGGCACTATGAGCGCTTCACCGGCGAGCACCTCTCGCGCGCGTCGAACATCACCACCGGGCAGGTCTACTCCTCCGTCATCGCCAAGGAGCGGCGCGGGGATTACCTCGGCGGCACGGTGCAGGTGATTCCGCACATCACGAACGAGATCAAGGATCGCCTGCGCCTCGCCGCTCGCCAGCACAACGCGGACGTGGTGATCGTCGAGGTGGGCGGCACCATCGGCGATATCGAGGGTCAGGCGTTCATCGAGGCGATCCGCCAGCTGCGCCGCGAGGTGGGCCGGCAGAACGCGCTGTACATCCACGTCACTTTGGTGCCGGAGATTGGCGGGGGCGAACTGAAGACGAAGCCGACGCAGCAAAGCGTGCGCGAGTTGCGCGCCCTCGGCATCCAGCCGGAGATCATCGTCGCCCGGGCCGACCGCCCGATCCCGGACGATGTGCGTGAAAAAATCGCGCTCTTCTGCGATGTCGATACGCAGGCGGTCATCTCCATGCCGACCGCCGACAGCATCTATCAGGTGCCGCTGATCCTCGAAGAGGCCGGGCTGGGCGAGTACCTCTCGCGGGAGTTGGGCCTCGACAGCGAGCCCGATCTGGCCGAGTGGGAAGATCTGGTGCATCAGGTGCAGCGCCCGCGCAAGCCCCTGCGCATCGCGGTGGTCGGCAAGTATGTCGAACTGCCGGACGCCTACATGAGCGTGCTCGAGTCCCTGACGCACGCCGGCCTGTGGCACGAGGTTGAGCCGGAGATCGTCTGGGTGAACGCGGAAACCGTCACCCCGGCGGAGCTGACGCGCGTCCTGAAGACCGTCTCCGGCATCGTGGTGCCGGGCGGCTTCGGCGCGCGCGGGACCGAAGGCAAGATCGCGGCCTCGCGCTGGGCGCGCGAACACCGCATCCCCTACCTCGGGCTCTGCTACGGCCTGCACATGGCGGTAATCGATGTTGCCCGCAACGTGCTGGGGATGGCCGGGGCCAACTCCACCGAAATCGACCCGAACACGCCATTCCCGGTGATCGATCTGATGCCGGACCAGAAAGGCGTGGAGATGGGCGGCACCATGCGCCTCGGCCTGTGGCCCTGCGCGTTGGAACCGGGCACTGTAGCGGCGACGGCCTACGGCGCTGAGCAGGTGGACGAGCGGCACCGCCACCGCTTCGAGGTGAACAACAGCTTCCGGCCGCAACTGGCCGAGGCCGGGCTGGTGGTCAGCGGCGCCTCGCCGGACGGCCGGCTGGCGGAGATCATGGAGATGAAGGGGCATCCGTTCTTCGTCGGGGTGCAGTTCCACCCGGAGTTCCTCTCCCGCCCCACCTCCCCGCACCCACTGTTCCGCGATTTCATGGCGGCCGCCAAGGCGACACTGCCGGAAGGCACGCAGCGTGCGCTGCCACTGAGCAACGGGGCGGTCGCGGACACCGAAAGCGTGCTTGAGGACCGGGTTCTCGCCGTCACGCACGAGTAGCGCCGGAGTTCCCCAAATGCAGAACGGCCCGCGCCGAAATGGCGCGGGCCGTTCTGCGTGGGTGTGAGAGCGGGTCTACTGGCTGATCGGGTAGCCCTCGTCATCCATGACGCGGGCGATCTCCGCCAGCGCAACCTTGCCCGGCTGGTGCCCGATGGTGACGCGCTTGCTGGCGATATCCACGTCCACCGACTGCACGCCGGGGATGGCGCCGACGGCCTGCGTGATCGCGGCGGCGCAGTGCGCGCAGGAGATATCCGGCGCGGTGACGACGGTCTCTTCAAGAACGGTGCTCATGTGGGGATTATGCCTTTCTGGCTCAGTGGCGCCCTGCGTTGGGCGCGACGACACCATAATACCCCCGGATGGTATACCGTATCAACACGCTGCCTGTCTCTCCGATGGTTGGCCACCGACACGGTCACCATTGGACACAATTGACGCCCCTACCCGCCAGGGGTATGATGGGCGCACTCGCTGCCCTGCATCCGGAGGCCACGGTGTCCCCCTACTCGCTGCCACTGCTCGGCCGATTAGCGTGGATCGATGTCATCCTGCTGCTGTGGTTCGCGCTGGTAGCGCTCTCGGTCATCTTTGTGGCGCAGGATGCATACCGGCGGCTACCGGAGCCCGGCGTGATTCGCTGGGCGTGGGTGCTGACCACCTGCTACCTCGGTCCAGTCGGCGCCATCTGCTACGTCCTCGTGGACCGCAAGCCAGCGGACGGCGATCACGCCCGGTTCGTGGCGCCGATGTGGAAGCAGGTCTTCGGGTCCACGCTGCACTGCGTGGCGGGCGATGCCACCGGGGTCATCTTCGCCGCCACCATCACCGGCCTGCTGGGGCTGCCGATGTGGTTCGACATGGCCGCCGAGTACGTCTTCGGCTTCATCTTCGGCCTGTTCATCTTCCAGTCGCTGTTCATGAAGAACATGATGGGTGGCTCCTACCTCGGGGCGTTGCGCGCGTCGTTCATCCCCGAGTGGCTCTCGATGAACGCCATGATGGCGGGCATGTTCCCGGTGATGGCCACCCTCATGATGGGGCGAGACATGCGCGCCATGGACCCGCGCCACCTCCTGTACTGGGGCGTGATGTCGCTGGCGATTGGCGTCGGGTTCCTGACCGCGTACCCGGCCAACTGGTGGCTGGTCAGCAAGGGGCTGAAGCACGGGCTGATGTCGACCGAAGGCGAGGGCCACGGCGGGATGAGGCACGGCGACATGAGCGACACGCCGATGGACCACGCTGCGATGGGGCACGCCGCCCAGCCGGCAGGGACATGACCGCCATGCAGCATGAGCACGCTCACCATCCCCCGGAATCAGCGCCAGAGCCGGCATCGTCACCCCCGCCTGCCCCGCGCAATCCGCTAATCCGCAACCCTGCGGCGTCCGGTGTCGCGCACGATATGAGCGGAGCCGGCAAGGTGGGCCGTGCCGAGATCGCCGCGATGACGGCGCTGACCGCGTTGGCGCTGGTGGCGGCGTTGATCTGGACAGCGGCGCACGTCAACCTGACCATCGGCGCGCACGAGGTGGCCGGGGCGGTGATGGCCCCCGGCATGATCATGACCCGCGACACCCCGGCGGAGGCGATGCGCGACATGGCCGCCGTCGATCCGAACGCCGTTCAGTATGTCGCCCCGGCGGACGCCGTGGGCGGGCAGATTCTGGAGCCGCGCATCGAGGATGGCGTCAAGGTCTTCGAGCTGGAAACCAGCGTCATCGAGTGGCACATCCTGCCGGATGAGCCCGTGCTGGCTTACGCCGTCAACGGGCAGGTTCCCGGGCCGACGATCCGCCTGACCGAAGGCGACCGCGTCCGCTTCATCGTCACCAACCATCTGCCGGAATCAACGACGATCCACTGGCACGGGCTGATCGTGCCAAACGCGATGGATGGCGCGGCGGAGATCACGCAGGACCCCATCCCGCCCGGCGGCATGTTCACCTACGAGTTCACGGCTCAGCAGCGCGGCACATACTTCTACCACTCGCACGATCACATCGACCGCCAGCAGGCGCTGAGTCTGTACGGTGCGCTGATCATCGACGGCCCGGCGGAGGAGCCGTACCCATACCCCTACGATCAGGAGCTGATCATCCAGTTGCAGGAGCTGCTGGAGCGCGAGGGGTACTCGTGGCCCGCCATGCCGATGGAAGGCGGGATGCCCAACTTCTTCACTATCAACGGCAAGGCGTATCCGGCCACACAGGAGGTAAATCTGACGGTCGGGGAAACACTGCTGGTGCGCTTCATCGGCACGAACAGCGGCTTCATCCACCCCATGCACATCCACGGCGGGCCGTTCCGCATCGTCGAAACGGACGGCAACCCGGTCCCGGAAGGCGGGCAGTGGGTGAAGGACACCGTCAATGTGGCGCCCGGCGAGCGCTACGACGTGCTGTGGGAAGCGCGCGAGCCGGGCCGCTGGCTGCTGCACTGCCACATCAACCACCACACCACGAACAACAACGTGGAGCAGGAGGGCGGCGGCGGGCTGATGCTGATCTTGAACGTTACGGAGTAGCCGCCGCCCGCCGGATGCGCAGAATCCGCGCTGGCTCCACCAGCGTCTGCGCGTCCGTGGCGCCCGCCTGAATCTGGCGCACCACGTCCATGCCCTGCGTCACCTGCCCGAACGCGGCGAAGCCTTGCCCGTCCGGATTGCGCATGCCGCCAAAGTCGAGGTCCGGCTGGTCGCCGATGCAGATGAAGATGTCAGCAAGCGCGCTGTCCGGGGCGAAGCGCGCCATCGAGATCGTGCCGTCGAGATGGCGCAGGCCGGTCAGCGTGGTCCGCTCCAGCGGGATCGGGTCGTGCAGCTCCTCCAGCCGGTCCACGTTCGGCCCGCCCTGAATCACCTCGATGCGGATGGTGTCGTTCGGCTGGTTATCCAGGCGCACCACACGATGAAAGCGGCCGCCGTCGTAGAGCCCGGCATCGACGTAGCCGAGGAAACTGGCAACGGTGCCGGGGGCCTTCGCATCCTCCAGCGTCACGTGAATGTCGCCGGCTTCCGTTTCGATAACGACGTTTGTCTGATCTGACACCGGGTCTCCTTGAGATGCGTTGTGCGCGTTTGTCTCCGGCGGGATTCTGCCACGGAACACCCCACGACGGGCCAGCCGTCAGCGATCAGGCAAGTGACCGCGCTAGCAGCCGGCCCCCACACAGTTCAGTGGCGTGTTGTTCTCGATCGTCGCACCGTTGGTCTGCAGCAATCCGGCCTCCTGCAGAATGCCGCCGGCCTGCGTCGCGCCTTCTGTGGAGTTATCGGTAATGACGGTCGAAGGGTCGAGCACGACCTTGCCGAAGTAGCCGTGGATTCCACCGCCGCCATTCCGCTTTGCCGAGTTCCGCGTAAACCGGGTGCGCGTAATGTTGACGCCTTCACCTGCGTTGTTTATTGCCAACCCGCCGCCTCCAGAACCAGTCGGACCCGTGGTCTGGGCATTGCCGTCGATGATGCAGTCGGTGATGAAACTCTTTTTGGTGTTGTAGAGATAGATGCCTCCGCCCCAGTCGAGCGCGGAGTTCCCTTCCACGATGGAACTGTTCAGCCTCAGCCGGGCGTTGGCGTTCTCCACCCCGATACCGCCTCCCTTGACCCCCTGGTTGTTCTTTATTTTGCAGTCCGTGATTTGCACATCCACGTTTTGAATCTGGATTCCTCCGGCGGCATCAACAATTGCCCGTCTACCGGTCACTTGCGCCTGCGCCAGCGTTGCCGACGCTGAAACCACCACTGTCGTGCCGACCTGGCGACCATCAAGGATGGTGTTGGACGCGGGGTCATCGCCCGGGCCAGCCCCGATTAGCGTCGTGGGGGTGGTGATGTCGAATGGCCCGCCGTAGGTGCCCGGGCAAACGTAGATCGTGCCCCCGTCGATCAACTTTTGCGACAGATCATTACCGCAGGCAATGGGGTTGCTAGCGCAGTTGACGGTACAACTCCTGCAAGTGCTCTGGTAGCACAGTGAGCCGGCGGCGCAGCCGCAGGTTCCCCCGCAACCATCCGACACGCCGCACGCGACGCCGTTGCACTGCGGCGTGCATGGCGGCGGCGGGGTCTGGCACGCGCCAACAGTGGCGCCCTGCTTGAGCAACTTCTTCCTGGCCTTGCTGGACGCGGTGATCGTCTCGCCGTTCAGGCAGAGCGTGACCTTCTTCTTTTTCTTGCCGGAGGTTTCGGTGAGGCCAAGGGCGGGCACGAGGGCCAGCCCGCCGAGCAGGCCAGCCGCCGCGCGACGGCTGCGGGGGTGGAACAGGGAGCGAGCGAGGTCGTCAAAACGCGATGCATCCACGAGGCGCACTCCGTCACCGGCGGACGCGGCTCACAGACGAGGGGCGAACCGCTGGAGAACCCACTCGTCACCAGATACGGCCTGAGCCAACGCCTTGCTCCGGGCTGCGCGGAATGTACACATGCGCGGCCGGAATTCCCAGAGGCGCCAGCGGGCAATTGTGCGGCGCCGGCCGTGGGCGCGCCGCACCATGAAGCGAGGGTGGCGTGCCGGCGCACCCACCCCCGTTTCGTTCCACCAAGCCGCCCTTACGGCGTGAAACGCAGCGGCTCCTGCTCCGGCATGTGGGCGCCCGCTGCCGCCCACGAGACGCTCG
>JASGGF010000154.1:0-10720 GCA_047605145.1 Thermomicrobiales bacterium | reverse complement strand
AGGCCGCCGCGCGCGATCACCACGCGCTGCTGGCGTGGCACTATCTCGCTGGCGGCAGCGAGGACGAATCGTCCCTGCGCGCCAACCGCGAGGCGTTCGCGCACTGGCGGTTACTGCCGCGCGTGCTGCGCGGCGTGACGGCGGTCTCCACCGCCACGCAGGTGCTGGGGCAGCCGCTGGCGCTGCCGGTGCTGCTGGCCCCAACTGGCCGCCACGGCCTGAGCCACCCGGACGGTGAGCTGGCGACGGCGGGGGCGCCCCGCCCCGCCGGCACGGTCTACGTGACGAGCACCGTCACCACGGCGCCTATCGAGCAGGTGGCCGTTGAGGCCGGGCCGTGGTGGCAGCAGCTCTACGTCTATCGCGACCGCGAGCGCACCCGCGAGCAGGTGCAGCGGGTGGCCGCAGCGGGCGCCTCCGCGCTGGTGGTGACCGTGGATGCGCAGGCGCGTGGGCGCCGCGAGGCGGAGGAGCGCGCCGCCTGGCAGGAGCGGCTGGCCGATCCGATTGCGCACGCGGGCAGGCCGGCAGGCTCCCCGCTGGCGAAGGAGATCGCCGGCATCTGGGATCTCTCCCTGACCTGGGCCGACCTCGAATGGCTGGCGACCCTGGCGCCGCTGCCGATCCTGGTCAAGGGCGTGTTACACCCGGAGGATGCGCGGCAGGCCATGCACTACGGCGCGGCGGGCATTCTGGTCTCCAACCACGGCGGCCGCCAGCTCGATGGCGCGGTGGGTGCGCTGGATGCGCTATCCGGCGTGGCGGCGGCGGTAGGGGGGCGCGTGCCGGTGCTGGTGGATGGTGGCGTGCGCCGGGGCACGGACATCCTGGTCGCGCTGGCGTTGGGGGCGCAGGCCGTGCTCATCGGCCGCCCGGTGCATTGGGGGTTGGCCCTCGGTGGCGAGGCGGGCGTGGCCCGCGTGCTGACGCTGCTGCAGGATGAACTGGCGCGCGCCCTCTGGCTCTGCGGCCTGAGCAACCCGTCCGGGGTGACGCGCGAGCTGGTTGCTCCGCACAGATCGTGAATGGGCCAGGGACGCGGCGTGTACACGCCGACACCGTCCCCTTTGCCATCGACGCACTGATCCTGCGTCGAGGCGCCACAGACCTCCCCTTGCTGGGCAAGGTCGGGGATGCCCGGGCCAGTTACGGCGTTGCAGGTCTGGCAGGCGCCGCCGGGCGGATGACCGACGCACGAGCCACACTCCACCGCCGGCCGGAGGCAGCGGGTCCCTCCTTGCCGGGAAGCCCCAGCGACCAGCCATCCGCGAGGATGACGGCTCATCCCTGCTGGAAGCAGTACAACGAGCCCTCAGCAGCGCAGATGATGCCGATGCCCACGTTGGTCCATTGCCAGTTCGTGGCCGTGGCCGTGCCCCCTGCCCCCAGCCCGCTGGTCGTGGTCCAGCCCTGACAGATGTAATCCGCACTGGCGCTGTCTCCCGCCGTGCCAGTCCCGGTCCAGACCATGGGACCAGTCCAGGGGTCGCCAGTCTCGGTTCGCGCCAGGGTGTGCTGTAGGCAATTGCCAGCGCCATCACAGGTGGTCAGGTCCGTCCAGTCGGTGGCAACGACGGCCACTGGCGTTCCCACCAGGACATAGGGTCCGACAGCGGCGTTGCCGGCGAGCGGGAAGCGTGTGCTGGGAGAGTCGGTTGCATCCGAGAGCCATGCGAAGTACTGCCCCGGCAGCCCGGCAGAGCCCGCCAGGCCCTGGCAGATTGCGTCACCTTCCGCGAGCCCGCCCCAGGTGGTTGTAAGGACGGCGCTGCTGGTGAAGACCCGGCAGGTGGCCCCGCATGCGCCGTCTGGCTGGCAGCAGCCATCCTGACAGGGGTTGCTGGCGGAGCAGGGCGCGCAGACCGTCTCGACACAGAATGGCGCTGTGCCGGAGCAGGCGTTCCCGCACTCCACCAGTTGCCCGCAAGTATTCTGGACTTGCCCGCACCGGCCGGCGCAGGTTTGCGCCGCTGGTTCCGCCGCGCAATTCGCCGGCGCCTTCCGCCGCGTGCCCCGCCGATTCTCGCGGCGCCGCCCCTTGCCATGCTTGTGCCGCTTGACCCGTCGCTTGCGTCTTCCCCGCGCGCCCGTCTCGTCCGGGTCGAGCAGGGTGAGCAGCCCCCCGAGCACGGCTAGCCCGGCCGCCTGACGCAGCAGGCGCCGGCGCGAATCGACGTTCCCAACCACTCGCGTCAGCGTATCGAAGTGCTGGTCATCCACACCTGTTGCCTCTCGTGATCGTAAGCCGTTGCATGGGCTCAGGCGCCGCACACCCCGATCAGCGTGCCGCCGATGGAGCAGTTATCCGGGGTGTTCAGAGTCACCGATGAATCCGCGCCGATCGTCACCGTCTCCCCGCCGGCGGTCCGGATGCCGCCACCCACATTGGTGGCCGTGTTCCCGGTGATGGCGCTGCCATCGAGCAGGGAGAAGGTTCCGCCGTTGACGTAGACCCCGCCGCCGCGCAGGGCGGTGTTGGCGCGCACCTCCGTAGCGCGCAGGATCAGGTCACCGCTGTTGGTGACGATCCCGCCGCCATTTACCCCGCTGCTGTTCTGGCTGACGAGGCTGTTGCGGATCGTGGTAGTTCCGCCCAGCAGGAACACGCCCCCGCCAGTGCACGAGAGGCTGTCCTCGTGGTTGTCGACAATTGCGCACTGCTCCACGGTCAGCGCCACCTCTGCGAGCGTGGCCAGCCCCGCCCCGCCACAGCCGGTTCCCCCCCGGATGCGCAGGCCCCGCAAGGTCGCGGACGCGTGCAGGGTGAGCGTCCGGCCCGCTTGCCGGGCGTCCAGAATGGTGTTGGCGACAGGGTCGTCATCCATGCCCGCGCCGATGACCGTCGTTGGGGTGGCTGCAGGGATGGTGAACGTGCCGGTGTAAACGCCGGGGCAGACATGCACCGTGCCGCCAGTGTTCAGGGCAGCCTGCAGGGCCGCGCTATCGCAGCTGTGGTTCGCCGCCGCGCACGTCACATCGCACGCCACGCAAGCGCCAGCGACGCAGAGGGAGGTTGCCGCCGGGCAGAAGGCGCCACCGCAGGGGATGCTGCACACGCCGCTCTGGCAGACCTGGCCACCCCCGCAGGCGACGCCGCACACGCCGCAGTTGGCGCGATCCCCTTGCAGATCGGCGCAGTCGCCGGCGCACGCTGCCTGGCCGGCCGGGCACACAGCTGGTTTCTTCTGCTTGCGCCGGCGGTGGTCACGCCGTCTCGTTTTGCCGTGCTTGTGGCGCTTCTTGCGCCGTTTGCGCCGGCCTCCGGCCTGGCTGTCGTCCGCCCCGAGCAGGGCAAGCAGCCCGCCGAGGCTGGGCAGCGCGGTCAGCGCGGCGCCGAACCGGCGGCGTGATGTACGTAGTGGGAGCGCCAGAGCGAGGATATCTCGCGCGCGCGTGGACATGACGTCTCCCCATAGGCCCCGATAGGGCCGAAGGCGCCCGGCGCGATGCGCGCAAGCGATATGGCAGAAGGCTGCCAGCAGCATGGCAGCCTTCTGGCCGGTTGGGGAGTGCGAGATGTACGGGTTGGATTACGGGGTTCTGCGGACCAGGCGGCGGCGCGTCATGCGCAGCCGGGCGGCTTCAGTCGAACTGCAGCCACTTCTGGCGCATCCCATACACCAGCAGCATCCCCACGACAAACCCGATGGCCGGGTTCGTGGTCACGCTAAGCGCCGCCACGACGAGGAAGGGGAACAGGTCGCGCCCGGCGAAGCGCTGCGGCGAGGACGAGGCGGCCAGCTCGATGCCGGAGAAGAAGAGCAGGCTGCCCAGCACCGCCGGCGGCACCAGCGCCAGCAGCGCGAAGGCGCTGTCCCCCAGCAGCACACCCAGCGCCAGAAACGCCGCCCCCACCAGAATCGGGGCCGCGCCGGTACGCGCCCCGAAGCGGTAGTGCCCGGCAATGCCACCGGCGCCGTGGCACATCGGGTAGCCGCCGAAGGGCGCCGCAATCAGATTGCCCAGCCCGGTGGTGAGCGCCAGGTTGCGCTCGGTGACACGCCCGGCGCGCTCCGGCAGCAGTTGCCGGGTGACCGCCGCCGTCGCCACCACGGCGTTGGTCAGGGTCAGCGGAATCTGCGGCAGCACCGCCAGCTCGGTCCCGCGCAGCACATCGTCCCAGGTGGGGCGCACCAACGGCGGCAGGTGGAGGCCCAGCGTCAGGTGCGGCAGCGGCGCGCCCGTGCCGGTGAGCTGCGCCAGGAGGACGCCCAGCCCCACCGCCACCAGCGCCGCCGGGATGCGCTGGTTGCCCAGCAGCAGCAGGGTGACCACCGAGATGAGCAGCCCCAGCCAAAGCTGCTCCTGCAAGAGGCGGACGCCCAATCCGGCCAGGCTGAGGCCCAGCCCAAGCTGGATGCCCGCCGCCACCGGCGCCGGGATGGCGGCGGCGAGGCGGGTGACCAGCCCCGTCACCCCAAGCACGAAGAACACCGCGCCGATCACGATCCCGGCGCCCGCCACCTGCAGCGGCGTCATCGGCACGATCAGCAGCACCGCCGAGGCGGCCTTCATCGGCTGCACGCCCATCGGCACGCCGTAGAACAGCCCGGCCATCAGGTAGAACAGCCCGAACGACGAGAGCACGCCGGTGGGCGCCATGCCGGCCACCGTCACCGCGCCGATGATGTGCGGCAGGAAGGTGCCGAGGTCGCCCACCGCGCCGGAGACCTCCTGCCGGTTCCAGGCCAGCCCTCGGCCTATTGCCGGCGGTGGCGCCGTCTCTTCGTTTCCCGGCGGCAGTGCCATGCGCCCTGCTCTCGTTGCTTCACGGTCCCGGCGTGCTCGCCGGCGCGTTCGCCTCCCCGGCGACGTATCGTCGGGCATTGTGCGCCAACTCACCAGTCTCGCGTGCCGGCGCGCCGGAACAAATACGTACATTTACGAATGGACAGGCGTGGGGACCCCGCTATCGTAGAGTGCAGTCTGATATCGCCCGATGCTGGAGGTTCCGATGGCAACAGATACCTCTGGGGTGTTAGCCCGCATGTCCCCCGTTGCGGAAACCCGCCGCCGCTTCCTCTCCGCTCTGGCGGCCCTGCCGCTGGCGGGGGGTCTGGCTGGCGCGGTGACCGGCCCGAATGCGGCGCTGGCGCGCAAGCGGCGCCCGGCCGCAGGCGTCCGCCCGGAGGGCAAGAAGCGCAAGAAGAAGTGTCGCCGCAAGAGCGTCGCCACGGTCTGCGCCGGCGTGTGTGGCCCGGTTCGGAACCGGCGGACGTGCAAGAAGACGGTGGACTGCGGCGGATGCAACGCGCCGGGGCAGCGCTGCTGTGGCGGAACCTGCCAGACCCTCGGCTGGGTCAACCAGACGACCGCTGGCAGCCAGGGCGCCGGGCCGGGCCAGTTCACCAAGCCGCTGGCCGTGGCGCTCGCGGCGGATGGGCTGACCGCCTGGGTGGCGGACACGGATAACAACCGGATTGCGGTCTGGACGCGGCCGGATTCGGGCAGCACGGCCTGGACCCACCTGACCAGCTTCGGGACCCTTGGCGCTGGCGCCAACCAACTCTCCGGCCCCAGTGGCGTGGCGGCTTCCCCCGATGGCCTGACGGTCTGGGTGGCGGATTCTTCCAATCACCGTATTTCGGTCTGGACCCGGCCCGGCCCCGGCAGCGCGATCTGGACCAACCAGACGACCTTCGGGGTGTTCGGCGCCAACACGAACCAGTTCAAGTTCCCGAGCGGTGTGGCGGCATCGCCGAACGGGCTGACCGCCTGGGTGGCGGATGACTTCAACGACCGCATCTCGGTCTGGACCCGGCTCGACGCCAGCAGCACCGCCTGGACAAACCAGACCGTCTTTGGCACGCCTGGCAACGGCGCCAGCCAGTTGGATGGCCCGGGCGGACTCGCCGTTTCCGTCGATGGGCTGACGGTGTGGATCGGGGACGGCAGCAACAACCGCATCTCGATCTGGACCCGCCCCGGCGCCGCCAGCACCGCCTGGGCGAACCAGACTTCCTTTGGCAGCTTCGGGAGCGGCGTGGACCAGTTCAAGGGTACGAGCGGCGTGGCAGTTTCGTCCGATGCGCGCACGCTCTGGGTGGCGGATGCCGGCAACTTCCGCATCGATGTCTGGACCCGCCCAGACGCTGGCAGCACGGCCTGGACCCCCCAGACAACCATCGGCGTTCAGGGGAGCGGGTTGGGCCAACTCAGCGCGGCGTATGGCGTCGCGGTCACGGGGGATAGCCAGACGATCATGGTGGCGGACACGTTCAACCACCGGCTTTCGGTCTGGGGCGCGGTCTGCCCCGCCTGATGGCGCCGGCGGCTGCGCGGCGTTAACCCGCTGCGCGATCGCCGGATGCAGCAGGGCGCACCGCAATTACGTATTTCTACGGATGTGCAATCCACGCTGCGACCCCAGACTGCACGCAGGAGTCAGCGGTCTTGCATCCACCATGGCGACGCCGCCCGGCCGCTGACTCCTCTAGAGCCGGAGGCCGCCTCATGGAATTCGTTGCGCTGGATCGTTTCCTCCCGTCGTCCGCCGGGAGTGTCCCCTGGAAGTTCGTCCTCACCAGTCTCTCAGCCATGCTGCTCCTTGCCGCGTTCGATTTCGTCGGCGCCATTTTTGCCAAGGAGTGGGCGGACACCCGGCAACCCTGGTGGTTTGCCGCCGGATTGCTCACGTTTGTGGGCCTGTTCTGCTTCTACGCCAACAGCCTGAAAACCGCCGAACTCTCCATCGTCACCATCGGCTGGGTGGTCTTCCTGCAGGTGGGCCTGCTCCTCTACGAGCGCCTGCGCTACGGCACGGAGCTGCCGCCGCAGAAGTGGGCGGCGATCGCGCTCGTCCTGCTGCTGCAGGCGTATCTCGTCCTCGCCCCGAATGGCGGCCCGGCAGTCGCTGTGGTGGCCGCGCCATCCCCCGGCGCTGACCTGACCGAGGCGGTGGCATCGACGCCCGCCCGGTAGCCTCTCCCGCTTACGACCATTCCGTATGTCTCCACCCATCCTGGCCCCATCCTGCTCATCGGGAGACCACACTGTGACCGACATGCTCGCGTATCTCGATCCTGCCTTTACCCCTGTCGCCGCCCCGGCAGCGCGCGTCCACCTGACGACGGTGCACCAGCGCGCGCCGGTGCTCGATGCGCTGCAGGCGTACCGCACGGCGGAAGGTGTCTCGTTCTCCACGCCCGGCCACAAGCAGGGCCCCGGGCTGGACCGCCCCATGCGCCGCCTGCTGGGCCGCCGCTTTGCGCAGGCGGATGTCTGGCTGAATACCGCCGATCATGACCGCGCCCGCCGCCAGGCGGAAGAGCTGGCGGCGGAAACCTGGCGCGCGGACCAGAGCTTCTTCCTGGTCAATGGCTCCTCCAGCGGCAACCAGGCTTTCCTATTGGCTACGCTCAACCCCGGCGACGAGGTGATCGTGGGGCGGGATCTGCACCAGTCGCTGCTGACTGCGCTGATCCTGACCGGCGCCCGCCCCGTCTACGTGGCGCCCCGGCTGCACCCGGAGCTGAACGTGGGCCTCGGCGTGGCGCAAGAGGACGTGGCGGCGCTGCTGGATGCCCACCCGGCCGCAAAGCTGGTCATCGTCACCAGCCCGAGTTACTGGGGCGTGGCCAGCGATCTCCCGGCGATTGTCGCGGCGGCGGCAGCGCGCGGCGTACCCGTTTACGTCGATGAGGCGTGGGGGCCGCACTTTGGCTTTCACCCGGAGTTGCCCGTGTCCGCCATGCAGGCGGGGGCGATGGGCGCCGTCACCAGCCCGCACAAGCTGCTGAGCGGGCTGTCGCAGGCTGCGCTGCTGAATGTGCGGCGGGCCGGGCTCGATCTCGCCCGGCTCAGCAACGCGGTCCGGCTCACGCAAACCACCAGCCCGTTGATGCCGGTGCTGGCCTCGCTGGATGCCTGCCGTCGCCAGATGGCGCTGCGCGGCGGCGAGTTGATGGAGCGCGCGCTCCGGCTGGCGGCGTACGGGCGCCAGTTGCTGGGCGCACTGCCGGGGGTGCGCGTGCTGGACGCCGCGCGGCTCGGCCTGCCCGCCGCCCAGCACGACCCTACGCGGCTGGTCATCGATGTGCAGGGCCTGGGCCTGACCGGCTACGAAGCCGAGCGCATGCTGCGCGAAGGGCACGGCGTGGCCCCGGAGATGAGCGATACCGCCGGGCTGGTCTGCCTGGTGACGCTGGGCGATACCCGCAGTTCGATCCGGCGGCTGGCGCAGGCGGTCAGCGCGCTGGCGGGGCAGGCCCGTTGTGCGGCTGGCGGCGCTCGCTGCCCGCGCGTGGCGGGGGAGGCGATTGCCCCCGGCGAGCAGGTCCTGACCCCGCGCGAGGCCTACTTCGCGCCCAGCCGCAGCGTGCCCCTGCTGGCGGCAGCGGGCGCCGTGGCGGCGGAGGCGGTGATTCCGTACCCGCCCGGCATCCCCATGCTGCTCCCCGGCGAGATCATCAGCGCCGTCAAGCTGGACTGCCTCCGCGAAAGCCTGGCCGCCGGCATGCACGTGCGCGGCGTCGCCGACGCCACGCTGCAGACCCTGCGCGTGGTGGCAGGGTGATGATTGTTCGCCGCTGCAATGCCCTGCGGCGGCACTATCTCCCCCAGTCAACCCGCACCCCCGAGAGAGCATCTCACGCCTGATCTGCACGCCGGTTCCACAGGCGTGGCTGGTGTGGCCGCGCTGGCGCCGCAGGGGGAGGTTCGGGTTTGGACGCGTCGGAACGACAGGAGTGCATTGCCCGGTACGACGGCGGATACGAGGCTGTCGCTGCGGCCCTGGCCGGGATCACTCCGGCCGAGTGGGATGTGCGCGAGGCGCCCGGTGAGTGGAGCCCACGCGAGATCGTCCACCATCTGGCGGATGCCGAAATGACCGCCGCCGTGCGTTTGCGCCTCCTCATCGCGGAGGAGCGCCCCACCATCATCGCGTTTGACCAGCGGGCGTTGGTGGACAACCTCTTTCCGCAGCGGGATCCTGCCCCCTCGCTGGAGGCGTTCCGCGCGGCCCGCGCCGCCACGTTGCCGATCCTGCAGCAATTGACGGCGGAGCAGTGGCAACGCGGCGGCGTCCACACCGAGGCTGGCCCGTTCACTGCCGAAGACTGGCTGCGCCTCACGAGCGTCCACGCCCACGATCACGCTGCCCAGATTCGGCGTGCCCGCGCAACAGCGCAGCCTTGACCGCCACCCGGACCCACCGTACCGTGACGCTCGTGAATGTCGCGCGCAACGAACGGAGCACTCTGTGTCGATTCCAGAGCAGAACGCATCGACGGCGGCGGATGGCGGCCAGTTTCCCACCGGGCGCTGGCCCGAGGGTCGGGAGCCGATGCAGTTCGGCATTATGCTGCCGATGAACGAGGGGGACCCCGGCGGCAAGGCGCCCAGCTTCGCCGATCTGGTGACCATGACCCGCCTCTCGAACGATGTCGGGATCGATATTGCCTGGTTCCCGGATCACCTCGTGTTCCAGTGGCCGCCCGATTTCGCCTCGGTGGGCGCCTGGGAGTGCTTCACCTTCATCGCTGGCCTCGCCGCCGCCACCGAGCGCATCGCCCTCGGCACGATGGTGGCCTGCACCGGCTTCCGCAACGCCGGCCTGACCGCGAAGATGGCGGAGGCGATCGACGAGATCAGCGGCGGCCGCTTCATCCTCGGGCTCGGGGCCGGCTGGCATGAGCCGGAGTACGAGATGTTCGGCTACCCCTTCGATCACCGGGTCAGCCGCTTCGAGGACGCCATCAAGGTCATCCAGCCGCTGCTGGCCGAGGGCGCCGTGGATTACGCGGGCACGTATGCGCAGGCAAAGAACGCGGTCATCCACCCGCGCGGCCCACGCCCGGCCGGCCCGCCCATCATCGTCGGCACCAGCGGCGAGCGCATGTTGCGCCTGACCGCGCGCTACGCCGACGCCTGGAACACCGTCTGGCACACCGACGCCAGCCAGACCCGGGAGCACGTGGAGAAGCTGGACCGCGCCTGCGCCGAGGTGGGCCGTGACCCCTCCACCATCGTGCGCACGGTGGGCGGTGTCATCGCCATGGAAGGTTTCGATGGCGACGGCGAGCGGGCGATTACCGGCGAGCCGGAGCAGATCGCCGAGACGTTGCGCGGCTTCCGCGAAGCCGGGTTCCGCCACTTCCTGGCCAGCCTCAACCCCTGCACCCCCGAGACCATCGCCGCCTACGGCGAGATCATCGAGCTCGTGGGCTGATCCTCGCGCCCGGCGCCGCAGGGCCGGGCCAGGCGTGCGACGATAGCGGCAGGATGTTCGGAGCCCCACCGGTGGGGCTCCGGGCGTGGCTTGTCGATGCAGGGGAGCGATTCATGGTTCACGTTGCTGGCGTCTTCACGATGGACCCCGCCGAGCGCGAGGCCTTTCTGGCGGGCCGCGCCGACCTGATGCGCCACTCGCGGGCGGAACAGGGCTGCCAGGAGTACACCTTCAGCGCCGATCCGCTGGAGCCGGGCCGGGTGGTCCTCTTCGAGCGCTGGGACAGCCAGGCGGATCTGGACGCCCACCTCGCCGGGCTCTCCGGTCCAGCGGCCCCCGCTGTGACCGGTCCGGAGGCCGCAACCAGCTGGATCTCGATCTACGACATCGCCGGCGAGCGCCCGCTGCGCCGCTAGAACGGCACGCCGCAATCGTGTCTCGCGCTTGTCGAGAACGACTGGGGTGCATTGGCATTGGTTCTGAGAAGCCCTCACCCCCAACCCCTCTCCCGATGCGCGGGAGAGGGGCTTCTGACCCGGAGGATCGCGC
>JASGGF010000153.1:0-10758 GCA_047605145.1 Thermomicrobiales bacterium | reverse complement strand
GTCGTCACCGTGACGCTGGAGCCTGCTGGAGACCAGACGCGCATGACGTTCGACCTGCGCGGCGTCGATGGCACGCCGGGCGACGGCTTCTTCTACGACGGCTGGGATCAGGTGCTCGATTCGATGGCAACGTATTTCGAGAGGATGGCGGCATGAACGCGGCAACGATTGCGGACGAACTGAACCAGCCGGGCGCGCAGCGGATGCTGACGAAGGAAACACTGGCCTACCTCGCCTACGCAGGGCCGGACGGTCTCCCGCGCGTGCTGCCCATCGGCTTTCTCTGGACCGGTTTCGCCATCGTGGTGTCCACGGCGGCAACTGCTCCGAAGGTGCAGGCGCTGCGAGACCGCCCGGAAGTGGCGATCACCATCGCTGGCGGCGACACGCCGTCGTCGTCGCAGGCGGTCTCGATTCGCGGCACGGCAACGGTCGAGATCGTGGATGGCGTGACGGAGGAGTATCTGGAATCCTCGCGCAAGGCGATGCAGGGCGAGGAAGCCGCCCAGTTCGAAGCGAATGTGCGCAGCTTCTACACGCAGATGGCGCGGATCACCATCACGCCGCACTGGGCGCGCTTCTACGACTACGGAACGGGCCGCGTGCCGCAGTTCCTGCAGGATCTGGCGGCGGAGGCGGGCGGGTGAGCCGCGGCAGCCCTTACAGCGGCATGACCAGCGGCGCCGCCCCATCTCCCTCAGGTTCTTGCGCGGCGGCGAACTGCTCGCGGTACAGGCGCGCGTAGAGGCCGCTGCGCGCCAGCAGCTCCTGATGCGTGCCGCGTTCCACGATGTGGCCTCGCTCGACGACGAGGATCAGGTCAGCGGCGAGGATGGTGCTCAGGCGGTGGGCGATCGCCAGCGTGGTGCGGTCCCGCATCAGAGGATCGAGCGCGGCCTGAATCAGCCGCTCGGAGTGCGTGTCGAGGGCGCTGGTGGCCTCGTCCAGAATGAGGATGCGAGGGTCCTTCAGGATCACCCGGGCGATAGCGATGCGCTGCTTTTCGCCGCCGGAGAGCTTGTAGCCGCGCTCGCCCACAACCGTTTCATACCCGTCGGGCAGTTCCATGATGCGGGCATCGATGGCGGCTGCCTGCGCCGCGCTGCGGATTTCATCCAGTGCGGCGCCGGGTCGCCCGTAGGCGATGTTCTCGCGGATCGTGGCGTGGAACAGGTAGGTCTCCTGCGTCACGATGCCGATCACCCCGCCGAGGCTCGCCAGCGTGACGTCACGCACATCCGTGCCGTCGATGGAGACCACGCCGGCGTCCACGTCGTAAAAGCGCGGCACGAGCATGGCGATAGTGGTCTTGCCAGAACCACTCGGCCCCACCAGCGCCGCCAACTGGCCCGGCTCCACCACGAAGTCGATATCCTTGAGGTGGAACGGCGTGACCGCCGCCGGCGCCTCGATTTCCACGCCCTCCACCAATTCGGCGGCGGCGTCCGGCGGTTGCTCGTAGGCGAAGGCGACGTGGTCGAAACGCACGCGGCCAGCGGTCTGCGTGGCATCGAGCGTGACCGCGCCGGGCCGGTCGGTGATAGAGACGGGCAGATCCAGATATTCGAAGATGCGGTCGAAGAGCGCGAAGGCTCCCTGAATCTCCACCTGCACGTTCAACATCTGGCCCAGCGGGAAGAAGAGGCGGCTCTGCAACGTGGTGAAGGCCACGATATCGCCGATGGAGAGATCCTGCGCGCCACCGATGATCTGCACGCCGGCGTACAGGTAGACGATGGCGGGCGTGATCGAGAAGAACGTGCCGATGATCATGAAGAACCAACGGCCCACCATCTGCTGCCGAATCTGCAAGGCGGTCAGGCGGGCGTTGACATCCCGAAAGCGCGACAGTTCGTGCTCCTGCCGGCCGAACGCCTTGGAGAGCAACATGCCGCTGACCGAGAGCGTTTCTTCAGTCTGGGCGGTCAGGTCCGCCACCGTCTTTTGCGTTTCGCCCTGCACATCCCGCCGGATGTTGCCGACGCGGTAGGTCAGAACGAGAAAGATCGGCAACATGCCGAGCGAGATCAGCGTCATCTGCCACGAGATGAACGCCATGGCGACCACGGTCGAGATGGCGGTGGCCAAATTGCTGACGATGGAGGTGGCAGTGTCGGTCACCACCTGCTGCACGCCGCTGACATCGGAGCTGAGGCGGGCCTGAATCTCGCCGGTGCGGGTCGCGGTGAAAAAGCTGAGCGGCATCTGCTGCAGATGCTCATACAGCGCGTTGCGCAGATCGCGCATGACGTGCTGGCCGATCTGGGTGTTCAGCCACGTCTGGCCGATGCCGATCAGCCCGGTGACGATGGGCAACACGATCATCAGCGCGACGTAGCCGTACAGCTCGGGCAGATTGCGGTTCGGGATGGCGTCGTCGATGATCAGCTTCAGCAGGAGCGGGTTGACCAGCCCGATCACCGCCACCACGGCGATGGCGAACACAGTCAGCGCGACCTGCCAGCGGTAGGGCCGGAAGAACCCCGCCACCCGCTTGACGGTCGCGGCGCGGATTGGCCGCCCCTCGCCCGGCTTCGACGCTGAAGCCATCATGCGGCCGCGCGGGCCGCCCGCCATCATCACTTACTCACCCAGCTGTTGCCGCACACTCCCCAGCCACGTAACAGCGGCCCCGGTTTGCGCCTGTCGCAATGTTCGCACCAGGCCGGGAAAGCCGGGCTCATCCGCGGCCGGGTCGTCCGGTTCCGCGCCAGCCAGGAGGCCTGTGCGCTGTTGCAACACCGCGTCCTGTTCGGCGATGAGGCGCTGCACCACTGGCCGGTCCAGCAGCATTGCGAGATAGAGCTTGACCAGGAATTCCAGCCGGATCTCGCGAGTGTGCTGCACTGGCTCGCCCAGCCAGCGGGCCAGTTCCGCCCGGCCCGCCGGGGTGATGGCAACGGTGCGGCGCGCTGGCCTTTTCCCACCTTCGCTGACGGAGCGCACCCAGCCGAGGCGCTCCAGCTTCTTGACGTGGTGGTAGACCATACCGGCTTCCAGCCGCAGGACTGAACCCAGCGGTGTGCCAACGGCGAAGCGGCGGGCCAGATCGTAGCCGTGCCCGGCGCCATCATCGGCGGCGGCCAGCAGGCCGAGCACGGCGTACTCCGCCACTGCACCCTGCGGAGCGCGCGCCGGGGCGGGGGTCACCGCAGCCACAGGATGAGCGGGACAGCCATTACGCAGAGAATGGCCGTAACGACGGCCACCCAGGCCAGCCCGCCGGGCGCGGCCACCGTCTGTCCCGCCTCGATGCGCGCGGACGCCCGGCGGGCCCGTGCGCCGCCGATCATGACCAGCGCCGTACCCGTGCCGACGAGGAGCACCGAGTAGATGCGCACATACGGAACACCGGGCACCAGCCCGACCGGCAGGAAGTTGGCGACCGCCAGCCCCGCTGCCACGAGGCTGAGGCCCGTACGCAACCACGCCAGAAAGGTCCGTTCGTTCGCCAGCAGCGTGCGCGCCCGGCTATCGAGATCCAGGCGCGGCCGCAGCACGGGATCGGTCACCCGGCTCCCTCGATCACCGCGGTGAGCGGCGCATCGGCGGAGGCAGGGCCGACCCAGACACGCGCAACGCGCAGGCCATCCAGTTCCTCCACCCGCAGGATCTGCCCCTGCTCGGTCATCACCTCATCCCCGACCACGGCGGGCCGCCCGAGCACGCTGAAGACATAGCCGCCCACCGTTTCGACATCGGCGTCTTCGAGGTCGAGGTCGTAGAACTCCTTGGCTTCCATCAGCGTGGTCAGGCCGTCCAGCGAGAAGCTGCCATCGGGGGAGAGGCGGCCATTGCCGGAGGAGGGCTCGAACTCGTCGGCGATTTCACCGACCAGACTTTCGACAAGGTCAACCAGCGTGATCAGCCCGGCAGTGCCGCCGTACTCATCGATGACGATGGCAAACGGCGCCTCGGCGGCACGCAGGCGCGGCAGCAGGTCGGACGCGGAGGCAGTCTCCGGCACCGCCAGCACCGTCGTCATCAGGTCGCCCATGGCAAAGTCGGGTATCTGGCCATTGCGGCGGATCTTGGCGGACGCCAGCAGCATCGGCAGCAGTTGCTTCACATCGATGACACCGACGACGTGGTCGATGTCGCCGTCGTAGACCGGCAGGCGGGAGTGGCCGGACGACGTCGCCGCCTGCATCACCGTTTCCAGGTCCGCATCGCGTGGGACGGCGGTGATCTCGGTGCGCGGCACCATCGCGTGGCGCGCCTCCAGATCGGGGAAGAGCAGCGCACGGTCCACCAGATCGTGCGCCGATTCCTCGACGAGGCCGGCCTCGCGGCTGGCGTCCACGGCCAACCGCAGCTCCTCTGCGGATTGCACGAGCTGATGCCCGCTGGCCGGGTCGATGCCGATCAGCCGGACCACGGCGTTGCCGATCTTGTTCAGGCCGACGATGGCGGGGCGCAGGGCGATGTAGAACCAGTGGATCGGCCGGGCGGCCCACATCGCGGTCTGCTCCGGCCGCTGCAGCGCCAGACTCTTGGGCGCCAGCTCGCCAATGACGATGTGCAGGGTCGTGATCAGCGAAAACCCGATGGCGAACGAGATGGTGTGGGTCAGCGCCTCGCGGGAGCCTTCGGGGATGAAGCTCAGCGAGCGCACGATGGGTTCGATGAGTGAGGCCACGGCGGGTTCGCCGATCCAGCCGAGCGCCAGGCTGGCCATGGTGATGCCAAGTTGCGTGGCGGCGATGTAGGTATCGAGGTGGTTCAGTTCCGAGAGCACCTGCTCTGCCCGGCGGTGCCCCTCGGCGGCAAGCTGCTGGACCCGTGTGCGGCGAACGGAGACCAGCGCGAATTCGGTGGCGACGAAGAAGCCGTTGGCGAGGACCAGCAGGAGGACGGCCAACAGCGAGAGCGACGTACGAATAGAACACTCCTTCCGGGGATTTCGCGCGGGTCTGGCGCTGGCGAGTGTCGCCACTGATTGCGCGCTGCCGCAGGCACAAGAATACCTGAGATCGCGGTGAACTCCACACGCTGCCGCGACCCGGCGTACCCGCCGCGCGGCGTCTCCGGTAGACTCGTGGCCGCGTGATTGGCGGGAGCAGCACAGGGGTAGCGCAAACGGTGACGGGGTCGATTCTGGAGCAATTGCCGGCCCCGCAACGCGCGTTGGCATCGCATCTGACCCACGTGTTTCAGGCGGCTGGGCACGAGCTCTATCTGGTTGGCGGCATCGTGCGGGACGCCCTGCTGGCCTTGCCGGCCCCGGCCGATCTCGATTTCACGACGTCGTCGCCCACGACCAGCACGCAGGCGCTGCTGGCGCAGGCCGGGGCGGCCTCCACCTTCGCCATCGGCGAGCGGTTCGGCACCATTGGCGCCATCTTCGTTGCCGGGGAATCCCGCTCCCAGATCGAGGTCACCACGTTCCGCCGCGAGACCTACCCTGACGCGACACGCTTCCCGGAGGTGGCCTTCGACGCCACGCTGGAAGACGATCTGGCGCGGCGCGACTTCACGATGAACGCCATCGCCCTCAACGCGGCGACCGGCGAAGTGCACGACCCGTGGGGCGGCGAGGCGGATATCGCGCTGGCGACGGTGCGCGCGGTGGGCGAACCCGCCGCGCGTTTCGCTGAAGACCCGCTGCGCCTGCTGCGCGCGGCGCGGTTCGTGGCGCAGCTGGGGTTCCGGCTGGACTGGGAGACGGAGCAGGCGATGGCGGACGAGGCCGCGAGCCTGTCCCGCATCAGCCATGAGCGCATTCTGGCGGAATTGACGCGGCTGCTGACAGGCGCCTGGGCCGATCACGGGCTGGATGTGCTGCGCCGCACTGGCCTGCTGCGGGTAGCACTGCCGGAACTGGGGGCGCTGGCGGACGAGGCCGACAACGACCTGACCGGGCGACTGGGCCGCGAAAAGGACCTGTGGGACCACACCATTCGCGTGGTGACGCAGGCGCCCGCCCGGCCGGCGGTGCGCTGGGCGGCGTTCCTGCACGACAGCGCCAAGCCACGCACCCGCAGCGTCGATCTGGCTGGCGAGGTCCACTTCTTCGGCCACGAGCGCGCCGGCGCCGATCTGGCCCGCGCTGCGCTGGAGCGCCTTGGCGCGGATAAGGCGCTGCGCCACCGGGTGGAGATTCTGGTCGAACTGCACGGGCGGCTCGCCGCCTACGACGCCTCGTGGACCGACAGCGCGGTGCGACGACTGGCGCTGGAGGCGGGCGACGCGTGGGACGATCTGCTCGATCTGGCCGCCGCCGATGTCACCTCGGGGCGCGAGCGCAAGCGGCAGGAAGCCGCCCGGCGGGTGGCGGGATTGCGCGCGCACGCCGACCGTCTGGCGGCGGAAGCCTCGCTGGCGGAGCTGGAGAGCCCGCTGGACGGCAATGACCTGATGCGGCTCTTTGCGCAACCGCCGGGCCCGTGGATCAAGTTCCTCAAGGAATGCCTGCGCGAGGCCGTCATCGACGGGCGCCTGCAACCTGGCGACCGCGCGACGGCGGAGGCAATGGCGCGGGAGTGGATGGCGAGCGGCTGAGTCGCCGGAGCGCTTGCTGTGAATGGCGGCGGGAATGTCCAAAACGCCGGAGAGTCCCTCACCCCCAGCTCCTTTCCCTTTGCGAAAGGCGAGGGGAGCGGGCTGGCGGAGGCGTCTGCTCCGGGAGTAACGCCGCCACGTATTCCCGGATGGCCTCACACACCGCCGCCGAAAGCCCCTCTCCCGCGCATCGGGAGAGGGGTTGGGGTGAGGGACTCTCCGGCTCCGTCACCCCCCAACGGTTGGTGTCGCAGCGGGGGCGGCTGGCAGGTTGGCGGGGGCGGCGAGGTCGGCGAGGAAGAGCGAGACGCCGGTGGAGTCCGGCGCGTCCAGGCCGGGGGCAAGAACCGCCACGCCGTGCACGGCGCCATCGCCTTCGAGGGCGACCACCAGCGAGCCGGTGTCTGTCAGCGCGCCGCCGATAGCGCCGCAGGCGTCGATACCGCCATCCTCATTGCGAATGACGACGGCGTGCGCGGTGTCGGTGAGCGTAGCGAAAGGGACATTGGCGGAGGCGTACGCCTGCGCGGTGAGGACACCGCCGCTGACGCCGACCGTCTCGCCCGGCCCCGGCAAGATCAGGCCCAGATCGGCCACGGCATCGCCCAGGTCATTGCACGCGCCCTCGGCGAGTTGACCGTTGCGGCCAGTGGGCAGCGTGATCTCCACCGGCGTCGTTTCGACGATGGTGGCCAGCGTGGCATCCGCCGCCTGCCCAGTGATCAGGATGTCGTTGACCGTGCCTTCCGCAAACTCGGCGCCCGGCAACGAGAGCAGCACCGTGCCGCTCGTCTCGTCGAGGAAATCGAGGTCGTAGACGCCGGCGTCGATCTGGGAGTACTCGGAGGCGTCACCGAACTGCAGCGGCTCGGTCAGGGCGTCGCCGCCAGCGAAGACCGGGACCAGGCTGGTGTCGAGCGAGCCGTTGACGATGCGGAAGCGCGAGCGGCCGGGATCGAGCGGGCGGTCATCGACCACGAACAGGCCGACGCTCGGGGCGTCCGCCGTGCCGACCAGCGTGGCGTACACACTCCGACCGGCGCGCAACGTGATGGGGCCGGAAACCAGCGCGGTGTCGGGGGAGGCGCCGGTGGCGACTACGGCGAACTGGTGTTCGCCGGACGCGAGCCGCAGTTGCCCGCTGGTCTGCCCGGCATCGAGGCCGATCAGCGCCAGCCCGCCATCGATGTAGACATCGACCGGCCCCACGCCACCCAGCCCCTGCACCACCTGCACCAGCGTCTCATCAGCCTGCGCATTGGCAGGCGGAGCAGCGTAGAGCAACGCCCCGGTGATCAACGCTACGACAATGACGATGTGCAGACTGGTAAACGCCGCGCGCAAGTTCGCCATCGGCTCCTCCGGAGATACAACAAACCCGGCCGCTCGCGCGCCGGGTTTGCCAATGCGATCAACTCGGTTCCAGCCGGAGTGTCCTCAGGCTGGATTGAGAACCAGCAGCAGCACGAAAGCAACCGCAATCAGCCCTGCCGCTCCGAATGCGCGCATCAACAGATCCGATGCCTGCAAAGAATCCGACGCGCGGCGCTCGTTCTCAGTCACGCGGTCCCACCCCCATGGATTGTTTCCCGTCAACGTTCCGGCAGAAGCAGAGCGATTCCCAGGTCGCTTGCCAGCGGAGACTGCCGTCACAATTGCCTCCCGGCAGGATAGTAGGGGTGTCGTTCCCGTCTGTCAATCCGTCCCGGGGTCCGAAGGTACGGGATCGCCGGGGGCGTGACCGCGCGCGGCCTTGCGTTCGTGCTTCTCGCGCTTCTTTTCTCGCCGCGCCGCATGCGCTTGCTGGCGCGCCTCGCGTTCGGCGGCTCGCGCGTCTTTCGGGGACTTGGCGCCGCTGGCGGAACCGCGCCTGCCGGGCTCCCGCTCCCCGGAGGCCTCCAAGAAATCGGCGCGGTTGAGCCGCATTTCGATCACGCGCAGCTCGGTCTGCCGGCGCGCGACCCACTCGACGTGCTCGCCGGTGACAACGAAGCCGACCCGTTCGTATGCGGCAATCGCGCGCTGGTTGTGGGAAAACACCTCCAGGCGGACCTCGTCCAGGCTGAGCGACTCGAACGCTTCGTCCATGACCAGGCGTGTAGCCTCGGTGCCGTACCCCTGCCCCCAGACCTCTTTCTCACCGATGACGATGCGGAAGAGCGCGGAGGCGACGCCGCCGCTGCGTGACATGTCCGTGACGGCTGTGGTGCCGATCAGCCGCTTGCCCTTGCGCGTGTGGATGGCGAAGCAGGTGCCTCGCGCCGAGGAGGGCAGGATGAACGAATCGAAGTAGCCCCGGCTTTGCCAGTCGGTCAACGGTTCCAGATCGTGGCGCAGCAGATTTGCGATTTCCGGATCGGCGTACCAGCGTTGAAACGCCTCCCGGTTCAGGGGCACGTGCTGGCGCAGCGTGACCTGTTCGCCCTTGCGCACCAGCGATCCGTATTCCGGCTCTTCCTCGTCGTCGTCCAGATCGTCCTCCGCATCGGTCTCTTCGTCATCAACGTCGCGGCCCAGACGCCGCCGGAACCATGATTTCACCGATTTCACTCCGCCCAGCATCGTATCACCCGCTTCCGGCAGCGCCGTCCAGGCGCCGCGCGCCACGCTGCCGCAATTGTCGCAAGAGCAGCGCCATCGGGCCGGATCGGCCGGGGCTCCGGTCGACAGCGGCGGCGCTGGCCCCGATACTGGCAGCAGAACCGCTGCGGTTCGGGTCTTGCCTCGCCGTTGCGGCCATCGTGCCCGCACTGCTGGTGAACCGTACCTGACCGACCAGAGGTTGCCTTGACACCCCCAACGTATTCCACCAACCCGCCGCCGGCCCGCAGCCTGATTCTCTTCATTGGCGATGGCATGGGGCAGGCGCATCGCTTTGCCGGCCAGCTCCTGACGGCCGGGCGCGACGGTCGCCTGGCGATGGACCGCCTGCCAGTGCTCGGCCAGATGGGCACCATGTGCGTCGACAACTCCACCTTCGTCACGGATTCGGCGGCAGCAGCTACAGCAATCGCCACTGGGGTAAAGACGAAGAATGGATGCGTCTCCATTGACGCCGGTGGCGAACGCCAGCAGACGATTCTGGAGCTGGCCAAAGCCTCCGGGCGCTCAGTCGGCTTGATCAGCACCTGCCAGATCACCGACGCCACCCCCGCCGCCTTCGCTGCCCACGTTCCGCTGCGCGCCGCCCAGAGCGATATCGCCCGGCAGTACATCGAGGACGTGGGGGTGGATGTCATCCTCGGCGGCGGCGCCGCGCACTGGTACCCGGTTGGCGAGCGCCTGCCCGAGCCCCTGACGCAGGACATTATCTGGCGGGGAGTGGGGCAGGAGGGGAACCTCGTGGCGCGGGCTCACGAGCTGGGCTACGACGTGGTGATGACGGAGCAGGAGCTGGCCGCCAATCTGGAGCAGCGCGCGCAAGATGGCGAAACGCGCCCGCTGCTGGGGTTGTTCGCCGGGCAGGAGTTCTTCGTACAGATGGAGGAGGGGCCGAACGCGGTCTACGACCCGCCCATCTCGCTGGCGGATATGACCGCCGCCGCCATCGCCGTGCTCTCGCGCAACCCGAACGGCTTCTTCCTGATGGTGGAGGAATCCGCCATCGACCGCATGGCGCACCGCAACAACGCGCCGCTGACACTGAAGGGCGTGCTGGAGCTGGACCGCGCGGTGCAGGTGGGGCTGGCCTACGCCAACAAACACCCGGACACCGCCATCATCGTCACCGCCGATCACGAGTGCGGCGGGCTGGCAGTGGCGGGTTCGCTGGACCAGCCCTACCCCTACGAGCCGGGCGGCGGCCTGCTGGACACGCTGCTGGCGGGCGAGGATGGCCCCTTCCCGGTCGCGAATGCGGACTACGGGTTCGTACTGGGCTGGGCCACCACCGGCCACACCTCTTCACCCGTCCCGGTCACCGCCACCGGCCCCGGCACGGAAGCGCTGGCCGGCATCATCGAGAACACCGACCTCTTCCACGCCATGGCGCACGCGCTGGCGTTGGCGGAGGAGCCGGCGCCAGCGCGGCGCGGATAGCCGCCGCCAACGCATCGACGAATGCAGTGTCTCGAGCGCGGGCGAGAGACCTAGCCTGCTGGCACAAGATCACGAGGTCTCTCACGCTTGGCGCCAATTCGCCGTTGCGGGGCCACACTGCGCTGAAGAGCCCTCACTCCAACCCCTCTCCCGAAGTACTTGCGCGGGAGAGGGGCTTCTGGTCCTCAACGTCGCGCCATCATCGGCATGGTTGCGCCA
>JASGGF010000152.1:0-10777 GCA_047605145.1 Thermomicrobiales bacterium | reverse complement strand
CTTCACGTACCCCATCGGCCGTGACACCGATACCGACCAACCCGGGCTAGGCCCCATCGAAACGGCGTTTGGCATTCCCGAGGCGTACCCGGCCACCATCATCATCCGCCCGGATGGCGTTATCGACCACTACCAGCTCGGCCCGGTCAACCGCGCCATGCTGCGCCTGCTCGTGGACGAAGCCCGCGCCGCCACCGGCTGACACAGCAACGCGGCGAGGCCACTGGCCCCGCCGCGCTTCCGTGAAACGTCCTGATGTATCCCGGGTTACTCCATCACGCCTTCGCAGGCGATGCCGTCCCAGTCCGGATCGACCTCGTTCACCAGCGCCGGATCCGCGCCGGTGGCGCCGAGGTTCTCGTAGGCCACTTGCGCGTCGTACCACGTCGCGTACTGGTCGCAGAACCCGGCCGGAGCCGCCTCGCCCTCGCTGCTGCCCATGGAGTCCACCGGCACGTTCTCGGAGGTGGCCCCGCTCTGGCTGTTCATCGAGGTCGTGGTGCTGGTGGTGTTGTCCGCTGGCATCGGTCGGATCGGCATTCCGCCGATCATGCCGTCTCCTGCGCCACCGCCCGGATTCAGCGCGACCGTGTCGTGATCCGGCGTGATCGGTGTGTAGACCGCGTTGGGGTCCCCCAGCACCTGCCCGCCGCCGCCGCCGGTATCGATATCGCCGTACACGATATCCTCGCCCTTGCCGATGGCCATGGGCGACCCGTCGTCGTTCGCCACCACGTACGAGCCATCCGCGTTCACTGGTGTATCGCTCTGCGCCGCAGCGCCCAGCAGCGAGGTGGTCAGCGCGAGCGCTGCCGCCGCGGTCAGAATCAGTGTCTTCGTCATCCCGGCCCCCTGAAACCCGTCCCGTACCTGTGCTTGCAGCTGCGCCGTGGGTGACACGGCCTTGCCAGAATACGGGGCTGTCCCGAACATAGTCGCTGTCATGACCGTGCTGCAAGACAAGCGCCGGGGCCATTCGTACCGGCCCCGGCGTGGCAGCGGTCGTCAGGGCTGAAACGCCCCATGACACGGGCTGGTTTCGGGCAAGGCGGCGGCGCTAGACCTCAGGCGTTGCCTCGGAGCCAAAGTTCGGCGGCACGATGGAGAAATCGACGTAGTCATCGACCTTCCACGTCCCGTTGTCGTTGGCGAAGATGAACAGCAGCGTCTCCGGGCCGTTCGGCGGCAGCAGCGGCTCGTTCAGGACCACGAAGGCCGCCACCCGACCATCGGGCAGCTGTGAGGCGTCGGTGATGGCAATGAGGCGGATGAACGCGTCCTCGGTGCGCGGGTTTGCCGCCTCGGCAAGGCGGGTGCGGGCCAGTTCCCGGTTCTCCTCATCGATGGTCAGGCCCCAAAACGCGCGCTTGACGCCGTTATCGGTCATCAGCGCGGCCGCGCGCGGATTGTCGCCTGCGTTGTAACAGGCAAGCACCTCGCGCATTGTCTGCTTGATGGCGGCGTCCGTGTCGGCATCCACGATCTCGCCGATGGGTGGGTTGATGATGATGGAAGGCGGCTGCGGAATGCCCTCGCCGTTCAGGTCAAGGAGCGCGGCGAGTTCGTCGAACGTTCTTGGATCGACCACGCATTGATCTGGCGTCACCGAGCGGGAACTCTCGGAGCCGGGAGCCGGCGTGCCGTCCTGCGCCATGGCCGGCGCGACGAGCGTGAGTGCCGCCAACGGCGCAATGATGAGTCCTCGCCAACGTTGCATAACCAGATTCCTCCATCCCCGATTGCCGGGAGTTCTGTGTACGAACACACGTAATGATACTCCGGCGGGTCCGCTGCCGGGTCCATCGGGTGTACGCACGGGGGGCACGGCGCGGTTTCAGCCGTCAGTACAGCCGGCGTTTGTCCAGCACCGGCCACAGGTCCTCCGGCCTCCCGGCCAGCCACGCGCGCAGATTTTCGATGAAGCGCGCGGTCAGTTTGGCGTTCTCGCTATCCACCGTGCTGGCGGAGTGCGGGTTGATCAGCACGTTCGGCTGCGACCAGAACGGCGACGATGGCGGCAACGGCTCCTGCCGGAAGACATCGAGCGCAGCGAAGGCCACCCGGCCATCCCGCAGCGCCGCCAGCAGCGCGGCCTCATCCACCAGCGCCCCGCGCCCGATGTTGACCAGCCCGGCCCCCGGCTTCAACGCCGAGAATGCTGCCTCATCCATGATCGTGTCTGTTTCCGGGGTGTGCGGCGCGCAGAGCACGAGGTAATCGGCTTCCGCCAGCATGGTGTGCAGATCCTCACGCGCGTAGACGTGATCGACGCCCAGCGCGGCGGCCCGCCCCGGGTCCGCCGTGCGCCCCAGCGCGGTAACGCGCATGTGGAAGGCGTGCGCCACCCGCGCCACCTCCTGCCCGATGCGCCCGGGCCCGATGATGGCCAGCGTCTTGCCGGCCAGTTCCTGCCCGCTGAAGCGGTTCCACGTCCGCGCCTGCTGCTCCTGCTGCAGGCGGCCCAGCTCCTTGCCGTGGTACAGGATGGCGGCGAACGCGAACTCCGTCAGCGGCTGCGCGTGGAGCCCGCTGGCCGTGGTCACGATCACGTCGCTCTCGGAGAGTCCGAGGTCGCGCACCATCGGTCCCACGCCCGCCGAGCTGGTCTGCACCCAGCGCACGCGCGGGCATAACTCGGGGAAGGGCACGGCCTCGTGCTCCGGGAAGTCGAACAGCACGTCGGCGCGGGCCAGCAGCGCGTGCCACTCCTGTTGCGCCTCGCCGGTCAGCCGCCAATCACCGTGGCCGTGATCGCCGTTCCAGCGGATCGGCGGCATCAGGTCGGGGCGGTAAATCACCTCGACCTCGTCCGGAAAAGCTGCCGCCAGCTCGGCGGCGTACTCGGCCTCGAGCGGGGAGGTGATCATCACCGCCAACGGGGTTTCATTGCTCATTCAGCGTATCCCAGTGTGTACAGCGCGCGCGCCAGCACTTCCGTGCCTGCCGCCGCGTCCTCTGGCGTCGTGAACTCCTCCGGGCTGTGGCTGATGCCCCCCTGCGAGCGCACGAAGATCATCGCCACCGGCGTGATTTCGGCCAGTTGCATTGCATCGTGGACAGCGCCGGAGGTCATGCGCAGCGCGGGAATATCCCCCTCCTGCGCTGCCATCGCGATCGTTTCCACCAGCGCCGGGTCGGACGCGACCGGCACGCGGTCGCTATCGGTGCGCAGGTGGATCCCCAGCCCGCGCCGGTTCGCCACCTCGTGCATCAGCGCCTCGTGCCGCGCCAGCAGGTCGTTGCGCTGCGCCGCGTCTGGCGAGCGCGCATCGACGGTGAAGGTCACCTGCTGGGGGATGACGGCCCGCTCGTTCGGCGACACGCTCATGCGGCCCACCGTAGTCACCACGGGGCGACCCATGGCGCGCGCCGTCTCGATGACGCCGTTGATGATCTCGGCGGCCCCGGCCATCGCGTCCCGCCGCAGGTCCATGGGCGTGGTGCCGGCGTGGTTGGCGCTGCCCTCCAACGTGACGTGGTAGTGGCGCAGGCCGGTGATCCGCTCCACGATGCCCACTGGCAGATCGGCCTGCTCCAGATACGGCCCCTGTTCGATGTGCAGCTCAATGAACGCCGCCAGATCGCGGCGGGAGGCAGACGCAATCTCGCTGGGGTCGTACCCGGCGTCGCGCATTGCCTCCGCCATCGTCACCCCGTCGTAACCGCGCAGGCGGCGCGGGTCGTCCGGCGGGATCTTGCCGATGATGGCGCGGGAGCCCCAGAAGTTGGCGGCGGCGAAGCGCGAGGCCTCCTCCTCCACCAGCGAGACCACCGCCAGCGTGCGGCGAGGCTGCCCGAAACGCGCCTTCAGTTCCCGCAGCGCCGCCACGCCGCCCACCACACCCAGCGCGCCGTCGAAGCGGCCACCGGGGTTCTGGCTGTCGATATGCGAGCCAGTGGCGATCACGCCGCCCGGCTCCGTGCCGTCGAGGTAGCCCCAGACGTTGCCGACGGCGTCGCGCTCCACGCGCAACCCCGCCTCCTGCATCCACGCCGCCACCTGATCCTGCGCGGCGCTCCACTCCGGGCTGTAGACGAGCCGGGCCACGCCCGTCTCCCCGCGCGCCCCGAACTCGGCAAGTTCCTCGATAGCGCGCTCGATGTCGCCGGGATCGATCCAGTGCTCAACAGTGGTGGTCATGCGGGCTGGGCTCCGTAGCCGCGAGGCAGGAACGCGCCGGAGCCGGGCGCGGCCAGGAGCCGCGCTTCCCCCTCCAGCGAGTCATCGAAGATCGTTTCGCCGCGCCGGATCGTGCGCAGCACGCGCCCGTTCACCGTCTTGCCGGCGAACGGCGTCCATTTCTGCTTGTGCAGGGCGTCCTCGACCGTCACGCTCCACGTTGCGTTGGGGTCGAAGAGGGTGATGTCGGCGTCGGCCCCGATGGTCAGCGTCCCCTTGCGCGGTCCGAGGCCGAACACCCGCGCCGGGTTGGTCGCCGTCATCTGCACGAAGCGCTCCCGGCTCAGGCCGCGCTGACCCACCGCCTCGCTGTAGAAGGCCGGTAGCATCGTCTGCACGCCGGAAAGCCCCAGCGGCGCAGCGAAGATGTCGTCGTAGCCTGCTTCCTTGCTCTCGATGGTGTAGGGGCAATGGTCAGAGGCCAGCAGGTCGATCGTGCCATCCAGCACGCCCTCCCACAGGCGCTCCACCTCGTCCTGATCACGCAGCGCCGGGGCGCAGCGCGCGTAGCCCGCCAACCGTTCCAGATCGTCCGTGTTCAGCAGCAGGTATTGCGGGCAGGTCTCCGACGTCACGTTGAGGCCCCGCGCCTTGGCCGCGCGCACCAGCTCCAGCGCCCCCGCTGACGCCAGGTGGCAGATGTGGACGTGGGCGCCCGTTTCCGCCGCCAGCAGCAGCGCATTGCTGACGGCGACTGTCTCCACCAGCGGCGGCCGCGAGTCCGCGTGCGCCCGCGCGTCCTTCCGCCCTGCGCCCTGTGTCTTCGCCAGCCCGGCTTCCAGCAGCGAGTGATCCTCGGCGTGCAGCCCGTAGGGCACGCCCAGTTTGGCCGCCTCCTCCATCACCCACAGCAGTTGCGCCGTATCCACCGCCGGGAAGAATGGCGACGACGAGGCCATAAACGACTTGAAGGCGACCGCGCCCAGATCGACCATTGCCGCAAGATCATCCGCCGATTGCTGCGGCGGGCCGATGGCCCCGGTCCACAACGCCATATCGACGACGGCGTTCTGCCGGACCAGCGCCACCTTCTCGCTGAACTGCGTGGGCGTTGTGGTGGTCGGCGACGCCTGCGGCATCTCGATCACGCTGGTGATGCCCCCCGCTGCCGCCGCCGCGCCACCGGAGGTGAACCCCTCCAGCAGGTCCGGATCGGGCTCCTCGAAATGGGTGTGCACATCGATGCCGCCGGGCAGCACCAGCAACCCTGTGGCGTCGATGCGTTCGGGCGCATCCCAGCCGCTGGCGTCGTCGGCGTACGCGGCGATTCTGCCGTCCGCCACGATCAGGGCTGCCTCGAAGGAACCGCCCTCCGTGACGATGGTTCCATGCTCAATGATGAGGTCGGCGTGCGCCATGCTCCCTGCCTTGCTGAGCGAACTGTATTTCCCGATCAACGATACACCGTTATCACCGTTCGATTGGCGATCCTCAATTGACGAGCGACGGCGCCGGTCGCTGGTGGAGGCGGAGCCGGGCGCCGCTCCGTATTCGCCGAGACGCCGGGAGCCGACTGCGCCCGGTAGACTTCCCCGCAGCAAACCCGCCGCGACACTGTGCGGTCCCGGGCAAGAGCGTGAACAGGACCAGCGCACAGCGCTGCGGAGGAACACCATGGAGCAGGAGCAAGAGCAGGACGCCCGGATCTTCGAGGTCGATGCCAGCGAGATCGACCGGTACGCGCGCGCCATCACCCGCATTCTGGAGCGCGGCGACGGCGCCGGCACCGTTGAGCGCGAGCGCGCGGTCAACACCTACGGTACGGCGTTTCAGTTGCTGGTGATGCGGCGCGGCGCCGAGTATGGCCGGGCGCTCGGCATGGCCGCCGGTGACATGGCGATCGCGCAGTCCGGACCAGATGTCGAACTGTCCTCGCTGGTGGAGCTGGTGGCTGGCGATATCGCAGCCATCCATGAGCGCGTCTGCATTCAGGAAGAGGAAGCCGTCCGCGCCGCCGCCGAAGCGGCCGAGGAAGACGCCGCCGAGGTCGCCTCTGAAGTCGACGACCCGGACGCTGCCCCCGCCGTCTGAGCCACGGCAACGGGCGAACGATGATTCACCCATGCTCGTCGTTCACTGCCCTCGGAGCTTGTAAGTCTGCCAACGTCACCCTCTGCAAAAGTTGGCAGACTTGGCAGCGTTGGCAGACTTACCCCGGGGTTCGGGATAGGCCATTTACCCGGACGGCCCGAACCGCTCGGTCAGGACGTGCTCCGGCGCATACCCCAGCGCCACCAGATCGCGCGAAACCGCTTCCACCAGCCCGGTCGGCCCGCACACGTACGCGAGGCTGCCGGGCTCCGGAGGACCGGCCACCTCCGCAAGCATGGCGGCGTCCACGCGGCGGGTGAAGCCGGTCCAGTCCGGCGGATGGCCCCGGGTCAGCGTGTGGATCACCCGCACGCCCGGGTCGTTGGCCAGCGCGTTCAGCTCATCCTCGTAGATGATGTCCGAGCCGTCGCGGGAGGACATTAATAGCGTCACCGGGACGTCGCTGCCCTGCTCGTGGCGCAGCCGCAGCATCGACATCAGCGGCACAACCCCGGAACCGCCCGCCACCAGCAGCAGCGGCCCGCCAGCTGCCGGGGTCCACGTGAAGTACCCGCCGATGGGGCCACGCAACTCCAGTTGGTCGCCGGGCTGCAGGAACTCCGCCAGATACGGCGAAACCTCCCCCTCGGTGATGTCCTCGACCGTCAGCTCCAGCCAGCCAGCCGCCGGGACCGACGCGATGGAGTAGGAGCGTTGCGCCTGATAGCCGTCATCGGCGGTCAGCCGCACATCGACGTGCTGGCCCGGGGTGTGCCCGGCCCACTGCTCCGAGGTCAGGCGCAGCGTGATGACGCGGGGCGTCTCCTGCTGCCGCGATGCGAGTTGCGTGATTTGCCAGGTCAGTCGCCCTGGTAGCGTTGTTCCCGCCATGGGTCTCCGTAATCGTGATAGCCAAGCTGTTCCCAGAAACCGGGCTGGTCGGCGCGCATGATCTCGATGCCGCGCACCCACTTGGCGCTTTTCCAGAAGTACAGGTGTGGCACGAGCAGCCGGGCGGGCCCGCCGTGCTCCGGCGCCAGCGGTTGCCCGCCGTAGCCGAAGGCAACCCACGCCTTGCCGCCGCGGATGTCCGCCAGCGGCAGATTGGTCGTGTAGCCGCCGTCGGAGAACGCCGTGACGTAGTCGCCCTCTGTTTCGACTCCACTCAGCAGCGTGTCCAGCGAGACGCCTTCCCAAACCGTATCCAGCTTGCTCCACTTGGTGACGCAGTGGATGTCGGTCGTGATCGTCTCGCGGGGTAGCGCCATCAGCTCGTCCCACGTCCAGCGCGCCAGAGGCTGGGCCGCCCCCGTGATGCTGAAGCTCCACTGCGCCAGCGGCGTGTGCGGGGTCGGCCCGGCGGAGAGCACGGGGAAATCTGTCGTCAGGTACTGGCCGGGGGGAATTCGCGCCGCCACGGCGGGATCCTGCCGCCGCCGGCCCTGAAAGCCTCTGGAGATGAAATTGCCTGCCATCGTGCAGCGCCTCCGCCACGGAGCGTGAGCGAGCGCAACGCGCTCGTTGCCATGGTGCATTCTGGCATGAGCAGATGGCGCCGCGCTCGTGCACGCGGTCTGTCCGTACGCCCGCCACTTCCGTTAGAATGGGTCAGGGCGTCCACCTTGTGTCACTGGTGATACTGCACGGTGCCCAAACGGTCAGGGAGAGTCGGATGGCCAGATTGCAGGCGCGGAACTTGATTTCCGGGATCATCGTGGCCGTGTTGCTGGCCGCCATGCCGCTGCTGGGGCGAGCGCAATCCAGCGCGACGTCGTTCTCCGAGGCGCTGGCGGCTCAGGCGGAAGCCACCGTGCTGGCCGGGCCGAACGCCGCAGACCTGACCCAAGCGGAAGGTGTGCTGACCGTCTACAAGTCGGGGCTCGATATCGCTGACTTCATGGCCCACGCGGTCTTCACGAACCCCGAGGTCGTGGACGGCATCGGCTGGGATTATGGCTTCCAGTTCCACACCACCGGCAACAACAACGATCTCCGCATCTTCGTCACCTCAGATGGCGTCTGGAACTACAGCATCGGCACCGAAACGCCGCAGCAGTCAGCCGTGGCGCCCGGCTTGGTGACAGACCCCGGCGCCGCCAACGCGCTGGATATCGTCGTCAATGACGGCGTCGCGCTGTTTGGCGTCAACGGGCAGTTTGCCGGCACGGCGCAACTGCCGGAGGAACCATCGACGGGGGATGTCTTCGCCTCGACCGGGTTCCTGAACGAGCTGGCGTTGGATGGCCGCGTGGTTGCCCTGTCCGATTTCACCGTGTACGCCCTGCCGGGCTCCGAGGCGCCGGCGCTCGACGCGGAGAATCTCGCGGTCGATGGCCCGCTGCCGGCGCGCCCGGTGACGTTGGTGACCGGCTCCTGTGCGGAGCCCGGCGCCACGACGGCTGATCTGCTGGAGGCGACCTATCCGGTAGGCGAGCGCACCGGCGCCGCCAACGCGGTGGTGGCGGAGACCTCCTTCACGCGTGCCCCGATCCTGCTGTCGGAACTCATGGCGTCCCCTCACGCTATTGTGGTCGGGGAGTCGCTCGACGCGCCGGACACCGCCATCGCCTGCGCGGAGGTCGGGGGCATCCCGGACGAGGTGGGCGGGTTCGTTATCGGCCTCTCGCCGCAGAACGGCGCGCCGTACGCGGGGTCCATCTTCATGGCGGCTGATGACGCAGCCGGCGCCACCAACATCAGCGTCTTCCTCGTGCCGGTCGATACTATCGCCGCTGACGCGCCTGCCGACGCGGAGACGGCTGACGCGGAAGCGGGCGACGTGGCGCCCGCCGCGACACCCGCCGTGGCGGAAGACGTCGAGCAGGCCGCTATCGATGAATCCGTTGATGTCATTGAGGTCGAGGACGCTGCGGCGACGCCAGCAGCCTGAGCGCGCCGCCGGGTCTCAGCGCTTGCGCAGGATGACCTGATGTCCCCGGTACACCTCGTCGTACTGGCCGAGGAAGCAGGCGAGGAAGCTGTCAATGGCGAAGCGCGGGCGTTCCTGCTCGCTGCGGCCGCCCTCCCAGAAGTAGTCGTCGAAGATGATCACGCCCTGCTTTCGCAGAAGCGCCCAGGACAGCACCCCGTCTGAGAGCACATCGGCGGCGGCGTGCGAGCCATCGATGTGGATCATGTCGAACGGCGGCGCGCCGGGCCGCAAGGCCGCCACCTGCGCCGCCAGCCAGCGCTGGCTCGTGCCCACGACAACCGTGAGCCGCCGGGCCGTCACGTATGCCGCCGTGTTCCGTTGAAAGCGCCGCCAGACCTCTGGCATCCGGGTGGGATCGTTCTCTCCCGAACCTTCCCATGTGTCCAGCGAGGTCAGGTGGCTGCCATCGCCGGTCAGCAGGTTGTCGAGAAACCAGCAGGTCGATGCGCCCTCGTACGCGCCGATCTCCAGCATCTGCAACGCTGGCTGGCCCGCCAATGGCTCCAGCACCTGCGAAAGATGAGGAATGTTGCGATTGAACCACGTGACGGTGAACTCGCGTTCTGTCATTGCGCCTTCTCCGGAATCTGCCATCAGCGCACCTGTGTAGGGCGTGACCTCCGTGGCCGGGAGTGTCGCGCGTTCCTGTGACCCGCCGCATAATGACCGCGGCGCATCGCTGGCGCCAGTGGCACAGTATGGGAGCTGGTGGTGACGGCGGGGTCAGAAACTGGGCGGAAACGGCCACTGAAGGTGGGCTTGCTGCTGCCCGATCACGAGCGGCAGTTTGACGGCCAGACGGCGCGGTGGGCGGACACGCGCGAAATGGCCGAGATCGGCGAGGCTATTGGTGCCGATTCGATCTGGGTCACCGATCACCTCATCCACCGTGCCCCGCAGACGGAGCCACGCGGCGCGTGGGAGTGCATGTCGCAGTTGGCGGCGCTGGCGGCGGTCACGCAGCGCGCCGAGCTGGGCACGCTCGTCATCTGCACCGCCTTCCGCAATCCGGCGCTGCTGGCGAAGATCACGGACACCATCGAGGAGATCTCCGGCGGCCGCCTCATTCTCGGTATCGGCGCCGGTTGGAACGAGGCGGAGTTCGCCGCTTTCGGCTACCCCTTCGATCATCGGGTGAGCCGCTTTGAAGAAGCGCTGCAGATTCTCCACGGCCTGCTGCGCCACGGCGCCATCGACTTCGAGGGCAAGTACTACACCGCGCGCGAGTGCGAGCTGCGCCCGCGCGGCCCTCGCCCCGGCGGTCCCCCGATCATGATCGGCTCGCTGGCCCCCCGCATGTTGGGTCTGCTGGCGCAGTACGGCGACGCGTGGAACATCTGGTGGACCAACACCGGCAACAGCGCGGCCGGCGTGGCGCCGTACGCGGAGCGCGTCGATGCAGCGTGCCGGGACGCCGGGCGCAACCCGGCGGAGATCGTCAAAACGGCGACCACGCTCGTCGCCGTCGGGCCAGAGCGCCCCTCGCCGGCCGGCGTTACGCCGCTGGCCGGCGCGCCGGAGGAGATTGCGCAGGGCCTGCGCGCCTACGCCAACGCCGGAGTGGGGCACGTGCAGGTGCGGTTGCATGAGCACGTCGAAGAAGGGTTCGGTCTTGGCCGGCGGGTAGCCGATGG
>JASGGF010000151.1:0-10947 GCA_047605145.1 Thermomicrobiales bacterium | reverse complement strand
CATCGGGAGAGGGGCTGGGGGTGAGGGCCGTCGCTCCGCCTCACTCCGCTACCCGGAAATCGCGCAGCCGCATCTGCACCCGCTCGCGGCCATTCCAGACGTTGCGCTCCAACTCGCCCGCCAGATCGACCCGCCGCCGCCCGACGAGTTCCCGCGAACGGTGAGCGCCGTTCCAGAGGATGGCGTCCACGGTCCCGCGGCCGGTCCGCACCTGCAGCTTGAGGTGGTTGTTCATGGCGCCCATCGTCAGGTACTTCTCGAGCGCGGCCCCCGGAACGCGCAGCACCGGCTCCGGGTTGCCCTCGCCGAAGGGGCCGAGACAGGCGAGTTGCCTGACGGTCTCCACAGTCAGGCGCTCTGCGGGCAAATCCGCGTCGATCTCCAGACGGCCCGGGCCGGGCGGCGGCGTGCCGGCGGCGATGACGGCGGCGTGCATGACATCCTCCAGCTCCGCCAGCCGGTCCAGCGCGACGGAGAAGCCCGCCGCGCGGGCGTGGCCGCCGTGCCGCAGCAGCAGGTGGCTGTGCTCCGAGAGCGCCGCCGCGACATCGAAGCCGGGGACGCTGCGCACCGAACCGTGCGCCTCCTTACCATCGATGCTCAGCACCGCCACCGGCCGGTCATGCTCCTCCACCAGCCGGCTGGAGGCCAGCCCCACGATCCCCTTCTTCCAGTCCGGGCTGGCCAGCATCAGGAAGCGGCGGTCCAGCCGATCCGGCTCCTGCGCCAGCATGGCCGCGATATCGGCGTGCAGCCGCTCCACCGCCACCTTGCGCTCGGCGTTCATCTGCTCGATCTTCCCGAGCGAGCGGAGCGCTTCATCCATCGACTGGGCCATCAGCAGCTCGTACGACGGACGCGGGTCATCGAAGCGGCCGGGGGCGTTCAGGCGAGGCGAGACCCGGAACGCGATGTCGCGGCTGTTGACGGCGAAGAGATCGAAGCCGGCCGAGTTGGCGAGAGTCACCAGCCCGGGCCGCTGCGGCCCCTTGCGCAGCACCCGCAGGCCATCGCGCACCAGCGCCCGATTCACGCCCAGCAGCGGCGAGACATCCCCCACCACCCCGATCATCGCCAGATCGAGCAGCGAGCGCGGCAGCGCCCCCGGCCCGTCGCCGGCATCGAGACCCGCCTGCGCCAGCGCTACCGCCACGAGGTACGCCAACCCGGCCGCCGCCATCCCGGTGTACGGCGACTCCGGGTCCAGCTGCGGCGTCACCACGATGGCGTCACCGGGCGGATCCTCGATCAGGCGATGATGGTCAATGATGATGATATCGATCCCGCGCGCGCGCGCGTGCGCCACCGCCTCGTGATCCTTGCTGCCGCAATCGACGGCGATGATCAGGCGGGCGCCCTCTGCCGCCAGATCGTTGACCCCGGCCACGCTGAAGCCGTAGCCCTCATGCCGGAACGGCAGGCGCACGGCGACAGGTTGCGCGCCTCCACTCGCCGCGCGCAGCGCGATGGTCAGGATGGCCGTGGACGTCACTCCATCGGTGTCGTAGTCGCCGAAGATGCCGATGGCCTCGCCCTGCGCCAGCGCTCGACGGATACGGCTGATCGCGGCCTCAAGATTGGGCAGCAGGAACGGATCGGGAGCCGGGCGCTCTTTCGAATCGAGGAAATCAACGATCTCGCCGGGGGAGCCCAGCCGGCGGGCCAGAATGGCCGCAACGACCGGGTCAGGGTGGGCCGCCAGAAACGCTGGTGGTGTGGGCGACGGTTCAATCCACTGCAACGCCATGCCGCTCTCGCACGATCCCCCAGAGGGGCCAATTCCACAACAAGGGCGCGGGGGAGGGTGAGTATACTGGCCGGCGGGGACACCCCCGGCGCTACCTTTTGGGGAGGCCAACGCCGGGAAGTCATGACCGGGGGAACATCAATGGGGAAGAGGGCCGCGGGCCCTGTGGCGCGGACGCGTGCACAGTGGATTCGGGTGACGTTCGCGCTGTTTGCCGCCGTAGCGGCGTGTCTTTCGCTCGGTCTCGGGCAAACCGTCGCGCAGGAGTGGGCGCCGCCCCGCACCGTCTTCGTGCCGGAAACCGGGCACACCACTGACGGCCTGTTCCTCGACCTCTGGCGCGCCGACCGCGCGCTGCTCGGCGACCCGGTCACCGAAGAGTTCTCCCCACGCAGTGGCTTCACCACGGTGCACGGCGCGGACGCCATCCAGTATTACGAGCACCTCGCGCTGGTCTACCTGCCGGACGAAGCGCCGGAATCGCAGGTGCAGGCGCTCGATCTGGGCCGGCAGTCACTGGATGCGATCCGGGACAACGGCGCCTCCGCCGCACTGGACCGGGCGCTGGAGCGCAGCGTGTGCCCGCCGGGCGGCGATGGCTGCCTGAGTGTCGTCTCCTTCGGGCACACCGTGCGGGAGCCCTTCCTCAGCTTCTGGGCGGATGGCAACGCCGCCACCCTCTTTGGCGACCCACTGACGGAAGCGTTCCGCGCGCCGGATGGCACGCGGGTGCAGTACTTCGAGAACGGCATTCTGCGCCAGACCGGCCCGGATGAAGTGACCCCCTTGCCGGTGGGCGATGCGGCGGCGCGCGAGTCAAACATCGCGACCGAGCCGGTCAAGCAGCCGGAAGATGTCCCCACCTACGATGAATCACTGTGGGTGGCGCCGGAGGGCACGCCGACCGAGGCCAGCGATTCTGGTAGCGACTGGTCGGCCGGGCCGGGGCCGCAGCAGGGCGGGTGGAAGGAGATCGTGGTCTCCATTTCCCAGCAGCGGATGTGGGCCTACGAAGGTGGCGAGCTGGTAGTGACTTCGCTGGTCAGCACCGGCGTGGGGAATGTCCCCGAAACGGTGACGCCGCTCGGCTTCCACCAGATCCTCTCCAAGTACGACGTGCAGACGATGGAAGGCACTATCAGCGACGAGTACTACCGGGTCCCGGACGTGCCGAACGTCATGTACTTCGACAACCTCGGCAACGCGCTGCACGGAGCCTACTGGCACAACAACTTCGGGACGCCGATGAGCCACGGCTGCATCAACCTGCCGCTGGATATCGCGGCGTGGATGTTCGGCTGGGCCGATGTCGGGACGCCGGTCACCGTCATCAACTGAGCGAAAGATAGATTGCGCTGCACAGGGAGCCCGGGCCTCGGCCTGGGCTCCTTCGGGTTTGGTAATGTCCTCCCCGCCACCTCCTGACGACGCTTCTGGATCGCCGTTGCGCGAAGTGGCGCTGGTTTCCCTGAAACTCGGGACCACGGCGTTTGGCGGTCCGGCGGCGCACATCGCCATGTTGCGCGACGAGGTCGTTACGCGCCGCCAGTGGATGACGGATCACCATTTCCTCGACATGCTGGCGGCGACAAACCTGATCCCCGGGCCCAACTCCACCGAAATGGTGATGCACGCCGGTCTGCTGCGCGCCGGGAAACGGGGGCTCGTAGCGGGCGGCGTGTTGTTCATCGCCCCGGCCGCGCTCCTCACGTTGCTCTTCGCCTGGCTCTACGTCGAGTACGGGCAGACACCGCAACTGGCCTCCATCCTGAACGGCATCACGCCAGTCGTGATCGCCGTCATCGTGCAAGCCGTCTGGGGGCTTGGCCGGTCGATCACTCCCAGGCCGCTGCTGCTGGCCACCGCCGTGACCGCCGGCGTGCTGGCGTACGTAGGGGTCAACGAGCTCCTCGTGCTGATCGGCTCCGGCGTGGTGATCGCGCTCATGGAGGGATGGCGTGGGAGATCGGCGACCGGGCTGGTGGCGCTGCTGCCGGCGCCGCCGCTCATCAGCCCTCACCTGCCGGCCTACCTGACGATGATGGCGGCGGGCCTGGAGCCCTACGCGCCGGGGCGGCTCTTCTGGGAGTTCCTCAAGATCGGCAGCACCCTCTACGGCAGTGGGTACGTGCTGATTTCGTTCCTGCAGCAGGATTTCGTGGAGCACCTGGGCTGGCTGACCGAGCAGCAATTGCTGGACGCCGTCGCGATTGGCCAGTTCACGCCAGGCCCGGTCTTCTCCACAGCCACCTTCGTTGGCTACCTCGTTGGCGGGTTCGGCGGCGCGGCGCTGGCGACGGTCGCGATCTTTCTCCCGGCCTTCCTACTGGTCAGCGTCAGCCAGTCGCTGCTGCGCCGGCTGCGCGCCTCGCGCTGGACGAGCGGGTTCCTGGATGGGGTGAGCGCCGCCGCCGTGGGCTTGATGGCGACAGTGGCCCTGGTGTTGGCGCAGGCCGAGCTGACCACGCCGCTCGCGATCAGCCTCGCGCTGGCTGCCGCGCTGGCGTTACTGGCGTTTCGGCTCAATTCAGCGGTGGTCATCGTCCTGGGCGGCGTGTGTGGATTCGTGGCCGGCATGGCGGGCGCCTGAGAGAGCAGGATCGTCCTCGCGGCCGCACTTCCGTAGTTTTTACGGATTGACAGGTTGCCCGTGCTGGGATAGGTTCATTGGCATCTCACGGCGCATGCCGAATTTGGGACGACGCGTATACGCGACAGAGGAGAATGCCAATGCTCCGCACGTCTCGCTTATGGGTCAGGCTCGCTTCCCTCGTCGTAGGGTTGGCGATGATCCTGCCAATGGTCGCAACCGGCGTTTCGGCGCAGGATGACGCCAGCGTGCTGCGCGTGCAGCAGATCACCTATCCGGACGTGGTGGACCCGCAGAAGAGTTCCTTCACCTCCGAAATTGCGGTGCTTTCCCTCATCTATGAAGGCTTGACGCGCCTCAACGACAAGCAGGAGACGGTTGGCGCGGCCGCTGAGTCGTGGGAGTACAACGACGACGCGACCTCGATCACCTTCCACCTGCGCCCGGACCTGAAGTACAGCGACGGCACGCCGCTGACGGCGGAAAATTTTCGCTACGCCATCGAGCGCACCTGTGACCCGGTCACGGCCGGCGAGTACCAGTCGATCCTCTTCGACATCGTGGGCTGCGAAGACCTCGCAGGCCTCTCGGTGGACGAAGCCGGTGAGGCGAAGGAGTACACGCCGGAAGAGCACGACGCCGCCATCGCGGCGCTCGGCGCCAAGGCGGTTGATGACCTGACCCTGCAGATCGACATGGTGCGGCCGGTGCCGTACATGCACACCCTGGCCTACACGTGGGTCTTCTACCCGGTGAAGGCCGAGGTGGTCGCCAAGGACGCCGACAACTGGTGGAAGTCCGCCGAGAACCACATCGGCAATGGCCCATTCAAGGTGACGGCCATTGACGAGGATCAGCAGTGGACATTCGAGGCGAACGACAACTACTGGCAGGGCCGCCCGAAGCTCGATGGCATCGAGTACGTCTACGTTGACGATTCCTCCGTTGCACTGGAGGCCTACCGCGCCGGCGATCTGGACATCGTGTCCATCCAGCCGCCGCAGATGCCGGAAGTGGAGGCCGATCCGGACCTCACCGCCGCGCTCGTCTCCTACCCCAGCGCCTCTACGTTCAACCTGGCCATGAACCTGGCGCAGGAGCCGTTCAACGATCCGAAGGTGCGCGAGGCCTTTGCCTACGCGATGGACCGCGAGACCCTGTGCGCCGACCTGCGCGCCGGTGACTGCACCGCCACTCTTTCGTGGATTCCGGCGGGCGTCGCGGGCGCCATCGAGACGGACGCCTTCGGTTTCGATCCCGAGAAGGCCAAGCAGGCGCTGGCCGAGTCCACCTACGGCGGACCCGAGAACTTGCCGGAAATCAAGCTCTACTACAACAGCGACACCTCTGGCCGCGGCGAGCAGACGGAGTGGGTCGCCGGGCAGATCCGCGACATCCTCGGCGTTGAGGTCACCATCGAGCCGACCGACGGCACGACGCTCACCGCGATGCGCAAGGATTCCACCACCCACCCGCAACTGCTCTTCGTAGGCGGCTGGATCCAGGACTACCCTGATCCGCAGAACTGGCTGAGCGTCTACTGGACCTGCGACGCCACGTTCGCCAAGCGGGTTGGCTACTGCAACGAAGAATTTGACAAGCTCATCGAGCAGGGCGACACCACGGTCGATCCGGTGGAGCGCATCAAGTTCTACGAGCAGGCTGGCGAAATCCTGGTTCAGGATCAGCCGGGGCCGTTCCTCTACAACCTGACCCAGAAGTTCGTGGTGAACCCGGCGGTGACCGGCTATACCCCGACCGCCAGCGAGGTCGAGTGGCCTGGCTACCTGGGCTCGATCATGACCATCGAAAAGGGCAGCTAGCGGGCTAGCAGTCTTTTTCGGGAACGCGGTCACCCTGCAGGGTGGCCGCGTTCTTGCGTTTTTGGCGGGATACGGCGCAATTGACCGGTTTCCAACTGTCCGGTAACGTACCGGAAACATGCAGCAAACGATGCGGAAGCGTGAGCGCCACAAGGCAAGGAGGGAACGTATGCATCCATCCAAACGCGCGTTGAGTCGTCTGGCGGGGGTGATCCTAGCTCTGGCGCTGCTGGTCCCCGGCTTGCACATCGCGATGGCGCAAGACGAGGGCAACACCCTTCGTATCCACCAACTGGTCTATCCGGATGTCGTCGATCCGCAGAAAAGCTCCTACGCCAATGAGATCGCCATCCTCACCCTCGCGTACGAGGGGCTGACGCGGCTCGATACCGATCAGAACTCGGTTCCGGCCGCAGCGGAGTCATGGGAGTACAACGACGACGCCACGCAGATCACCTTCCACCTGCGGCCGGACCTGAAATTCAGCGATGGCTCGCCGCTGACGGCGGAGAACTTCCGGTACGCCATCGAGCGCACCTGCGACCCGGTGACGGCGGGCGAGTACCAGTCGATCCTCTTCGGGGTGGTGGGGTGCGAGGATTTCGCCGGGCTGACCATCGATGAGAACGGCGAATCGAAGGACTACACCCAGGAGGAGTACGACGCAGCGAAGGCGGCGCTGGGCGCCAACGCCGTCGATGACCAGACGCTAGTCGTGGATCTGGTCAATCCCACCCCGTATTTCCACACCATCGCCGGCACCTGGGTGCTCTACCCGGTGAAGCCAGAGATCGTGGCGGCAGACCCGGACACGTGGTGGCAGACCGCCGAAAACCACATCGGAAATGGCCCGTTCACGATCAGCAGCATCGCGGAGGGCCAGGAATGGACCTTCGCGGCGAATGACAACTACTGGCAGGGCCGCCCGCTGCTCGACGGCATCGACTACGTCTACGTACCGGACGCCGCCGTCGCCCTTGAGGCGTACCGCGCCGGTGATCTGGACATGGTGAACCTGGAGCCGCCGCAGATCCCCGAAGTGCAGGCCGATCCTGACCTGGCAGCGCAGCTGGTCACGTACCCGCTGGCCGGCACCTATAACCTGACGATGAACCTGACGCTGGAACCGTTCAACGATCTGAAGGTGCGCGAAGCCTTCGCCTACGCCTTTGACCGCGAAACCTACTGCGCCGAGGTCCGCTCTGGCGACTGCACCCCCACCCTGTCCTGGATTCCGCCGGGAACGCCGGGCGCCATCGAAACGGACGCCTTTGGCTACGACCCTGAAAAGGCGAAGCAGGCCCTCGCTGAGTCCAGCTACGGCGGCGCGGAAAATCTGCCCGAAATCAAGATGTACTACAACGGCGACCGCTCTGGCGCGCAGGAGCGCGCGGAGTGGATCGCCGGGCAGTACCGCGACATCCTCGGGATCAGCCTCGTCCTGCAGCCGACTGACGGCACAACGTTGATTTCGCTTTCCAAGGATGTCACCACCCACCCGCAACTGGTCACGCTGGGCGGTTGGGCGCAGGACTACCCGGACCCGCAGAACTGGCTGAGCGTGTTCTGGACCTGTGACTCCACGTTTGCCGCCAAGGTCGGCTACTGCAACGAGGAATTCGACCGTCTGACGCACCTGGGCGACACCACGGTCGATCCGGAGGAGCGCCTCGACTACTACCGGCAGGCGAGCGAAATCCTGATTCAGGATCAGCCAGGCCCATTCATCATGAACCCGGCTGCCAACTTCGTCGTCAACCCGGCGGTCACCGGCTACTCCCCCACTCCCGCCGAGGGCGAGTGGCCGGGGCAGTTCTCCTCGTTGATGACCATCACCAAGAACGGCTAGCCGTTCGGGCGGGGGAGCGATGGGGCTCCCCCGCCGTTTGCATCCTCCGCAGCCAGGGCCACTACCATGCTCGAATTCGCGCTCCGGCGCCTCCTCTGGATCATCCCGGTGATCATCGCGGTCTCGGCGGTGACGTTCTTCCTGATGTACCGCGCGCCCGGCGGGCCGTGGGACCGGGAGAAAACGCTGCCGCCGGCCACCATCAAGGCGCTCGATCAAAAGTTCGGGCTGGACAAGCCGCTCTGGTTCAATCCGGAAGCCCTCGCAACGGCGCGAGACGCCGGAGTCATCAACCCGCTGGCGCTGGGTGACGCGTTCACCGACAGCCGCTTCCTCAACTACATGAAGGGTGTATTCCGCTTCGATCTCGGCCCGTCCTACGCCTCAAAGGGCGCAGAGTCCGTGCAGGAACTGATCGCCCGGAAGTTCCCGGTTTCGGCCAAGTTGGGTATCGTCGCGATTATCTTCTCGGTGGTGGTGGGCGTGCCGCTGGGCGTGCTGGCGGCGCTGAAGCAGAACACCTGGATCGATTACCTCTGCCTCGGCACCTCGACGCTTGGCATCTCAGTGCCTACGTTCGTCAGCGGCTTGCTCTTGTTACTCTTCCTGAGCCGCACCTTTTCGTTTTCCCCGATACGCAAACCCGAAGAGTGGGTCGGGTTCGGGCCGGCCTACATCCTGCCCGGCATCGTGCTGGGGCTGGGCACCATGGCCTACATCGCCCGCCTCACGCGCAGCAGCATGCTGGAGATCAAGCGGCAGGACTTCGTGCGCACCGCCCGCGCCAAGGGGCTGGGCAGCCGCAGCGTCATCGGCGGGCACATGCTGCGCAACGCGCTGATCCCCATTGTCACCATTCTCGGCCCGGCGGCGGCGGATCTGGTGACCGGCTCCATCATCATCGAATCGATCTTCGGAGCGCCCGGTCTGGGCCGCGAATTCGTGGAGTCGATCTCCAAGCGGGACTACTCGGTGATCATGGGCACGGCGATCTTCTACGCCGTGCTGGTGGCCCTGGCGAATGTAGCGGTTGACCTCTCCTACGGTCTGGTCGATCCGCGTATCCGCGTGCAGCGCTAGCGGAGCGAGGAGCAGAGACCATGTCGCAAGCAGTCGCAACGCTGGGAACCGAGGCCCCGCCCGCCACCCCGCCGCTGCCCGGAACACTGGGCAACATGCGCACGCCGCGCAGCCTGTGGTCGAACGCCTGGCGCCAGTTCCGGCGCAATCTCCTGGCCATGGCCGGGCTGGTGTTTCTGGTCCTGCTGGCGGCGGTCGCCATTTTCGCGCCCGCCATCGCGCCGCATAACCCGGTGGTCAGCGACCTGAAGGTGGCCGGCAAGTACCGGCAGGCGGCGTGGATCCAGACTGATAACCCGAAGACCACCGGCTCGTGGGACTACCCGCTGGGCACCGACGGCAATGGCCGGGATGTCTTCAGCCGCCTGGTCTACGGCACCCGCATCTCCCTCGTGGTCGGCTTCATCCCGATGCTGGTGATCATGCTGGTGGGCATTCCGGTTGGATTGGCGGCCGGATTCGTCGGGGGCACAGTCGATAACGTCCTGATGCGCTTTACCGATATCGTCTACGCCTTCCCGGCGCTGCTCTTCTTCATCATCATGCAGATATCGCTGGGAGAGACGCCCATTGGCCGCCTGCTGAACGGGCTGGTGCTGCTCTTCGTGACCCTCTCCATCATCAACTGGACCGGCGTGGCGCGGCTGGTGCGCGGCGACACGCTGGCCCTGAAGGAGAAGGAGTACGTCGAGGCGGCGCGCGCCAGCGGCGCCTCTGCCTCGCGGCAGATCACCCGGCACATCCTGCCGAACGCGCTCAGTTCGATCATTGTGGCTGGCGCGTTCATCGTGCCGGGGGCCATCATCGCCGAGGCGGTTCTGACCTACCTCGGCATTGGCCTGCGCCCGGATGTCAGCCTCGATTCGCCCTTCCCAACCTCGTGGGGCCAGATGATTCAGGCCGGGCAGACGGCCTACCGCATCCAGTCGTGGCTGCTGATTGCGCCCAGTCTGGCGGTGGCGCTGATCACCCTCTCCTTCACCTTCGTCGGCGATGGCCTGCGCGATGCGCTCGACCCACGTGACCAGCTGTAATGGCGGAGCCGGCAACCCGGACCCGGTGCAGCTGGGCCGATGGCTCCGAGCTGTACGCGGCCTACCACGACGACGAATGGGGCGTGCCCTGCCACGATGACCGCGAGCTCTTTGAGCTGCTGCTGCTGGAGGGGTTTCAGGCGGGGCTCTCGTGGATCACGATCCTGCGTAAACGGGACGCCTTTCGCGCTGCCTTCGATGGCTTCGACCCCGTGAAAATGGCGGCGTACACGGAAGCCGATCAGGCGCGCCTGCTGGCGGACCCCGGCATCGTGCGCAACCGGCTGAAGATCGCCGCCGCGATTACGAATGCGCAGGCCTACCTGCGGACGCAGGAGGAATATGGCTCCTTCGACGCCTTCCTCTGGCAGTTCGCCCCGCCCGCGCGCGAACGCCGTTTGACCGCCGGCGAGGTCCCCGCCTCCACCCCGGAATCGGACGCCATGAGCCAGGCGCTGAAGAAGCAGGGGTTCCGGTTCGTCGGCACCACGATCTGCTACGCGTTCATGCAGAGCGCCGGCATGGTCGATGACCACGTGGAGGGGTGCTTTCGGGCGGAATGACGGACCCTCACCCCAATCCCTCTCCCTTTGCGAAAGTGGGGGGCGAGGGGCTTTCGGTGGCGGCGAGTTCCCGCAGGACTCTGGGGCGCCGCAACCGCAAGCCGATTGGTTGTCACCGGCGCAGCGGGCTGGCCCCCCTCTCCCGATACGCGGCTGACTGGGGTAGGTATTGAGAAACAGGCTGGGCTCGAGGCGACGGCCCTCACCCCCAACCCCTCTCCCGATGCGCGGGAGAGGGGCTCTTGACCCGGATGTTCGCGC
>JASGGF010000150.1:0-10991 GCA_047605145.1 Thermomicrobiales bacterium | reverse complement strand
GTGGATTACAAGAACGAACCATCGGCGCCGACCGTCGTGGATGGCAAGGTCCATTTCAGCGTCAACACCGATCTGATCGTCCTCGACGCGGCGACCGGCAAGCAACTGCGCAACGTGGCCCTGCCCGGCCGGGGCAGTTCGGCTGTGGCGGTGCAGAGCGGTGTCGCCTACCTCAACGCGTGGGACCAGTACGCTGCGAACGTCTACGCCATCGACGTCGCCACTGGTAAAAAGCTCTGGAGCGCCCCTGCCAGCGAAGACGCCTCCGTGATGCTGCTCAACGACCTCGCCATCTTCTGGTCGGAGGACGACGAACGGTTCGCACTCGTTGCCGTCGATGCCACCACCGGCGAGCAGCGCTGGCGCGCGCTGGAGAAGGCCGGGTACCCCCTCCTCCTGACTGCTGGGACTGCGGACACCGTGGTGTACCACTATAACGACGCGGTGACGGCGCTGGACACCGCCACCGGCGAATGGCGCTGGACCATTGTCAAAGCGAAAGATCAGGCGCCGGTTAACACCCCGATGATCGCCGGCGGCCTCGTGTACCTCACAACGGGAGGCGGGCTCGTCGTGGCGCTGGACCTCCAGACGGGGGAGCAGGTCTGGGATGCCCAGGTGCAAGGTGGCGCGGCGAGGTCCAGCGCGAACGCCATCGCCAATGGCCTGCTGCTGGTCCCGTCTACGGGCGCCCTCTTTGCCATCCAACAGGTCGCGGAAGCCGTTTCCGCCGAAGCCGACGCCGCGTTTTCTGACGTGCCCATGCCCGATGGCGACGCCAGCGCCAGCCGCATCTTCGCAGGGCCGGGACCGGAGGGCGATCTCGAGATCGCGTGGTACGCCAAAACCAAAGCCGTCGGGCAGGAAACCAGCCTCACTCTGGGCGGCGGCCTCGTCATCATCGCCGATGGGTATGTCCGCGCCATCGATCCGAACAGCGGGCAGGAGGTGTGGGTCAGCGAGGTAGAGTCGCGTGTTCCCACCGCCTACGCCGACGGCGTGATCTACGCCACGGACGAGACCGACAACACCCTGCACGCCATCGACGCCGCCACCGGCGATGCGCTCTGGGAAGCCCCGCACCCCGGAAGAATCATCCGCTGGCCCACTGTACAGAATGGCATCATCTACGTTCCCGGCGATGGCGTGGCCGCGTTCACGGTAGACGGCAAGCAGCTCTGGTACAACGATTTGTTCGAATATTGGGTATCTGAGAATGCGGTCGTCGCTGGCCCGGACGCCATCTACGTCCGCGAAGATGGCGACTACAACGTCGACTCCATCGTTGTCGCTCTCGATCCCACCACCGGCGAGTTCCTGTGGGAGCAGTACATCCCGGAGTACGATCTGGATCTGGCCTATGCCAACGGGCTGCTGTACGTCCTCGCCGACGACCATTCGGCGATGGGCGAGACCGACGATTCCACCTTCGCGCTCGATGCGGCCACCGGCGAGATCGTCTGGACGGCGGACAAGCGCGCCATCCTTGGCGGAGAGCGCGTCTATCTGCCGGACAACAAGCAACTGCAGGTACGGGATGCCGCTACCGGCAACCTGATCACCACCCTGCCCGTCGCAATCTCAGGAACCGACAGCTACTTCGCCGATGGCCGCATCTACAACATGGACTACGGCCTGCTGACTGACCGCGGCCTGCGCGTTATCGACGCAGCAACCGGCGAGGTCCTCCGCGCATTCACGCACGACGACTTGAGGCATTCTCACGAATTCCTCGTCAGCGGCGGCATGATCTTCTTCTCGCCGGGCGTTCTGGACAGCTTCTTCTATGCCTTGCGCGGCTCAGAGCCCGTGGCGGTGGCGAAACCGGAGGCGGTTCCGCCTGCTCCGGAAACAGCGACGCCGGATGCAACCGCCCCGCCCGAAGCGACTGCCGCCAGTATTCCCGGCCTGGTTGCGTATCCGGAGACCACCCCGGCAGCGGCTCCGGAATCACCAACGCCCACCGCGCCGGCAGCGGCCACCCATACCCCGACGCCGCGCCCACTGGCGGCCACCCCCACGCCAACGCCTGCGCCAACGCCAACGCCCGAGCCAACAGCCACATCCGTTCCCACGCCAACGCCTGCTCCAACGCCAACGCCCGAGCCAACAGCCACACCGACACCTGCACCCACGCCAACACCGGCGCCGGTCGCCAGCTTGCCCCCCATCGACCGCTCGGATGGCCCCGATGTCTGGCTCGTGCTGGAGCAACTGGAGGCGCTCCCCTACGGCTACTCGTTCCCCCTGATCCGCGTGCCCGCCAGCGCCAGCGAACTGGCGCCAACCGCGGAGGACATGGGCATGGCGGGTCAGCCGGTCACCGTGACGGACGTCTCAAGCCTCGGGCTTGTGGCTGCCTCCACGAACTACCTGCTGATCGAGGCGGCGCTTGAAAAGCATGGCTGGGTCGCCACGCAGCGCTATGTCTACGGCGAACCTCGCCACCTGATTGTCCCGGAGGACATCATTGTCGAACTGGAGATATCCGAGTTTGCCTCGGCCGATGATGCGGAAGACATCGCTTACACGCTCTCCGCGGACTTATCTGAACGCGCCGATCGGCATGGGATCACTGCCCCAACGCTGGCCGGCCTCTGTTTCTCCGTTAGCGGCGAGACGCTGCACCCACAGGTGTACAGTGTGATCGCCCACGAATCATCCATCTATATGCCAGTGGACCGCTTCGTGGTCAAGATCACGGTGATCCGAGGCCCCTACTATCCGTTGCCAAGCGTGATCGCGGGGGCCGTCGCGGTGGAAGTCGCCGCGCCGTTCTACGAGCTACCCGGCGACTAGGCTACGCGGGTCTGGGCCGGGGGCGCCCCGGCTCAGATCTGCGTCAGCAGCACGCCGGCGATGGTCATGTAGATCAGCAACCCGGTGGCATCCACAAACGTGGAGATGAGCGGCGCGGAAACGACGGCGGGGTCGACGCCAAGCTTGTCCAGCACCAGCGGCAGCATGGCCGCGACCGTGGCGGACCACAGCGAGACGCACACAATCGTGGCGCCGACCACGAGGCCGATCTGGAACCCCTCGGGCACGCCCACCCGCAGGTAGCCAACGATGCCCATGATCAGGCCGACGGTCAGGCCCACCACCATCTCCTTCGCCAGCACCCAGCCCACGTCGCTCAGGCGCACCTCGCCGACGCCGATGGCGCGCACCAGCGTGGTCACCGTCTGGCTGCCGACGTTGCCGCCGATGCCGATGATCAGCGGGATGTAGGCGACGAGGATCGGCACGCCCTCCAGCCGCTCAGAGAAGTGCTGCAGCACCTGACTGGTCAGCAATCCGGCGAGGAAGAGGAAGAGCAGCCAGCCTATGCGCCGCCGCACCAGCAGGCGCGGCCCGGCGAAGCGGTACGGCATCTCCAACGGCTGCGAACCGCCGATCCGCTCGAAGTCCTCGGTGGTCTCCTCTTCCAGCACGTCCGCCACGTCGTCCTGCGTGATGATGCCCAGCAGGCGGTCTTCCGCATCGACGACAGGGAGCGCCAGCAGGTTCTTGTCCACCAGCAGGTTCGCGGCGGTTTCCTGATCGGCGTCCGCGCGCACGCGGATGGGGTCCTCCACCATCACGTCGCGCACCGGGGTGTTCGGCCGCGTCAGGACGAGGTTGTGCAGCGAGAGCACGCCCAGCAGGTGCTCCGCCTCGTCGAGGACATAGACGTAGTAGATCGTCTCCGCCTCTTCCGCCACCCGGCGTAGCAGCACGATGGCGTCGTCTGCGCGCACATCCGGCGCGATGGCGACGAAGGCCGGGGTCATGCGGCCGCCAGCGGTGTCCGGCGGGTAGGCCGAAAGCTCGCGGATTTCCGCCGCTTCCTCCGGCTCCATCGCCCGCAGGATCAGCTCGCGGTCTTCGTCCGGAATCTCGGCCAGAATGTCGGTGGCGTCGTCCGGGTCGATCGCTTCGAGGAGGTCCGCCGCCTCTTCGCGCGGCTGCAGGCGCAGGATCGCCGCCGCGTTGGCGGGGTCCAACTCCTCCAGCACCTCCGGCAACTCGTCCAGCGGCAGGGAGGCGATGAGGACGGCAACTTCGTCGTCGTCGAGGCGGACGAGGATATCGGCCCAGTCCGAGGGGCCGAGGCGGTCGGTGAGGCCGCGAATGCCGAGTTCTTCCCGCTCGCTGATCAGTTCGCGGATTTCGTCCAGCAGCTCATCCGTCGCCATCAACGCCTCGGGCAGGGTGTGGCCACTCGATGGCCTGTGCGATGCGCGGACGTCCGGCGAAATGAACGGCAGGGGTGCTGGCCGGCTCCGGCCACTGCGCGCTGCCCGGAGCGCGCCGGAGTGTAGGGAGCCGCCGGGGCGGCGTCAAGACGCCGCCACCGGCGCGCCCTTCTCCACCTGGGTGGACGTCCCCGCCATTCCGAACCGCTCGTGCAGCCAGGTAGCCACCTCCGGCATCCAGTCGTCCATCTCATCATAGAGCCCGTGGCCGCCATCCGGGTACCAGAGCAGCGTGCCGCGCGCCCCGGCGGCGGCGCAGTAGCGCAGCGCTTCCTCTGGCGGCACAATCAGGTCGCGGCCTGCGCCCAGCACCAGCACCGGCGCCGTGATCCGCTCCAGCACGCCCGGCAGCGCGAAGTCGCCGCAGAGGCGGCGCGCCGCATCCAGCCCGCCGGCAATCGCCGCGATGTGCCGGCGCATCAGGGGTTGGGTGCGGTCAAACCAGGGCCGGGGATCGAAGGGCGGGGTCACGGCGATTAGCGCGGCCACGCGGCGGTCATGCGCTGCCCCCAGCGCCGCCACAGCGCCGCCGAGGCTGAACCCGAGCAGCGCCACCCGGCGGGCATCCAACGTGGGATCCAGCTCCGCGAAGGCGAACAGGCCGTGCGTGAAATCGGCGCAATCGGCGGTCGGCGGCACGCTCAAGGCGCTCTCGCCGCTGCCCGGCCAATCGAGCGCCAGCACGGCGAAGCCGGCGGCGCGCAGCGACGCCGTCCAGAGCAGGGTCTCTTCCTTGCTGGTCGAGGAGCCGTTGAGCAGCACCACCAGCGGCGCCGGTCCCTGTGGATCGTCTGGCAACGCGAGGTACGCCGGGAGCCGCTCTGCGCGCCACCAGATCTCAACGCGGCGAATGGTCGGCTGCAAAACCAGCGTGGCTTGCGCATACAGCGTGGAGCAGGCGTCCCGCAGGGTGCGCACCGTCCGCGCGTCATCGAAGACCAGGATGCTGGCCAGGTGATACGCCAGCGCGGCGTGCCGCTGCGCCAGCGCCGATTCCGCGCGCCGCCCCATGCGCTGGTGGGTGCGCGACTCGCTCAGGTAGCGCTGGGCCGCCCAGGTCCAGGCCACCGGCCAATCCGCCAGCGAACGCACACGCCGCAGCGCCTGCTGCGCGATGTCCGGTGGCAAATCCATCGCGGCCAGCCGGCCACTGCTGACCAGCGGTAGCGCCGCTGCTCCAAAGGCACGCAACCACGCATCGATCCGGCGCTGATCCGCCAGCGCGGCCAGGCGCCAGGCCATAGGAGTGCGGCGCGGAATGCGAGGAATATCCTGCATCAGGAGGCGCGCACCCACGCGCGCTCGCGCGCCTGCGCCAGCGCCAGCCGGACCAGCCGCGCCTGCTCATCGAAGCGGCACACCACGGTGATGCGGTCAATGCGCGGGTACGAACGGCGAATGCCCGCCACGACTTCTCCCACCAGCGCGTTGATCGCCACCTTCATGTCATCCGGCGCGGCGGCGGATTCAACGCCCAACAGCGGCAGCGCCAGGGTGTAGTGCGGTGCGGCGGATGCTGCCTTCAGCACCGCCGGGATGGCGCGCCGCACGTGCTCTGGCCGGGCGCGCTCCCCCAGCGCGGGGTGGACGACGGCGTGGATGACGGTGTGGACCCCGCGCTCGCTCAGCCCGGAAGCGCCGGTGCTCACCGCCGCGCCGAGGTCCAGCGGGGCCATCGCCATCGCCTGCCGCTCGATCTCCGAGCCGCCGAGGGAGCGCAGCCCGTTCAGGCCGGGCGTGGAGAGCGCTCCCAGCACGCCCCGCGAGTTGGCAGGCAGCACGATCATCTCCGCGCCCTGGCTGAGCAGATCACCGACCGCGACCGTGACCACGGTGCGGCCAAAGGGAAATTCCACCGGCAACCTGGCTTCGTTCACGAGCAACCCCATCAGCTATGCAGGGAGCGGTCGAGGGCTAGACCAGCGTACCTGCCCGGCCATCCCGCGCCCAGATGTGCCAGATGGTCACTGCGGGTGACAACGAGCCCCGTCCCTGCCGGGGCAGGAACGGGGCGAGTCGATTGCGTGTATCTCTGTTCGTGGGCGGGGTCAGGAAATCTCGACGGAATCCCCGGCCTCGGTCGGCACCGTAATCGGTCCCACCGGCTGCACCGGGCCATCGGTTGGCGGCTCCATCTTGATGGAAGCGTTGTTGTAATTGTCGTCCACGACTGTCTCGATCTCGCCGCGCATGGCAGGATCATTCGGATCGTAGTTCGGCGTATCGTCGTCGAAGAAGCCCGCCGGCACCACCACCTGCAACGTGTTCGGATCCAGCAGCGCGCCGGTGGCAGGGTCGATCAGCAGGCCAGTCTGGACGTGCACCTCGTAGCTGGTGCGCGGATCAATCACCCGGCCATTGACGCGGTCCAGCAGGTACCCCGTGTTCGGATCGATCAGGTAGCCGGTCGCCGGGTCAATCGCCATGCCGGTCGCCGGATCGATCTGCGGGGCATCGGCGCTCTCGCCGTCAGCCGGCGCCGCAGCATCCGAGCCGTCGCTGGCGACCGCCGGGTCCGTCGTCCCTGTGCCATCGTCATACACCGGCTGATCATCCGTCGTCTGCTGCGCCTCGACCGGGTAGTCCGACTCCTGCGCCAGCACGACCGGCTGCTCTTGCTGCATCAGCACGCTGTCAGAACCGGTCCAGGCCAGTGGCTGGTCTTCACCCCAGGCGGTCTGCGGGTTCTCGTAGGAGCCGCCCTTCTTGCGGTCCCGGTCCTTCTTGCCGTCCCGGTTGCGCTCGTCGGTCGTCTCGGTCCACGTGTCGGCCGGGGCATCAACCGGCGCTTCAGCCACCGCTGGGTCAAGCACCGCGGAATCGGGCAGCAGGGCCGTAATGCCGTTGCCATCGTCGTAGGCCTCCGCCAGTTGCGGAGCCTCGCCGCCGGTCGCTTCACCGCCGCTCGTGTCGCCACCCTGCTCCGGCGTCGGGGTGCCGTCGCTAACCGGGGTCGGCGTGACCGGCAGGAAGGACTGATCCGGCTGCATCGGGTCCATCGGCGGCGGCGGCAGGCTCACATCAGGCGCGGTCTGCACACCGTTCAGGGCCGCAATAGTGTCCAGCGGCAGCGTGCCGGTCGGTCGGGTCGGCTCCGGATCGGAAGCAACATCCGAAGAGCCTTCGTCCTTCACGCCATCCTGGCTACCATCGTCGGTGGGGGCGCTGTTGTCCTGCTCCACCTGGGTGTCATCAGCCGGCGCATCGCTGACTTGATCCACCACCGGCTCCGGCTCGGTTCCCTGCGCCTCCTCGACTGGCGCCGTGTCCACCGCGTTGGGATCGGCCTCCTGGGCCAGCTCGACCGTCGCCTGATCCGCCGCCGGCTCGCTGGCCATCGCCAGTGCCGGATCCTCGGAGGATGGCTCCTCATAGGTTGGGCCATCGTCCACTGGCTGAATCGGGGGCGAGTCCACCTGTTGAATGTCTGGCTGCTCGTCTGCCGGCGCTTCCGTCGCCACGGGCACGGGCGTCGGGGTCACTGGCGTCTTCGTCGCCGGCGCCTTGGTCGCGGCCGGCTGCACCATGCGCGCCTCGCGGGTCGCGGTGGGCTCCGGCGCCTTGGTCGGCGCAATCGCCACGGCCGGGGCCTCGGTGGCTTTCGGCTCCGGGGCGCGGGTGGGGATTTCAGTTGGCAACGGCGCATCCGCGATGGCCGCAATCGTCTCTTCCGACGCCACACCCTGGCCTACCGTCTGGGTCACCCGGCCTGGCGCGTTCACCGCCACGTACAGCACACCCGCCAGCGCCACGATCAACGCCATGCTGGCCACCGCCGCCATGCCCGGCGACGACAGCGCCTGAAGGGTGGTGCGCAGCCAGGCCCAGCCGGACTGCTGCTCATGCACGTGACTCATGACCGCCCGCGACACCGCCGGGCTGGGCGCCAGGCGCGTCATGCCGGTCAGCCCGCGGGAGATGTCATCCGCCTGCATGACGAAGACGCGGCAGGTGGGGCACGCCGCCAGGTGTGCCTGCAACTCATGGTGCTCCCCCGGGGTCAGGGGGGCGTCCATTCGGGCCGAGATCAGTTGTTCAGCTCGTTCGTGGGAGATCACTACCTTGCCTCCCACTCGCGGGGTGCGTCCAGAGCATCTGCGCTGCCATAGATTTCTGCGAACGCCTTGCGGGCGCGAAAGAGACGAAGTTTCGCCGCGTTTTCGGTGATTCCCAGAGCATCGGCGGTTTCTGCCAGTGAGAGACCCTGGTAGTGTCGCAGAAGCAACGCCGATGCGTAATGCTGGGGCAGCTTGGACAGCGTCTGCTCGATATCCTGCCGCCGCCCCACGGAGCGCTCGATCGACTGATCGCTGGCGTGGTCATGCCCGGGCATGAACGGAATCCACTGCACGATCTTGCGGCGGCGGAGCTGGCTGATGGCGGTGTTGGTGGCGATGCGGTACAGCCAGGGCTTGAAGGCCAGATCGGGCCGTGTCGAGGGCAGCGCGTTATACGCCTTGATAAAGGTATCCTGAGTAAGATCCTCTGCCATCGCGCGGTCACCGACCATGCGATGCAGGTAGTTCAGGATCGGAGCGTGATATTGCTCGAACAATGTCGCGAAGGCGACCTGGTCGCCCGCGCGGGCACGCCCGACGAGATCCGGATCGTCCGAGGTCAATCCCTGACTCCTGCGTGCAGGCAACTGCTGTTCGACAGCCACCGGCTGCGCAACGGTCCACGGTATCGAGAGTTCCATCCGGCGATCCTGTGCTCCTTTCCGCACCCTGAAACGCACCGTTGACGGGATCCGTTTCGCGGTGCGGGAAGGAAAGGCGCTGCGGGTCGCCGGGGAACTTGATGAGGATACCACTTCAGATCGCACGGGTGTCCGTTCGGGAGAGTTTTCGCATGATGACGTGGGTTTCACGTGGAACGATAGGGTGGACTCCACCGGGGTGGAGTCAGGGAGCCGGGAAATGAGCGCCTCGACGCACTCTCCGTGGCGGGCGGATAACACCGCGACACTCGAGGTCCACGCCCATGACCGCCAGCAGGCGCTGCAGGCGTTGCTCGACGCCGCCGTGGCGATGATGTTCGGGGCGGACGCCGTCGCGGTCGATGCCGCCGGGCCGCAGGCGCCGGTGCGTGGCGAAGGCGCCGATCTGGGCGCGGCGGCGGCAGACCTACTGGATGACCTCTGCGTGCAGGTGGAGCTGCACGGCCTGCCGCAGGCCGCCATGCTGGATGGCGTGCTCCGCCGGGACCGGGGGGGATGGGTGGCCTGGGGCTACTTCACGCCGCAAGGCGGAACACCACGCGCCGTCACGTTCGAGCGAGCCGGAGAAATCGCGGTGCTGGCGGAGACGCACGATGCTATCGGCCTTCGGGCGGCGCTGCGGCGGCTGGGGTGACGGCCGGGGCGCCCTACTCCTCGTCCCACGCGCCGTCTGTCTCGGCGGCCAGAATCTCGCGGGCGCGCTCAAGATCGCCGGCGCGGACGGAGAGCCGGTGGGCGAAGGTAGCGGCAGAACCCCATGCGCCAAAGCCGGCCCCAAGCGGCTGCACCAGCACCGGAATCTCCGCTTCCGCCAGCATCGATTGCCAGAATCCGGCGATCAACTCGTTCGGCGCGGTCGTCAGGACCACAATTTCGTCTGGCATCAGCGTTGCAACTCCCGGATCACCACCTGCATTGCCGTAGGTGGAATGGCGTCGATCCCCTGAAACGGCGTTTCCAGCTGGAACTCCAGCAGCAAGAGCAGAGCCACCATGAAGGCGAGACTGCCGGTGAGCAGCCAGTGCATCCACCGCTCCTCCACGGCGAAGAGATAGGTGAAGCCGACCGTGACCAGCCCGCCCAGAATGAGCGTGGCGCTCATGACCGCCGGCAGCCCGAAGGCCGCCAGTAGAAACCGGGTGCGCCGCGCCTCGTCCATCGCGTCCAGTTGCGAGAGGGACGCGGCGAAGGTCGCGGTCTGCCCTGCGGGGCTGGCACCCACCTGGTCGTAGACGCTCCACAGGTGATCTGCGACCTGCGGGTCGAGCGCGCGCACCACATCCCCTGCCTCCAGCTCCGGCCACTCCACGTTCACCACTTGCTCGCAATACGCCAGCAGGGCCGAACGCACCGCCTGATGATCGGCCTCCGGCCAGGACCGGGAGAGCCGGTACAGGTTCAGGACGGCGTTGGCTTCGTTGGCGGCGGCGGTGCGGGCGTCCTGATACTCCGTCCAGCCAGCGATCACCACCTGCGCCAGAATCACGCCGTAGATGACGCCCACCACCGCGTAGATGTACCCCGCCACGTCGGTGTGGCGGGCCAGCCGGTCGTGCGAGACGAAGCGCCGCACCAGCGTGACGCCCAGCAGCGCCATCGCCACCACGGCGAGGGTGATCCCGATGAACGCCGGCACGCCAAGCATGGATAGAGGTGCTCCCGTTGCAGCTGATCGCGGTCTACGACAGATGCTACAGCGGCAGGGAACGTGCGCGCCGCAGCATTACGCCAGCGCTGCCACGCCCAGTGAGAGCAGGAGGAACAGCAGCGCGCAGACCAGCATGAAGGTCAGGCACCCTTTGCCTCGCGGCGCGATCCCGGTCGCCGCCTGCACATTCTTCGCCTTGTTCCAGTAAATGATGTTGGCGATGAGGCCGGGAAAGAAGAAGAACCAATACAGGGCAAACACGATCACTGCCTGCCAGCGGTAGCTCGGGATCGGCGCGAGATAGCCCCACACGAGTGGCGCCGCTCCAAAGCGCGGTGGCGCGGCGGGAGGAGCGTACGCTGGCGGCGGCGCGTATGGCGGCGGC
>JASGGF010000149.1:0-11027 GCA_047605145.1 Thermomicrobiales bacterium | reverse complement strand
CGCCCACCAGCGCGCGCCGCCGCGAACTGGCGACCGCCAGCGAGCGGGTGAGGTGGGGGTGACCGAAGCGCGGTGCGTCCATGGGTGGGGTCCGTTCGCGGCGCCAATCCCTTAATGTGTGGCGCGATGGTGCGGGATCGATGCGCCAGATAGTGTCGAAGAATGAAGGGAATGTCAATACAGGGACGTATCCTTGCCGGCGCTTCTCTCGCTGCGGGGAGTCCACTCGTTACTCGGCGCGATCCTCGGCCAGCACGAGGGCAGTTTCGCGGTCAATCGCCTCAGGGGTCAGGTCAGCGAAGAGGACGGCGAACGCTTCGCGAACGTTGACCGTGACGGTTCGCCTGGAGGTTAATTGGGTCGAAACATGCCAACGTCTTAGGATCGCCGCTCACGCATCCTCAATGAGAACCTGCTCCCACCAGTCTGCAAGAGGATGCACGCGCCCCGGCTTCCACCGCGCTTGCTGTTGGATCGCCTGCAAGGCTCCTCGCAACACTGCGTCGGATATCGCGGAACCCGCACTCCAGTGCCGGACCAACTCCAACGATGAAACGCAGGCTATCCCACGCTCGTTCACCACGCGACGTGCCTTGCGGTCGTCGGTCATCACATGCCACCCGCGATGCACTGCAAGCGCGATGGTCATTGCCTCGCCGGGATCGACCTCAGCCGTCAGATCGATGTACGTGAGGAGTTCGTCGTCATCCTCAGATGACACAACGCTGAGCAGCCCCGTATCCAGCAGTGGCTGCAAGCGAATTGGAACACGCTCGTCAGCAACACCTTCCTTGTCATGACGACGCAGGAAGAGCGCCTCCCCCATCACGACATCGGTGACGACGCAGCGTGCCGGGACCATTGCCAAAATCTCTGGGAGATAGCCTGTCGCATAGAGGTTTATGAGCGAACAGGCGTCAAGCAGGACCACAGAACCACGCGAGAATGGCAGCGCCACCTCAGGGGACGCTTGTGAGTGCAGCGGTAAGATCGAGCGATGCCTGGCGCCAATACCCGTCGTCTGTCAGCGTCGATTCACTGCTGAGTTCCTGCACACGAGCTCTGGCGCTTACAATATCGGTTCCCAGCCGTCGCGCCAGTTCGGCCTCGGTGAGCTTTGCCTCGGCAAGCGCACGCGCCGCCAACAAGACGTACCGCGTTGGCGTCTGATCCACGCGCGGCGAAAGCGGAACGAGTTTCTTCGCCTGCTGCGACTTGAACCCGCCATCATCGAGACGATCCCACGTGCCCGCAGTCAGGAGTTGCAGTTCCTCAAGCCGCAGCGTCATGGCTTTGGCCGAGACGCCGTAGCGGTGGCTCAGCGCCAGCAAGTCTGCCGGAGTGATCGGCGAAGAGCGAGCTCGACGCATTGCCGTGAATCTGCGCGTCAGGCCTGCGGCAGGCATGAGGAAGTTCATGGCAAAGGCATCGGCAAAGCGTTCGCTCCCTGGCTTGCGTCGCCTGGTACGCAACACGGAGATTTCCGGCTTGTACCGGTCTGTCAGGAAGTGGGCGTACTCATGGGCAGCGCTCCAGCGCTGCCGTTCAATTGGATGATTGGCATTGACGGCGATACACCCACCATATTCAGGCGAGTAGTTGAACATTCCGGCGATGCTGGACGAATCCATGGGGTATGCGAATACCCGCAACCCGATATCACTCTCCAACAATCCCCAGATGTCATCAATTGGGCCGTCGCCGAGCCCTAACCGATTCCGTTCGGACGCGGCGACCTCTTCGGCCGCGCGCTCCGGAGACGAACCCGAAATGTCATACACCGCGGGGTAGTGTTGAGGAAGGGGAGCTTGGAGCATTTTCTCCAGTTCCACGTACCACTCACAGAACCGCTGGAACTGCCGCACATCGGGTTCGGCTTCGTCTCCAGGACTTTGCGACCGGAACTGCACGATGAAGTCCGGCCTCGGGGTCGCCTCTTCCGCCCGCACAAACTCTTGCACTGGCTGACCGTAGTGCTGCGCCAGTTTCACCAGTTCCGTGGCGCGCGGACGCCGCTCGCCCTTTTCCATGGCGGTGATCGTGGTGCGGGCCACGCCGATCACATCCGCCGCCTGCTGCTGGGTCAGCCCACGCGCGCGGCGCGCCTCCGCCAACCGCTCTCCAATGACTGCGGGATCAATGGAGGTGAGCAGGTGCTTATCCATGAGTGGTCTCGTCCTCTGGTGAGATGGCTGTAAGCGCACGAGATTCAATAGAAGATTCAATAATGAATGTGTCTATCGCTTCCCGGCGCATCACGCGGACGATATCACGAATATGTCAGAAATGTCAGATCGCCGCTCCTCTCGGAGCGGCGACCATTCGAATTCCATGCGACTGAATCAGGAGCCTAATCCCAGCTCAGGCTGCTCCCGCGCTGGTATTCCGTCACCCGGCTCTCGAAGAAGTTCTTCTCCTTGCCCAGGTCGATCGTTTCGCTCATCCACGGGAAGGGGTTGCGCGCGCCCTTGTACTGCTGCGGCAGGCCGATACGCTCCAGGCGGCGGTTCGCGATGTACTTCACGTACTCGTCGAACAGGCCGACGTTCAGGCCGAGGACGCCGGTGGGCAGGCAGTCCGCCGCGTAGGCGATCTCCAGCTCTACCGCTTCGCGGATGTTCTGGATCACCTGCTCCTGGAACTCGGGCGTCCACAGGCCGGGGTTTTCCTGCTTGATGCCGTTGATCAGGTCGGCGCCGAAGTTCAGGTGGATCGTCTCGTCGCGCAGGATGTACTGGAACTGCTCGCCGATCCCCTTCATGCGGTTCTGGCGGTGGAAGGAGAGGATCATGGCGAACCCGGCGTAGAAGAAGATCCCCTCCATGATCACGTAGTAGCCGATCAGGTTCTCCAGAAAGGTCTGCTGCCCCTCGAAGCTTTCCGTGGAGAAGTCCGGATCGATCACGGCGGAGGTCAGACGCATCTCCATCTCATCCTTGGCCGCGATAGCCGGGATGTTGTGATACATCTGGAAGATCTCGTTCTCATCGAGGCCCAGCGATTCCACGATGTAATGGAAGGTGTGGGTGTGGATCGCCTCCTCGAAGCCCTGCCGCAGCAGGTACTGGCGGCACTCCGCGTTGGTGACGTGGCGGAAGATGGCGAGGGTGATGTTGTTCGCCACGAGGCTTTCAGCGGTGGCGAAGAAGCCGAGGTTGCGCATGATGACCAGCCGCTCGTCCGGGCTGAGCTTGTCGCCCTTCCACTCGGCGATATCGGCGCCCATCGCCACCTCGGTCGGCATCCAGTGGTTGGCGCAGCCGTTGAGGTAGTGCTCCCACGCCCACTCGTACTTCAGCGGCATCAGCGCGTTGACGTCCACCGCCGTGTTGTTGATGAGGCGCTTGGCATCTGCTTCGAGGCGCTTCGGGTGCGCCGGGATCGGCATCACCGCAGCGACCGCAGCCGGCATGGCCGCGGCGACCGCGACTGGCGCCTCGGGCTGCGCAGCCGACGCCGACTGCGGTTCGTCGAAGTCATCGAAGGAGAGGGTACGGGTTCCGTTGCTGGTTGCGACCATGGCCGATATCTCCATCTCTGTGAGACGCCCTCCGGGAGAGCCCTCACCCCCAGCCCCTCTCCCGATGCGCGGGAGAGGGGAGCTGGCGCGTTGCCGGGAGGTGGCCTGCTCGCTACCACACGGCGTGTCGTCGAATTCTCCGGTGTCGAAGCCCCTCTCCTGCGCATCGGGAGAGGGGTTGGGGTGAGGGCTCCTCGCCGGAGCGGCGTGAGGGCCCCTACTGGCACGCCTCACAGATGAACTCGTCGCCCGAGCTGTCGTGGCCGGCGCCGTTCAGCTTCTCCGGCGTCAGCAGGATCGGGGCCGAGGCAGTCGCGACAGGGGCCACCGGGGCCACGTTCATGGGCGCCGCCTCGCGCTTGATCGCGACATCGGCGGAAGCGCTGCGGGCCCGCATCCAGCGCGGCTGCACGCCGCGGCGGTTGATGTCGATGGTCGACTTCTCGTTCTGCGTCGCCCCGCGCGAGCGCAGGTAGTAGGTCGTCTTCAGGCCCGCCTTCCACGCCTCCGTGTACAGCTCGCTCAGCTTGCGGCCGCTCGGCTCCGCCACGTACAGGTTCAGCGACTGCCCCATGTCGATCCACTTCTGGCGGCGCGCCGCAGCGGCGATCAGCCACGTGGCGTCCACCTCGAAGGAGGTCGGGTAGCGCTCCTTGATTTCGTCCGGAATGCGCTCGATGTTTTGCACCGAGCCATCCTCGTACTTCAGGTCCTCCAGCATGTCCGCGTCCCACAGGCCGCGCGCATCCAGCTCCCGCACCAGCCGCTCATTCACCACCGTGAACTCGCCGGAGAGGTTGCTCTTGACATACAGGTTCGTGTACAGCGGCTCGATGCTCTGGCTGACCCCCTGAATGTTGGCGATAGTCGCCGTCGGGGCGATAGCCATGCAGTTGCTGTTGCGCATGCCGTGCTGCTTGACGGCGGCGCGCACCGGCTCCCAGTCGAGAGCGGCGTCCAGCGCCACGTTCACCGTCTCGCCGCGCTCCTCGGAGAGCAGCGCCACGGTGTCGATGGGCAGTAGACCGCGATCCCACTTGGAGCCGGGGAAGCTGGGGTACGCCCCGCGCTCCGCCGCCAACTGGGTGGAAGCCATGATCGCCGCCCACGAGATCGCTTCCATCGACTCGTCCGCGAACTGCACCGCCGCCTCGGAGGCGTAGCCGATGCCGAGCTGCCACAGCGCATCCTGGAAGCCCATGATGCCGAGGCCGACCGGGCGGTGGCGCAGGTTGCTGTTACGCGCCTCCGGGATCGGGTAGTGGTTCAGGTCGATGACGTTGTCCAGCATGCGCATGGCGATGCTGACCGTCTCGCGCAGCTTCTCGTGGTCGATGCCGTACTCGCTGACGTGCGCCAGCAGGTTGACGGACCCGAGGTTGCAAACCGCCACCTCATCGCCGCTGGTGTTCAGCAGGATCTCCGTGCACAGGTTGGAGTTGTGCACCACCCCGGCGTGATCCTGCGGGCTGCGCACGTTCGAGGGGTCCTTGAACGTGATCCACGGGTGCCCCGTCTCGAACAGCGCGGTCAGCATGGCGCGCCACAGGTCAACGGCGCGCAGGCGGCGCACGTTCTTGATCTCGCCGCGTGACGCCGCCAGCTCGTACGCCTCGTAACGCTGCTGGAAGTTCTTGCCGTAGCAATCATGCAGATCGGGTGCGTCGCTGGGGGAGAAGAGCACCCACTCGCCATTCTGCTCCACCCGCTGCATGAACAGGTCCGGCACCCAGAGGGCGGTGTGCATGTCGTGCGTGCGGCGGCGGTCATCGCCCGTGTTCTTGCGCAGGTCGAGGAACTCCTCGACATCGAGGTGCCACGCCTCCAGGTAGGCGCAGACGGCGCCCTTGCGCTTGCCGCCCTGGTTCACCGCGATGGCGGTGTCGTTCGCCACCTTCAGGAAGGGAACCACGCCCTGGCTCTGACCGTTCGTGCCCTTGATGTGGGAGCCGAGCGCCCGCACCTGCGTCCAGTCGTTGCCGATGCCGCCGCTCCACTTGGAGAGCAGGGCGTTGTCGCGCACGTTCTTGAAGATGTCGCCGAGGTCATCGGCGATGGTGGTCAGGTAGCAGGAGGAGAGCTGCGGGTAGCGCGTGCCGGCGTTGAACAGCGTCGGCGTGGAGGGGCAGAAGCGGAAGGAGGAGATCAGGTTGTAGAACTCGATCGCCCGCTCCTCGCGGTTCTCCTCCTGCAGCGCCAGGCCCATCGCCACGCGCATCCACAGCATCTGCGGCAGCTCAATACGGCGACCCTGCGTGTGGATCAGGTAGCGGTCGTAGAGCGTCTGCAGGCCGAGGTACTGGAACTGGAAGTCGCGCTCCGGGTGCAGCGCCGCGCCGAGGCGCTCCAGGTCATACCCGAGCAGTTCGTCGCTGAGCAGCTCCTTCTGGGCGCCGAGCTTGATGTATTCCGGGAAGGCGGCGGCGTAGGCGGCGTGCGCCTCGTCGATGCCCACGCGGCGGCCCATCGCCTCGGCGTAGAGCCCGCGCAGCAGGCCACGCGCGGCTACGAAGGAGTAGGCCGGGTCCACCTCGATGCGCGTGCGCGCGGCGAGGGAGATGGAGCGCTCCAGATCGGTGAGGGCGGCGCCGGAGTGGAGACCGGCCAGCACTTCCTCGGCGATCGCCTTGGCGGAAACGCGGTCCTCGAAGCCGGCGCAGGCCTCGGCGATCCACGAGCGCAGCAGCGCCAGGTTCAGCAGCACCTCGGTGCCGTCGCCATCGACCAGGCGCAGCGCCTGCTCCTCGCGGCGGCGGGTGCGCGCCTCGCGGTAGATGATGTAGCGGCGGGCCACAGCGAAGGCGCCGGCGGCCATCAGGCCCCGCTCGACCTCGTCCTGCAGCTCCTCGACGCTGGTGACCACCTCGCCCTCGGGCACGGTCGGCAGCCCGGCGAGGACCTTGTCCACGACCGCGTCGACCTGCTTCGCGGCGGCCGAGGCGATGGGGTCCGGGAACGGGCAGCCCAGTTCCGCGCGCACCGCCATCTCGACCGCGTGCGCAATGCGCGAGCGGTCAAAGGGCGCGAGGCGGCCATCGCGCTTGCGCACCAGCCGGCCGAGGAACCGCGCGTGATCCGCGCTGGCGTGGCCGTTGGTGGAGAAGATGCTTGCTCCCTGTTCCAGAACCATGGTCTCCGCCCCCATTGCGGGCTGATCGTGCAGCCCTGCCTTCGCCCGAAGGCCGGGTCAACCAGCGCCTTGCCTGGCTGACACCGAAACCGCGCCAACCGGCGCAGCCCGTGTGCTATCTCCCTCCGAGATAGCGGCCCGATCTCAACTGGGGGATCAGGCCAGGCGCGGATTCCACCCCCGGCCAACGACGGCCAGAAAGCTGGGAACCAGCGCGGGTTTTGTTGCGGGTGGCAGAGCGGGTACCCGGGACGGGACTCCTGCTGCGCTCATCATAGGGTGTACGTACACCCCTGACAAGCGGGCAATTGATGACGACTACCGGGCCTGCTCAGGTCGATAGTGTGTGCCGAAATGGCACCCATTGCGTTATCGACAGGCAAAGCATACCACATCTAGTGGTATAGGCAAGATCAGACACTACCAAGCGTGGTGTAACGCCATGCCCGAACGCCTACGCAGGCCCGGAGAGGCGCCGCCTGACCTGCGCCTCGTTTTGGCTGGTGGCGCCCGCTACGGCGTGGGTGTCGCGGCGGCGAGCACGTTGTCCGCGATCTCGGCGGCCGCCCCGGGGCCGATCACCGCGATCCCGTCGCCGCACACTTCGCGGTAGGGCGGGGATCCCGCTTCGACGGCTCCGGGTGGGAGGGCGCGGTCGAGGTCGCGCACCGGCGCCCGCTGCGCGGCGCCGGCGCTGTCGCGGAAGAGCACCCCGCTCAGCGCCGTCTCGCTGCCATCCAGCGCGCAGGGTTCCGTGAGGCCGCTGCGATCGATGACGACATCGCGCACATCGCCCGCGCCGTCGATGACCGCCAGCACCGCGCCCTGCAGGCGGCCGCCGGGCGGATCCACGGCGGTGATGGTGTGGCCGCCGCCATCGAACGTCCAGCCGTTCGTGACGAAGAGCGGCTGATCCGTGACGCAATCGGCCTGCAGGCGGTGAACGCTCGCTGCGGCATCGTTCACGATGACCGCCGTGCAGGGCTGTCCGGCCACCGGGGTGGCATCCTGCGCCAGCGTGGGCGCGGCCATCGCCAGCGCGGGGAACGCGCTGAGCGCCACCGGCGCCCAGCGGAACGCGGCGGTCAGCCGCGGCGGCATCGTCCACAAGGTTCGTGAGGTCGTCCGGATCATGGCATCCTCCCTGTGCGCGAATCGTGCGGCGATGATGGGGGAGAGGATGGGCGGCGCCGCCCGTACGGGGTACGGGGTCTCAGGGCGCGGCCACAGGCGTTGCCTGTGAGGGCGTCGCCGCCACCGGTGTCGCCAGCGGCGTGGCGGCGGGCGCTGGCGCTGGCCCGCAGATGAGTGGCGCCGTGGCTGGCGCGATGGTGTTGCCGTTGACATCCAGCGCAGCGGCGTCTGCTGGCAGATCGAGGCCGCAGGCGCCGGGCGCGACGAACCCGCTGAAGGCATTGTCCTGCACGGCGCCGCGTACCCCCGGCTCCAGCCGGATGCCGGTGATCGGCGTGGCGCCGTTCCTGGTCAGCTCGTTACGCAGCGCCAGCAGCGTGGCCCCGTCGAGCGCCTGCACGCCGACCCGGCCCGGGTCGCGGATCACGTTGCCCGTCACCGAGGCCGTCGCGTTCACCACCATGACGCCGGTTTCATGGGCGCGCTCCACGGTGTTGCCGCCAACACTGGCGGACGCGCCGCTGTCAACCGCAATCCCGGCCACGCCGCCCGTCACCGTGTTCTCGCGGATGGCGCCCGAGGTTCCGGCGCCACTGGCGGCAATGCCCCAGCCGCCACTCTCGCTGATGACATTGTCCAGCACCGTGCCGCTGGCCGATTCGGAAATCGTGATGCCGGCGCTTCCGGCGCCGCTGATCTGGTTGTCCGTGACGGTGGCCGTCGTGCCCGTGCTCAACGCTCGGATCCCTATCGTCCCGGCGTCTTCAATGATGTTGCCGGTGATCGTGGCCTGCGCGCCCTCCCGCGCCTCGATCCCGGCCTCGCCCGTGTCGCTGATCGCAGTTCCGCGAACCGAGACGGTCGCGTCCCGGCTCGCGACTACGCCATCGGCGACGGCGCCGGTGATGGTGGAATCGCTGACCGTGGCCAGCAGCGCCGGGCCATGCGCATACACGCCGTACTTGCCGCCCCGGATCACGCTGTCCGTCACCACAAGCCGCTCCCCCGGCGACGCCGGCCGCGCAATCTCCGCTGGCGGCACGAAGCGCAGCACCGCCGTGCGCTCCATTTCCGTGATCTCCGTTACCTCGCACCGGATGCGAAAGCTCCCGACGTCGCCGCCCAGCTCGATGCTGCGTTGCGATGCTGGCGGCACATCCTGCGTCAGCCCCAGTTCGTCTACCACCAGCCGGCGAAGCTGCGTATCGTGGTTTTGCACCGTCAGGAATGCGTGGGAGTGGCGCCCGCCGGGAAGGCGCACCTCGTCCTGCACGCAGCCCTGCGCATCCATCTCCAGCAGCGAAACGGGGAGAGGGGCCTCGTCCCGGCGCAAAAGGACACCCGTGCCCTCTGCATCCAGCACCTCGCTGTGTTCGACGCTGACCCAGCCCCCGTCGATGGCCTGCACGCCGTTCAGGGTCGCCTGCTGGATCGTGCTCTCGCGGATGGTGGCGCGGGCGTCTGCGCTCCGCACCGCCACGCCGACCTCGCCCCCGGCGCTGAAGAGCCGGGTCAGCGTGGCCTCGCCGCCGCCGACGACAGAGACGTTCGTGCCGGCGCCAGCGATGAAGCTGTCGGAGATCTCCGCCACGCTGTTCAGCCCGGCCACGTAGATGCCCAGCACCCCGCCATACACGCGCAGATCGCTGGCCGTCAGCCGCGCGCCATCCATCGTTTCCACGCTGCGCACCGTGGCCCCGCTCACCAGCGTGTCGGTGATGATCCCGGTCGTGCCCGGATCGGTGAGCAGGATGCCGTACTCCCCCGCATCGGTCAGCGAACTGCGTTCCAGCGTCAATTGGCTGCCCTGCACCGCCACGACACCGCGCAACGTGTTGCGGCTGAACGCGCTGTTCGTCACGGTGGCGGTACTCCCACTTTGCGCCCGCAGCCCAACCTGCGACTGCGTCACGCGCACGCCGTGCGCCTCCAGCGTGCCGCCTTGCTCCGCCTGCACACCGGCGCCGGCGCAGGTGACCACGCTGGAATCGTGGATGATGATCTGCCCCGACGCCGCGCCAATGCCATAGTTGCAGTCGCGCACGTGGCTCTCCCGCACGGTGATCTGCGCGCCGGTGAAGCTGCCGATCCCGATGCTGCTGCCAGTGACCGAACTGCCGCTCATCGTCAGTTCGGCCGCGTCCGCCGCGATCCCGAAGATGCCGCCCGTCACCCGGTTGTCGGTCAGCGCGGCCCGGCCACCGAACTTGACCGAGATGCCCGTGTTCGCGGCATCTTCGATGACGTTGTTGGCGACGGATGCCTGCGCGCGATCAATCACCACGATGCCGGCCTCATCCATGTGGGCAACGACATTGCCCGCGATGCGGCCGCTCGTGCCGGCTCCCTCGAACTGCACGCCCACGTGGCCCTCGCGAATCTGGTTCTCCGGGGTCACCCGCACCCGCGCGCCGTTGAACGCGAACACCCCGAGCACCGCCGCGCGCCGGATGGCGTTGCGGCTGACAGTCGCCATGCCGGCGTCGATGACGACGCCGGCGTAGCCGAGGTCCTCCAGCGTGCTGTCGCTGACCGTCACGTTGGCGGCAGCGCCAGTGATCCGCACGCCGGTTCCGCAGGCCTGCCGCTGGTAATCCGGCAGCGGCTCGGAGCTGGGTGACTGAGGCCGGGTGAAGCGCCGCACCGTAACCCGCTGCACGGCGCCGCTGGCTCCCGCGATGGCAACGCCGGAGACGACATCGTCACGCTCGAAGCGGCACGGCTGCGTCAGCCCCCGGCCATCGATGGTGACGTCCTGCACAGTCGCCGTGCCCTGCGCCACGCGCAGCACGCCCGCCGCCAGTTGCCCGCCCGGTGGGTCCTGCGCATACATGAAGTGGTCATCGCCGTCGAAGGTCCAGCCGTCCGCGATCTCGATGCTGGCGCTGGTTACGCAGTCGCGCAGCAGGCGCATGACCTTGCTGGCGGCATCACGTTCCAGCGAGTCCTGACAGCGGGCGGTGGGGAGCGCCTGCTGCGCCGCCGCGCCGCCGAGGAGCCCCGTCCACACAGGAAGCAGCATCACCAGCGCCATCAACACGCGCAGAGTGGCCGCGCCGCGCTTCCATGTCCATGACCGCCGCCGTCCGGGTTCCGCATGTGCCATGTGATCGCCTCCATCGCCTGACGCCACGAGCAGGCCCAATGTTTCGAGCGACGTCGAGAACGCTTGGTGTGAATTGGCTTTGGCGAGGCCCAATTGCCCCGAAACGCCCTCACCCCAACCCCTCTCCCGATGCGCGG
>JASGGF010000148.1:0-11031 GCA_047605145.1 Thermomicrobiales bacterium | reverse complement strand
GTGGCTGACGCGCGGCTGCGCCATATCCGGCCCCGGCGTGATTTCTCCGGAAATCGGATCGAATAGCTCGGACGTCGCGCCATCGACGGAGAGATCGCACGAGTCCGCCGTGCATCCGCCCGCCAGCAGCACCCGGCCATCCGGCAGGAGCGTTGCCGTGTGGGCAGCACGTGGGTGGAGGAGCAGCGGACCGGGCTGAATGGCGTCCGGGCTTCGGCCCGCGACCGGGCGGGCCAGTGCGCTGGCGGCCAAAGCAAGTCCTGCTGCCAGCGCCCGCCGGCGCGGCCAGCGAGTCAGTTGCAAACGCAGAACGCTCACTGGTTCTCCTCCATGCGGCGTCTGCCGCAAGCCGTGCAACACGCTAGGCAGCCCGTCTGGCGGGAATTGTCAGCTCGGTCGCAGCCAGAAGAGCGCGGTCGATTGTCTTTCGACGTGACAGCCGGGGCTGTAGCGCCGGACTCCCTGCATGCTCCCTGCCCCCGTTCGTCGACCGCCCATGGCGCCCGACGTGCGATTCCGGATGTATGTCAACAGGCACTGTTCCTGAGAGACGAATCGCCTCGCGGCCGCTGGCCGGACGCCGTTGCGCGTTCGCCGCCGGCGCCACCCCGCGACGAAGGAAGTGGAGCTCACCCGTGGTTCGGAAACACACCCTCATGCTGGCGTTGGGATTGTCGCTGCTGACGCCCATGGCCGCTGTAGCGCAGGACGCCACCCCCGAAACGATCACCCTCAACTGTGACGACGTCGTGCCCCGCGACGAGCGGATGTTGCAGTCGATTTCCGGCACGCCGCCCTCCGGTGAGGAGATTGCGGCAAGCACCCCGGTTCCGCTGGCGACTCCGTTCGTCATGCCCGGGAGTGAGGCCGTCTCCGAGGATGATCTGGCCGCGATCACCGAAACGTACGGCACGCTCACGGCCTGCCTCAATGGCGGCGATTTCCTGCGCGTCGCCAGCCTCTATACCGACGCCTACCTGCGCGGCAACCTCACCCCGGACATGATCGAAAACCTCGCCCAGACGCCGGAAGCGGACGCGCAAGTGGCGCAGACGGAGTTCCTCGGCGTACGCGAGGCGCGCTACCTGAGCGATGACCGCATCGCGGCGGTGGTCGCCACGCGCAACCCGCAGGCCGGCGAGTTGACCACCTACAGCGAGCTGGTGCGCGGCGAGGGCGGATGGTTGATCGACCGGGAGCAGGTGCTCGAAACGGGCGCCGCAACGCCGGAATCGGCAGCGACGCCCGCCGCCTGAGCCGGGTTCCCGCCTGCCGCCTCCCGCCTCTATTGAAAGGACATTCCATCATGCGCGCGCTGGTCTGGAACGGTAAGGAAGATGTGCAGGTCGAGACGGCGCCCGACCCGAAGATTCAGGACCCGCGTGACGTCATCGTACGCATCACCGCGACGGCCATTTGCGGTTCTGATCTGCACCTCTACGGCGGCATCATGCCCGGCATGGAGAAGGGCGATGTTCTTGGGCATGAGCCGATGGGCGAGGTGGTCGAGGTCGGCGCCGATGTGCGCAACCTCAAGGTGGGGGACCGCGTGGTCGTGCCCTTCGTCATCTCCTGCGGCCACTGCTGGTTCTGCCAGCAAGGCCTCTTCGCCGCCTGCGACACCACGAACCCCAACGCGGCGGTGACCGCGAAGATCATGGGTCAGTCCCCCGCCGGGCTCTTTGGCTACTCCCACCTGCTGGGCGGATACGCTGGCGGGCAGGCCGAATACCTGCGCGTGCCGCACGCCGATGTCGGGCCGATCAAGATCCCGGACGGCCTCAAGGATGAGCAGGTGCTTTTCCTCTCCGACATCTTCCCGACGGGGTACATGGCCGCCGAGAATGCGGAGATTCAGCCGGGTGATACCGTCGCGGTCTGGGGGTGCGGCCCGGTCGGGCAGTTCGTCATTCAGGCGGCGTGGATGTTCGGCGCGGGCCGGGTGATCGCCATCGACCGCATCCCGGAGCGGCTGGCGATGGCCGAGAATCACGGGCGTGCGGAGACCATCGACTACAGCAAGGACGATGTCTACGAGCGCCTGATGGAGATGACGAATGGGCGGGGGCCGGATCGCGGCATCGACGCGGTCGGCAGCGAGGCGCACCACGCCGGGCCACTCGCCGCTGTGGACAAGGCGTTACAAGCCTTGCGCGTGGAAACCGACCGCCCGCACGTGCTGCGCGAGGCGTTCCGCTGCGTGCGCAAGGGCGGCACGCTCTCCATCCCCGGCGTCTACATCGGGATGGTCGATATGATCCCGTTCGGCACGGCGATGAACAAGGGCCTGACCCTGAAGATGGGCCAAACCCACGTGCAGCGCTACAGCCAGAAGCTGCTGGGCATGATTCAGGATGGCACGATCGACCCCTCGTTCGTCATCACTCACACCTGCACGCTGGACGAGGGGCCGGAAATGTACAAGACCTTCCGCGACAAGAAAGACGGCTGCATCAAGGTGGTGCTGAAGCCGTAGGGGGAGTCGGGCTTCGCCCTCAGGGGGCGTAGGGGGGTAAAGGAGGACGAAGCGGCTTACACCCCTTGATTGAGGTTCTCGGCGGCGCGCTGCCCGAGCACCGTGGCGGCGTCCCGCACCGGGTTCGGCGCGGCCTCGCGCACTTCGGCGCCTGTTGCGAAACGCGGCTGTCCCGGCGAAACGCGGGCGGTGGGGAGGAAGCCGTTCACTGTCGCCAGCAATGACGAGGTCGGGCCGGGCAGGAGCGCGGCGGCGCGCGCCGCAAACGTGGCGGTGAAGGGGAAGATGCATTCGGCGTCGCCGCGCTGCACCGCGCGCACGATCAGGCGGGCGGCGCGAGACGCGCTGCTGGCGACCGGGTAGGGTGAGCTGGCCCCCAGCGCGAACCAGTCGTATTCCTCCGCCTGATCGCCCCCGAACTCCGCCTGCAGGTGGGAGCCCGTGCGCATCAAGCCGGGGAAGACCGTCGAGACCGTGATGCCGGAGCCTGCCAGCTCCGCCCGCAGCCCGGCCGCGAACCCGGCGGCGGCGAACTTGGCGGCGCTGTATGGCAGCAGGTGCGGCACCGGGACTTTGCCACCGATGGAGGTGATCACGGCGATGCGACCGCCCCCCAGCCGCTCCATTTGCGGCAGCACGCCTAGCGCCACGTTCATGACGCCCCCAAAGTTCACCGCCATCACGCGGTCGAAATCCGCGGCGGTGAGCGCCTCCAGCGGCGCCACCGTGATAATCCCGGCATTGGCGATCAGCAGGTCGATGCGGCCGTAGTGCTCCGTGACCTGCCGCAGCATGGCCGCCACCTGCGCCCGGTCCGTGACGTCGCAGACCACCGTCAGAGTTTCCGCGCCCTGCTCGCGCAGTATGGCGGCGGCGCGCTCCAGCTCCTCCGCATCCCGCGCGCAGATCGCCAGCCGAATACCCTGCCCCGCGAGTTCCTCCGCCAGCGCCAGTCCCAGCCCGCGTGAGCCGCCGGTGATCAGCGCCACCTGCCCTCGGAGATCGGCCTCCTCGCGGCCTGCCAGCGCGCGGCGCGCCCCCCACGCCGCGCCAAGCAGCGCGCCAGTGGCAACGAGTTTTCTAGAGAGTCTGGGCATGATGGGCGATCTCTTTCGTGGGGCGGCGGAAACCGCTCGCGGACGACATTGTCATGGTGTATCGCGGGATTGGCGCCAGCGCTGCAGAGGATCTGAAGTAGCAGGAGGGCGCCACTGGTCGTCAGCCCGGCCGGGCCGCGTAGCTCCGGCGCGGCCCGGCCTTCGTGCGCCCGGTATACAGGACGCGATTGTGGTGGTGAGACACCTCCCCTCGGCAACGACGAAAGGCTTCCCATGTCACGCGGCGAGCCAACGCGCTGGTTGACGCTCCTCCTCGGGCTCGCCTTCGCTGGCGGGATTCTGGCGATCCCTGCGGGCGCGGCAATGCGGTCGCCGGCGCCGATGGCGCCGTTGATCGCCGGGTTCGCGCAGTCCGCGACGCCTCAGTCCTCGGAGGCCGTCTCCGTCGTGGCCGCCGGGCTGTCGAACCCGCGCGGCCTTGCCTTTGCCCCGGATGGCGCGCTGGTCGTTGCGTACGCCGGGGCTGGAGGGCCGAACGCCGGGGTCGTCCGCATTGACGACGGGTGTCCGGTTCCCGTCGCCGGCGGGCTGCCGGCTTACCCCATCGTCTTCGGCGCCCTGACCGGCGTGTCCGATGTGGCCACGCTCGATGGCGATGTCTACGCCCTCCTGTCGGGCGGGGATACCGATCGGAATAACACCCCCAACGGCCTGTACCGCCTCGATGGCGCCGGGGGCGCGGAGCTGGTGGCGAACATCAGCGCCTTCATTCGCGAGAACCCGGTCAGCGCGAAACCGCGCGACTACGACTCGGACGGCCAGCCGTACGCGATGCTGGCGATGGGTGACGCCTTCTGGGCGACGGAAGGCAACAGCAATCAGGTCTTGCGAGTGGGACTGGATGGGTCAGTCTCTCGCGTCGCGGACCTTTCGCAAGGCCACCCCATCCCGACCGGCATCGCTCCGGCTCCTGACGGCGGCGCCTACGTCGCCTTCCTGACGCCGATTCCGTACGCGGAAGGATCCGCCAAGGTCGTGCAAGTGGCGCCTGACGGCGCCGTCACCGATGTCTGGACTGGCCTGACGCTGATCACCGGGCTTGCGGTAGGACCGGACGGCGCGCTGTACGCGCTGGAGATGGCAACAGGCTACGGCGCTGATCCGGGCGCCATCGCACCCGGCACGGGCCGCGTCGTGCGCATGAGCGGCCCGGATTCTGCCGATCCGCTCGTCACTGGGCTCAATCTGCCGGTTTCCATGGAATTCGGTCCGGATGGCGCCCTCTACGTCGCTGGCCCCACGTTCGGCGGAGAGGGTCAGGGGAACGTTCTGCGCATCGAACTTTCTGCGGGGCTGCCTGTCGCGGTTCCGGCAGAGTTGCCGGCCGGTTCTGCCTGCTAGTCCGCCATCAGTGGTCCTCGCTGGAGGTGCGGTGGCGGCCCCGGCGGGGAGCGTGGGCGTGGCTGTATCCCGTGTGGTTGTGCCAGACCGGGCGGACATCGCGCGGGTCCGCCTTGAAAAGGAAGCGGGGAGCCGTGTAGACGCGCACGGCCTCGGCGCCGCAGACCGGGCACACCGACGGAGCGGATGCCTCGTCCATCGTCCGCTCCGCTTCGTGGCGTGCCCCACACCCGGGGCACGCGAAGTCATACGTGGGCATACGTCGTGCCGGCGAACACCCTAGCGGTGCTTGTCGCCGCCCATCATCTCCTTCATGGCGTAGGCGGCAATACCACCCAGCACCGCCTTGCCCAGCGGGCTGCCGAGGATGTCGCCAATGCTCGTGCCGGGGTCTTGCTGCGCCTGCGGCTGCTGGCGCTGCGGAACCTGCTGCGGCGCTTGCTGGCCGCCACCGAGCAAGCCGCCCAGCAGGTCGCCGAACGGGTCCCCACCCTGCGAGGAGGAGGATGGCGCCGCGCCACCGCCCAGCAGCGAGCCGAGCAGGCCACCGAGCATGTCATCGTTGCCGCCGGCCTGCGGAATCTGCTGCTGCGGAACCTGCCGTGGGTCTTGCTGCGCCATGCCGCCGCCCAGCAGCGAACCAAAGAGGCCGCCGAGCATGTCATCCATGCCGCCGCCCTGATCGCCGCCGCTGTCCCGGCCTTGCGTGTTGCGCGCCTGCCCGCTGCGCTCGATAGTCACCATGCCAGTGCCCTGCTGCCGCCGCTCCAGCATCTCGGCAAATTGCTTGCGCTGGTCCGCCGGGAGGTTCTGCACACTGGCGACGGCGGCGCGCTGCAGCACGTCTGGCGGGACCTCGGTGCGCACGCGCTGCAGGTAGTTGACCGCCTCTTCGGTGCTGAAGCCTTCCGACGGCGCGCCATTGCTGTAACGGTTGACGAAATCGCTCTCGTCGTCCGTCAGGTTGCGCAGCTTGCGGCGCTCCTCGCGGCGTTCGGCCCGGCGCGCCTCCTTGTCATCGTGGCCACCGCCTGCGCCGGCATCGGCTTCGCCACCGCCAAACAGACCCTTGAGCTTGTCAGACATCGTGTGTTCCTTTCCTGCTGCCGGCGACCGGACGTCGTCGTCACTGGACCGCCATACTCGCAAGTATCATACCGATCTGTAGCGAACGCACCCGGTGGAAAGGCTCATCACGGCCAGCGCCGGAGCGGTTGCCCGCGCTGACGTGCGACGATGCCATCCGCAGCGGGCAGGCATGGAAAGGAAAGAGTATGCGGCGATGGCTGACCATGTTCGTCGTGATCATGACGCTGCTGGCCCCGGCGCTGGGCGTGGCCAGCCGGGCCGCCGCGCAGGACCAGCAACAGCAGCAGAACCCGGTGCGGGACCGCGCCAACGCCGCCGCCACGGCGGCGGAAATCCTGCGACTGGCGGGTGATCACAAGTTCAACAGCATGTACGACTACATGCACCCGGACGCCATGGCCGTGGTGCCGCGCGCGGCGGCGGTTGGGGTCTTCGAGGACGCCTACACCGATACGCAGGCCGGCGCCGCCCAGATCGTGGGCGTGGAGATGGTCCCGTGGACGTGGGGCGTGACCGGGCAACAGTACCCCTACGCCGCGAAAGTCACCTTCGTGCAGCCGTATGTGGACGATAACAACGACCAGCAGTGGCTGCAGGACGATATGTACCTCGTCAACAGTGGGGGAGAGTGGCGCTGGTTCTTCGGCAGCACGCCGGAGCTGGTGCAGCAAGCGATCGCCACCTACGGCCAGCCGGAGACGGCGCCGATCACCGATGGCGACCTGTTGCAGAACGTGGTGAACGACCTCGATTCCTTCTACGCCGACGTGCTCTCCTACACGGACCACCCATACACCTCGCCGCGCGTGGTGCTGGTGGAGCCGGGTGACCGCGTGAACACCGGCTGCGGCCCGGCCACACCCGGTTTCTACGCCTTCTACTGCCCTCCGGACAAGGCGATCTACCTCGAAGACGAGAAGCTGCAAGAGATCGCGCAGACTGATCCCTTCATCCCCGCATTCGTGATCGCGCATGAGTGGGCGCACCATGTGCAGGATGCCGTGGGCCTGTACCGCGTGGAGCCGTACGAGCGGCCGCAGCGCTGGCTGGATGTCTATTCCATCGAACTGGAGCTGATCGCCGACTGCATGAGCGGCGCGTGGGCGCAGGACCTGAACACGCGCGGTGCACTGGAGCAGGGCGATATCGACGCCACGGTGCAGTTCACGCTCAACACCCTCGGCGACCCGAACTTCATCGACGAGTACGATCCGCAGGCGCATGGCAATGGCCAGCAGCGGGCGCAGGCGCTGCTGCTGGGGTATCAGGATGGGTTCCTCGGCTGCAACATCGTGATCTAGGGCGGGCGGCCTTCACCCCCAACCCCTCGGCCTTCGCAAAGGGCGAGGGGCTTCCGGCGGCGGATGGTGTAGCGGTCCGAGGCAAGCCGGCGGCGTGACGCCGTTCTGCCACGCCACCCTGACCGGCTCCCCTCTCCTGCGCATAGGGAGAGGGGTTGGGGGTGAGGGCTTCCCCGGAGGGTGTCCGTTACTCCGCCGCGTACCCGTACTCTCGCGTGCCAGCGTCCTCCAGATAGCGCGCCAGCAGCGTAATGGTGGCGGCGACGTCCGACAGGCTCGCGGTCTCGTTCGCCGTGTGCACGTAACGGGTAGGGATGGAGAGTGTGATCGCCGGCGCGCCAGCGCGGACGCGCTGCATGGCGCCGGCGTCGGTGCCGCCGCGTGGCAGGATCTCCAGCTGGTGCGGGATCTCGTGCTGGGCGGCGAGGTCGCGGAAGTGGCGCAGCAGCTTCGGGTGGGAGATGCTGGAGCCGTCCAGCACCTTGATCGCCACGCCCTCGCCTAGCCGGCTGACCGCCGTTTCCGGCGGCGCGCCGGGGATATCCAGCGCCAGCGTCACATCGAGTGCGATGGCGATATCCGGCTGCACCGCGTAGGCGGAGGTTTCAGCGCCGCGCAGCCCGACCTCCTCCTGCGTCGTCGCCACCGCCACGATGTTCGCGTTGCTGGCGCCCGCCGCGCGCAGCGCCTCGATCATCACGAAGACGCCGACGCGGTCATCCAGCGCCTTGCCCATCACGCATTCGCCCGCCTCGATCAGCGGGCGGTCGATGGTCACCATGTCGCCGATCTCGAAGGTCTCTTTCACGCGCTCGGCGGGCAGGCCGGTATCGACGAATAACTCCGGCAGCTTGGCGGGCTTCACTTCCGAGCTGTCCAGCAGGTGGATCGGCTTTGCGCCCGGCTGGATCGTGCCGGGGTACTCCGCGCCATCCGCCGCCGTCACGATGACTCGCTGCGCCACCAGCGTACGGGCGTCGAAGCCGCCCACGTTTTGCAGACGCAGGAATCCCTTGTCATCGATGTGCGAGACGAAGAAGCCGATCTCGTCCATATGCGCGGCGATCATCACCGTCGGGCCATCACCCTTGCGCGTGGCGATGACGTTGCCCAGCGCGTCGACGCGCAGGTCATCGACGAGCGGGCGCAGCTCCGCGATGACGAGGGCGCGCACGGCGTCCTCACGGGCGGGGATGCCGGGCACGGCGCAGAGGCGTTGCAGGAGGTCGACATTGATGGCGGACATGGGCGTTACTCCTCGGCCGGGGTGGGGTAGATGTAGGCGGGTTGCAGATCGACCGCGTGGCCGCTGCCCGATTCGATGATCGCCTTCAGCATCGGCTCGGTGTCGAGGTAGTAGTACTCGATCGTTTCGCCGATGCGGCCGCCCATCATCACCCCGGCGCCCATACCCGCAAAGCGCGCCTTGATCTCGTCCGAGCCTTCCTGCGTGGGGGCCATGCAGGCGATGTGGTGCAGCCCTTCGCCCTTCGTCTCCAGCCACTCCTTGTAGATGCTGGGTCCCTCGCCCGGCTGGATCAGCTCCACCACGATGGGCCCGACGTGCGTTTCCGCGCCGATCATCGTGTAGTCGGTTGGCTCGCCGTGCAGCTCGGTGTGGTGCAGGGAAGGCGGCTTGTGCTCGTACACGTTCCACGGTCCCCAGCCGAGCGCCTGCTGGTACGCATCCATCGCGGCGTGGATATCCTTCACCACAATGGCGATCTGGGAGATGGGCATCGGTTCCTGCGGCATTGCGGGGTCCCTTTCCTTGCGGTTCGCGGCGGCTCCGGGGCGCGCCGGGCGGCAATCTTGTGTGCGATGATCCGCCGGTGTCAAGCGGGAGAGAAACGAAGTCACGGCGCCCTCACTCCGCGTCCCACCAACGAGGTGAGGAGAGCGAACCGTGGCGAAGGCGCAACGACGGCGCCGCAGGGACGAGGCCTCGCGCCGCCCGTTCCCTCTGGTCTGGTTCAGGATGCCACCGTGGTGATTGGCGTCGCGACAATGCGAGATGTGGGGACGCGAGAGAAACGATGACCGCCTACGCGCTGCCAGTCGTATTGACCATCGACGTGGGCTCCGGCTCCTGCCGGGCGCTGCTCTTCGATGCGGGTGGCGCGCTGTTGGGGCTGGCCCAGCGCGAGTGGACCTACCTGCCCGTCCCCGATGCCCCCGGCGGCTTCGACTTCGATACTGCCGACGGCTGGGCGCAGGTGACCGCCTGCATCCGCGAGGCGCTGGCGCGCACGGGCGTGGACCCGGCAGACGTGGCGGCGGTGTCGGCGGCCAGCATGCGCGAAGGCTTCGTGCTGTACGACGAGGACGGCGCCGAATTGTGGGCCTGCCCGAACATCGACGCGCGGGCCGGCGCCGAGGCCACCGAGATGATCGCCGAGGGGCTGGCGCAGGCGCAGTACCGGCGCGGCGGCGACTGGACCTCCATTACGGCGCCGGCCCGCCTGCGCTGGATTCAGCGTCACCGCCCCGAGATCTGGGCGCGGGCGCAACGCCTGACAATGCTCGGCGACTGGGTGATAGCCCGCCTCTCCGGCGTGTACTGCACCGATCCCTCGCTGGGGTCATCCTCAAACCTGTTCGACTTGCGCGCGCGCACGTGGTCGGCGGAATCCGTCGCCGAAATGGGCGTGCCGCTGGAGTGGCTGCCGCCGGTCTACGCATCGGGCACGGTGGTAGGCGAGGTGACCCCGGCGGCGGCGGCGCAGACAGGGCTGCGCGCCGGCACGCTAGCGGTGACCGGCGGCGGCGACACGCAACTAGCGCTGCTGGCCGCCGGCAATATGCGCGGCCTTTGCTTCGCGACCGTTGGCGGCACATTCTGGCAGAGCACGGCGGTGACCGACACCCCCGTCATCGACCCGGAGTTCCGCCTGCGCACCCTCTGCCACGTGGCGCCCGGCGCGTGGATGACCGAGGGGATCGGCTTCCTGCACGGCCTGACCAGCCGCTGGGTTCGCGACGCCCTGCTGCGCGCCGCGAACCCGGCGATCACCGCTGAGAACGGGTACGACGTGCTGGAGGAGCTGGCGAGCGCCGTGCCGCCGGGCGCGAACGGGCTGGTGGCGATCGCCTCCAACGTGATGGACGACAAGCAGTGGCGCCACGCTGCGCCCTCGCTGATCGGGCTCGATATCCTGAAACCGGAGCGCACGGGGATCGGCGCCATCTTCCGCGCGGTGGAGGAGAACGCCGCCTACGTGGCGCGCGGCCACTACGAGGTGCTGGCGGAGCTGTGCAGTGTCTTCCCGGAGCGCATCCGCTTCGTGGGCGGGCCAGCGCGGGGCGCGCTCTGGCCGCAGATCGTGGCCGATGTGCTGGGCATCCCCGTCGAGATGCCGCCCGTGCGCGAGGCGACCTCCTTCGGCGCCGCCCTCTGCGCGCTGGTAGGCGCGGGTGCGTACGCCACGCTGGATGACGCGGCCGCCGCGACGGCGCGCGAAGCGGGCGTGTTCTGGCCAGACGCCGCCCACCACGCCGCCTACGACGATCACTACGCGCGCTGGCAGGCCCTGAACGCGCACCAGATCGCCGCCGCCGACGCGGGCCTGACGCCGCACCTGTGGAAGGGCGCCGGGGCGTGAGGCTGAGACGCCGGAATGCCCTCCGGGGAGCCCTCACCCCGACCCCTCTCCCGATGCGCGGGAGAGGGGCTCCTCCTCCGATCACTCGCTCCAGTTTTGGCGTG
>JASGGF010000147.1:0-11116 GCA_047605145.1 Thermomicrobiales bacterium | reverse complement strand
ACCTCGCGCGCCCGCAACCCTGCCGGCCCTAACTCCAGCCGCTCACCGGCGAACGCGCCCATGGCGGCGGCGGCGCCGAAACGCAACACCTGCCGCCGCCCCAACCGCGCTGATTCAGCGGCGGCGCGCCCCTTGCTGCCTGCACTCCGGCACACGGCCTCGTCTCCACGCGTGATCACATCGACTGCGGGGCAATACGAGACGCGGCGGGGAATGCGTCCTGCCGGCAACAACGCGCGGGCGCGCCGGGTGTTTCGCATGCGGGGGCAGCGCGATGCTACGGGCAACGGTGACGCGGTGTCAAATGGGGTGCTGGCAGAGACAGCGACACCCGGAGCGCCACAGCGCTCCGGGTGTCGTGATGATCGCGTGGGCAGCGGCTAGCAGCCGGTCACGTTCAAGCACTGTGGTAGGGGCGTGTTCCCCGTCACCGTGGCCCCGGTGGCCGTGGCCACGTTCGGGGTCACATTCCAGATGCCGCTGGCGTTCGGCGTAGTTCCGGTCGCCGTGTTGTTGGTGACCTTGCTGGTGGCATCCACGACGACGGCCGATGCCGTTCCACCGTAATCGTTGTGGATGCCGCCACCATCGGGCGCCGAATTGCCGCTAATGGTGGAACCGGTGAAGGTGACGTTGCTGAAGGAATTGAACACCCCTCCGCCTGTCCCGGTGCAGGAATTTCCAGAAACGACGGAGTTCGTTACGGTGTGGGCCGTGCCCGTGTCACCGCCGAACGCCAGCCCACCCCCGCTGGTTGTGGCGGTGTTCCCCGTTACCTGCGAGTCGATCAGCGCCAGCAGGTTGTTGGCGGCGATGCCCCCGCCAGAGCTCGATGCATTCCCGGTGATCACGCACTTGCGCACGGTGACCGGGTTCGAGGTCGGGTTCCCCGATTTCACGACCAGCCCGGACGATGTTCCCCCGGTGATGCGCAGGTTCTCGACCGTCGCCGGCGTATTGGCTGACACGAAGACGGTGGAGCCGGCCTGTTGCCCATCAAGAATGCTGGATGTCGCCGCATCATTGTCATTGCCGGCGCCGCGCACCGATGTGTCCGCGATGCCGACGGTGAACGTACCGCCATACCTCCCGGGGCACAGCTGAATCCTGCCGCCTACCAGCAGCGCCGCCGTGAGCGCCGCGCCGCACTCCGCCGCGCTCCCGGTGCAGGTCACCGAGCAGGGGGTGCAGGTGTTTCCCTCGCAGAAGCTGCCGGCCGGGCAGGGCGGGTTGCACCCGGACGGCGTGGCCGGGCACTTGCCGCGTGTCGCGCCCTGCCTGCGCAGGCGGCGCTTGCGCTGCTTGCGCATCGTCCGGTACTGCTTGCCATTCAGGCAGTACCGGCGCTTCTTGCCCTTGTTGTGCTTCTTGTGGTTGTTCGCGTTCTGTTTCTTCGCGTCGCCATCGTCGGGAGCCGCAGCCATGGCCACCGGCGCCGCCGCCAGCATCGCCACCAGCGACCGGCGGCGCAACGTGGCGCCGACCCGGCGGGTCAGGTCATCGAAAAGCCCAGAATCCATGCACTGCTCCCGCAGTATCGCCGGCTACGCCAATGTGCCGCAGTGAGCATACGTAAATGGTGAAGTTCGTGCAAATGCACCGGCGATTGCATTGTGTCGCCGCTGTGCCGGCGCTGCTCCTGCGGCGGCTACGCCACCGGCCGTCCCCGCACCACTTCCACCCGCGCGTCGTGGAAATCGCCGCCGCCGCCCGCGTCGCTGAGGCCGTCCGGGGTCAGCAGGTTGGCGGAGACGCCGCCGGGGCTGCGGCTGGCCCACCAGCCGGAGGGCATCGCCACCACGCCGGGGATCACCCCGGCGCCCAGCGTCACCGGCAGGCTCAGCTGCCCCTGCGCATTGCAGACCTGCACCCAGTCGCCATCGGTGATGCCGCGCGGCGCGGCGTCCTCCGGGTGCATCAGCAGGCGCGGTGCCTTCTCCGCCTTCAGGTGGCGCGGCAGGTTGGCGAACGAGCTGTTCAGGAAATGCAGCGCTGATTTTCCGGTCAGCAGCGTCAGCGGGTACTCCGCCGAATCGGTTCCGGCGGGGGTGTATGCCGGCAGCGGATCGCGCCCGGCGGCGGCCGCCGCGCTGGAGAAAAACTCGGCGCGGGCAGAGGGCGTGGGGAAGCCTCCCTCGGCGTAGGGAACCCACGGGTCGGGGATATTCAGCTTCGCCCAGCCCTCCGCCTGCAACCGCTCCCACGTGATCCCCGCCAGCCACGGGTCGTCGCTGGCGAGAATGTCGCGGATGATCTGCTCGTCGCTCGTGTACAGGTACTCCTCGCTCAGGCCGAGGCGCGCGGCGAGGCGGCGGAACAGTTCGGTGGTGGGCACGCTCTCGCCCAGCGGCGCGATGGCCAGCTGGTTCAGCGTCAGGTAAGGGTGCCCCCACGCCGCCACGAGGTCGTAGTGCTCCAGTTGCGTGGTGGCCGGCAGGACATAATCCGCGAAACGGGCGGTATCGGTCAGGAACTGCTCGTGCACCACCGTGAACAGGTCGTCCCTTCGTAGCCCGCGCGCCAGCAGCCCCTGATTCGGGATGGTGGCCATCGGGTTGCTGCTGTACACCACCAGCGCGCGCACCGGCGGATTGAGGGTGGGGTCGGTCAGAATCTGGCCGAGCTGGACCATGTTCAGCTGCCGGATGGAGGTGTCCTCCAGCTCCGGCATGGAGGCCGAGGCCGCGTTCAGCGCGCGGCGGTGCAGCCGGGAGGTCATGTAGGCCAACCCGCCGCCGTGATCTCGCCACGCGCCGGTGAGGGCGGGCAGGCAGGCGATCGCCTGATACATCCCGGCCCCGTTGGCGTGGTGCTCCATGCCCACCAGCAGGCGGATCGCCGCCGGGCGGGTGGTGGCATAGGCGCGGGCCAGCGTCTGGATATCCGCCGCCGGAATGCCGGTGATGGCCGCCACGCGCTCCACCGGGTACTCCCGCAGGCGTTCGCACAGCTCCGCGAACCCGGTCGTGTACTGCTCGACATACCCGGCGTCGAACAGGCCCTCGTCCACGATGACGCACATCAGGCCTAGCGCCAGCGCGCCGTCTGTGCCGGGGCGCGGCTGCAAATGCCAGTCGGCGGAGGCGGCGGATCGCGTGCGCACGGGGTCGATGGCGACGATGGTGGCGCCTGCCTCGCGGGCGGCGCGGATGCGCGGCCAGACGTGCAGGTTGGTGACGATGGGGTTGCAGCCCCACAGGATGATGTAGCGGCTTTGCTCCAGATCCTGCGGCAGCATCCCCGTGTTCGTGCCGGTCACACTCGCCACCCCGGCCCCGCCGGCGCCGCCGCAGATGGCGCGCTCCAGCCGGCTGGCCCCGATGCGGCTGAAGAAACGGCGGTCCAGACTAGCGCCCTGCACCATGCCCATGGTGCCGAGGTAGCTGAAGGGGAGGATGCTGGTGGCGTCCTCCGCCATCAGCGCCCCGAGCCGGGTTGCAATATCCTCCAGCGCCTCATCCCAACTGACGCGCTCGAAGGCGCCGGACCCCTTCTCGCCAGTGCGGCGCAGCGGGTGCAGCACGCGGTCTTCGCTGTAGGTGCGCTCCAGATAGGGGTTGACCTTGGCGCAGAGGCCGCCGCGCGTCAGCGGGTGATTGGCGTCTCCTGCCAGCTTCACCGCTACGCCGTCCTGCACGGTCACCTGCCACGCGCAGGAGTCGGGGCAATCGTGGGCGCAGCCGCCCCGGATGATGCGGACATCGGAAACGGGATCGGCCATGGAACATTCCCCTGCCTGTGGTCAACCGGCTGTACGGGGAGGATACACGCCGCCGCCGCCGCCGTGTCCCGCGTGTGCCACGTGTCTCGACGGCGCTCGAGACACGCAGAGTGGGCCTCTTCAGCCCGCCGTGTTCGCCTGCTTGCCGATCGCCTCCATCAAGTCCCAGCAACTCGTGGCCGCGCTGATCGTCAGCAGCAGCACGATCCCGACGAACCAGTCCAGCGCGCCCACGTCCTGCCGCCAGATGCCGTACGCCGCGTACAGCGACATCGCGTAGGCGATGGCAGGGGAGAGGACCCGGTTGAGCGCGGCGCGGCCGCTCCAGACGGGGTCGGGGTCGGTGCGGGCCAGCCGCACATCGTGAATAACGCGCACGATCCCCTGCACCCCCACGATCACCAGCGAGATCATGATGGTCGTGCCGTAATCCGACGGGACCAGCGCCGAGAGCCCGATCAGCACCAGCACGAGGAAGCTGTGGAAGGTCTGCCCGGTCAGTACGCGCATGCCCTGATGGCTGGTGTCCGCCATGATCGCCGGGTTGAGCCCGATCACCACGAACAGCAGGCCAATCAGGGTGCCCGCAATGGCGGTCACGGCGGCGAAGAAGTCGTGCCACTCCAGCAGCGCGGCGGCAATCGGATCGGCCATGGAGCATCCCGGGTGAGCGCGCGACAGTCGTGCCGGGATCGTAACGCGGCGCGCCTACTCCGTCTTGCCGCTCCCTTTGGCGATCACCTCCATCAGGTCCCAGCAACTGGTGGCGGCGCTGATGGTGAGCAGCAGCACGATGCCGACGAACCAATCGAGCACGCCCACATCCTGCCGCCAGATGCCGAAGGCGACATACAGCGCCATACCATACGCCAGCGCGGGCGAGATGATGCGCGTAATGGCGCCGCGCCCACTCCACGCCGGGTCAGGATCGGTGCGGGCCAGCCGTATATCGCGGGTGATGCGGATGAACCCCAGCACCCCGATGATGGTGAGCGAGATCGTCAAGGTCGTGCCGAAATCGGACGGCACCAGCGCCGATAGCCCGATCAGGATCAGAAACAGGAAGCTGCGGAACGTCTGCCCCGTCAGCACCCGGATGCCCTGATGGCCGGTATCCGCGATGATGCCGAGGTTGAGCCCGATCACGACGAAGAGCAAGCCGATCAGCGTGCCCGCAATGGTGGTGACCGCGATAAAGAAGTCGTGCCACGCCAGCAAGGCGTCGGCGATGGGATCGGGCATCGGGTGATCCTGCGTGCGCGCATCGTCCGGCGCGCATCGTAGCGCACACCGGAGCCGGGGTGGCGGGCTGCCCGCCGGAGTTGCTCTACACGCTGACCGCCTCCCCAGTTGCAACCGCGACTGGGTGCGAAGCCGCCCGATTCTTCGGGCGGTTTCTGCGTCTATGGCTCTGAGCTCGCCCGAACTGAGTGCCCTGCAGCGCGCGGTCCTGAACGTGGCGCCGCCCAATCCTCTCGTGTCTCGGGCGAAATACGTATTTCTACCAATAGCCACGCCGCCTGCCGCGCCCTACTGTGTCATCAGTCTCAGGAAGCCCCGAACTGCTCCGGCAGCTCCCGGCGGCATGGGCACATTGCGCTGACATCGAGAGGAGCTCAACATGGACACCGAACGCTTCGATGCCGTGGTTACGTCGCTGGCGCACGGCCTGACCCGCCGGCGCGGCCTTGGGCTGCTGGCGGCGGTGGGCGCGGCCACCTTCGCTGGCCAGCACGCGTCCGACGACACGGCGGCCAAGGGCAAGGGCAAGGGCAAGAAGCGCCGGAAGCACAAGCCGAAGAAGGTCTGCCGCGGCGGGTGCGCCGCCTGCCAGACGTGCAGCGGGAGGACCTGCGTGCCAGTGGCGGATGGCGCGGTGTGCGGCAGCGGAACCTGCGTTGGCGGCCAGTGCATCACGTGCCCGAGCGGCTTCGAGCTGGTCAAGGGCATCTGCGCGCGGCGCTGCGCCACGTCCCCGGACTGCGGCCCCAATGGGCTCTGCACGACGCTGGTCGAGGATGCTGGCTTGCCGGTAGGCACAGCGCGCCGCATCTGCATCCGGCCCGAGGACGGGACGTACATCCGCTACCCCTGCGCCTCCACCAGCAGTGGCTACACCTGCCCGGCCGGCGAGATCTGCGTGAGTGCGACAGGCGGCCCCCAGTGCGGCCAGCCCGTCTGAAGCGAGTTGCCGCGCCCCGGTCATCCGGCGCCTGCAGGCGTGGAGTGACCGGGACGCAGCGGGTGCGGGATGAACGGGGGAGGGGGCGCAGCCCCCTTCGCCCCTACCCTCGCTCGATCACGTCCTTCCGCATCCGGCAGACCACGGTGTACGCCGGGTTGTAGACATTGCCGATGTCGTACCCCACCGTCTGCCCCATCAGGTGCGAGGCGGAGGCCAGATCGTAGCCGTAGTCGGTCATCAGCCAGCTCAGCATCTCGCTGGTGGCGTGCTGCAGCGCCTGATCGAGCGGGCGGGCGTTGCCGACGGTGAAGATCTCCGCGCCGTCGCTGGTGATGCCGCGCGGCCACGCAATCGTCCAACCCTTGCGCAGCCCCACCTTCAGTTCCATTTCCATCGAGATCTCGATGCCGGTGCCGCTGATCTCGCCGTCACCCTGCCGGGCGTGGCCATCGCCCGCCGCCAGCAGCGCGCCCGGCTGCCCCACCGGGAACCACACCTTGGCGCCGGCGCGGAAGCCCCGGTAGTCCATGTTGCCGCCGTGCGGGCCGGGCGTTGAGGTCGAGATCGCCTCGCCGCCCAGCGGCGCCACGCCGAAGCAGCCGATCATCGGGTCCAGCGGCAGCACCAGATCCTGCAACGCCATTGGCGGATCGATCAGGCGGCAGGTCCACGCCGCCACATCCACCGCCCAGTCGGCGGAGGCGCGGGGCGGGAAGGTGATCACCGTGTCCGGGTCCACCACGTTCGTGGCCAGGGGGTAGCGGGTCCAGCCGCGCGGGCGGGAGGGCGTGAGGCGGACGATATCCACCTCCAGCGCGTCCCCCGGCTCGGCGCCGTTGACCCAGACCGGGCCGCTCTGCGGGTTCGGCGTCTCGCCGCGCTGCACCTCAGCGCGGTCCACCCCGAAGGCGTCGAGGGTGTGGAAGACCACGGTGTCGCCCGGGTCCACGTGCAGCACCGGCGGGTGCGTGCCGAGGGTGTTGATGAAGGCGTCGGGATCGAGGTGATGCAGCGCCACGAAATCCTCCTGCAGGTGCCAGCTAATCGTGGCGAGATTGTCGCACTGGCGCGGGAATTGGGCGATAACATTGCTATATGCATTTATCGCGATAATGTGATATCATTGCACTCGCAAGCATGAGAGGAGGACAGACATGAACGTGCTTCGCAATCTGATCACCCGGGTGACCAATGGCAGCGCCCGTTTCGAGCGCTACTACGGCGACGTCGCCCACGAGGGCGTCGGCTACCCGACCGCGGACGAGGCCCGCAAGGACATGCTGCGGCACGACGCCGCGGTGAACCGCTACGGGTGGGTCCGCTAGTGGGGGACCGAACACCCCGCGTTCGGACATCTGGCAGATACGGCCCCTGATCGCAAGAACAGGGGCCGTACTGTTTCTCAAATACGTATTTCTACCAATAGTCCCGCCAGCTCCCCGGCCCCACACTGACCACAGTCACATCTGACGCACTCGTGGGGAGCCATGCTGTGGATGACACCGTCTTCGATCACCTGACCCGCGTCCTCGTCACCCGCCGCGCCGGGCTCGGCCTCGGCCTCGGCGCCCTCGCCGGGCTGGCTGGCATCGCCGACGCCAAAAAGAAAAAGAAGAACAAGAACAAGAAGAAGAAAAAGTGCAAGCCCGCCTGCGCCGAGTGCACGAGTTGCAAGAACGGCAAATGCCAGCCGGTGGCCGATGGCGCCGCCTGCGGCGCCGGTGATACCTGCCAGAACGGCGTCTGCGCCGGCTCCGGCGGCTGCGGCAAGGGCCAGAAGCGGTGCGGCGCGGCCTGTATCGCCCGCGACGCCTGCTGTCAGGACGGCGAGGTCTGCGGCGATGGCACGGGCCGCTGCCTGACCGGCGTCTGCCGGGCCAAGCCGGTCTGCGAGTCAAAGGGCACGGTCATCCCGCAGGCGAGCGCGAATGGCCGGGTCTGCTGCAGTAGCAACGTCTCCTCGCAGGCGGGGACCACCGGCGTGGAGGACCACTGCCTCGCCGCCGATCCGGGGGATACGTGCCTGAGCGACAGCGACTGCGCGACCGGCACGTGCGTGGGGTACCGCTGCCGCAGTTGCGCCGGCGCAGCGTGCGGCCCCACCTATCGCTTCGAGTGGGACCACGCGTGGCCGGGCATCGGAACAACGCCAGTGGCCGATCTGCGGCAACTGGCAGTCAACAGCGCCGGTCACGCCCTGACGGTTGATTTGGAACAGCACCGCCTCGTGGAGATGGCCCCGGATGGCAGCTTTGTCCGCCAGATCGGCGTGACTGGTTCGCCCGGATCGGCGAAAGACCGGTTCAATAGTCCCCGAGGAGTCGCGGTCGATGCGAACGACAATATCTACGTCGCCGACGCCGGCAACGATCGGGTTCAGAAGTTCGCACCGGATGGCACGTGGCTGCTATCCGGCGGCGACAGCCAAGTGTTCAACTTCCCGGGGTATCTGGCGTTCGACAGTAAGCAGCAGCTCTACGTGGCCGACGTGCTCAATCGCCGGGTGTTGGTCTTCAAGACTGATGGCACGTTCGTCCGCGCAATTCCGCTCGTGAGCACGTCCGATGTTCAGGGCGTCGGGGTGGATCATCGGGATCACGTCTTCACCAAGGACCCCACGGGCTGGTGGGAGTACGACGCCAACGGGACCTACGTCAGCAAGTGGGCGGTGGATGCCTATCCGCCGATCGCCTTCAGCCCGGAGAACACCATCTTCGTCGTGGAACCGTGGGGCGATGGTCACACCGAAGCGGTGGAGTACACCGCTGGACGCCAATTCGTACGCAGCATCAACCCGTCATCGTTTCCCGGCGCCGTCGCCGATCAGTACTTCAGCGTCGCCTCGGTGGCGTTCGATGCCGCCGGCAACCTGTACATCTCGGGCGATAGCGGCATCGACGATGGCCGCCCGTACGTCCAGAACTATCGCCTCGTGAAGTTCGCGGTTGTGCCGTACGCCGCCGCCTCCGCCGGGCGCAAGGCCAGCGGCGGCAAGCAATCACGCAAGCACAAGGCGAAGCGCCACCATCAGAAGAAGTAGCGGGTCGCGCCAGCGCATCCACATAACCACGAGAGCCGGGCGGGAGGGACAACCTTCCCGCCCGGCTCCGTGAGCGGCCGGCCGCGCAGCCGGAAATACGTATTTCTACGGATGTGCCTCCAGCCTCCCCGCCATATCGTGCCAGTGTCGGATTCGGCATGGCACAGGAGGCTCGCGTGGACACCGATCACTTCGACGCGCTGGCAATGCGCATCACCGATCACCTCACCCGGCGGCGCACGCTGGGCCTCGCCGGCCTGCTGGCGGCGGCTGGTCTGGGCCTGGGTCTGGCCGATGAGGCTGATGCGAAGAAGAAAAAGCGGCGGAAGAAGCCGCGCCGCCCCAAGAAGCCCGTCACGCCGACCTGCACCGGCTGCACCGCCTGTCAGACCTGTGTCAACGGCGCGTGCCAGGCATCGCCGGAGAACAGCGCCTGCGGGACGGGCGGCATCTGCGTCAACGGCGCGTGCGAGCGCTCCTGCGACCCCTTCGCGGATACCTGTCCAACTGGCGCATCCTGCTACGAGCGTTTTGGACGCAGCGACGGACTGTGCGTGCCGGACAGCTTCAGTATCTGCAGTGGCAAGGTATGCCCTGATGACTCGGCTTGCGTGCAGGGGCAAGGCTGCATGGCCTTCACGTGCGCCGATATCCCGCCGACCATCTCCCACTGCGCGCCGGTGCTCGCCGCCTAGGTGCTACCGGCGCGAGTGTGGGCGCTGCCTCGGCAGACGTCACGCTCGCGCCGGCCCTTTGGCTCCGGAGGGCTTCGCCAGCTCAGATCGGGATATTGGGCCCGCACAGCCCGACGTTGACGACGCAGGTCAGTCCACCATCGCACGTGTTCCCGGCGCAGCACGGCTCCGTCGAGCCGCCGCACGCCGCGCAGACCAGATTGTGCTGGCACACCTCGTCGCTGCCGCAGCAGAGCGCACCGCACGCCGTCTCCCCGTTTCCGCAGTCGTTGGCACTGCGACAGGCGCCCCCCACGCATGATTGCCCGGCGGCGCAGCGCCGCCCGCAAGCGCCGCAATTGCTGGTGGTGTCCAGCGTCACGCACTGGCCGGCGCAGGCCACAGCCGGCGCCGCGCACACCAGTGTTCGCGCGTTCTTCTTCTTGCCCTTCTTCTTTTTCTTGCCGTTCTTCTTCGCCGTGGTGGGCGCGGTCAGGCCCAGCACGCCCGCCAGCCCCAGCCCCACCGCGCTCCGGCGGCTCCCCGCTGTCTCCAGCCGGGTTCGCCAACGCCGCCATCCCTGCAGATCCATGTGAAGCTCCTTCGTCTCCGATTCACCGTTCCGGGCCAGCCGGTCTGGAGTGCAGTCTGGGTCTGACGAGCGGGGCGGACATCCGGTGAATCCGCCAATGTTGCGCGCTCGGCGCGTGAAAATCGCCCGAAAACGTTAAGAACGCGCGTCAAACGCTAAAACCATGGCGCCGGGTGATGGCACGCATCGTGCCCTATGGTGCAGCGTCCCGCGCTGCGTTTTCGGAACCATCATCAGGAGTAAGGGAATGACCATCGCGACACCGCGCGAGTTGTTTGTGCACGAGCTGGCCGATGCCATGAGCGCGGAACATCAGGTGCTGCAGATGCTGCCGGAGCTCCAGAAGGAAGCGCTGCACCCGGAGTTCAAGCAGGCGTTGAAAGCACACGAGGCGGAGACGAAGCAGCACGTCAAGAACCTGCAGGCCGTCTTCAAAGCGCTGGGTGAGAAGCCGGAAGAGACGACCTGCCTGGGGATGAAGGGCCTGGCTGACGAACATGCCTCGATGCATGAGGAAGACCCGTCGCCGGAGATGCTGGAGATCTCCAACCTGATCGGCGCGGAGAAGACGGAACACTACGAGATCGTCTCATACACCCGCCTGGTCCAAATGGCGAAGGATCTGGGCGAGAAGGACGCTGCCGGCCTCCTGCAGGAGAACCTTGACCAGGAGAAGGCGATGGCGAAGCGCGTCGCCGATCTCACGAAGTCGCTGAGCAAGGAGATCAAGGCCGCCCAGAAAGAAGCGGATCTCGTTGAGGCGTAGGCCGCTCCTCGCCTGACCGTGTGAGGCGACAGCCGGGGGCGAAGTTCCCCGGCTGTCGCCGATTTGACACGCTCCGTGTGCCCACGCTGGCCGCCGGAACCCGCTCCCGCTGGTGAAATAGGGGCAGATCAGGAATGA
>JASGGF010000146.1:0-11131 GCA_047605145.1 Thermomicrobiales bacterium | reverse complement strand
TCTACGCCCACTGTGGCTTCCCACTCAGGCGCAAGTAATATGCAGCCTGCTCTAGGGGGAGACGGCCTGCGGGCCTTGGGGGGAGTCGCTTCGCTCAGGGGGTGAAGGGGGTGAAAGGGTGCAAAAGAACGGTGGACGACGAGGGACGCCGGGTTCGGATGACGTTTGAGCACTCCTGAAACGTAGCCTGATGTGATGCAATTGGGACTTTGAGGCACACCGTTTCCCTGTGCGATAGACGCGAAACCATGCAACAATCCCCGTGTGTCAGAATGGGCGCTGTGTTATGTCGCGCCTCGGAGCCTGTGGGCAGCGTGTGCCCAATCTTCCGCCTGCCTCGGGCGATGCCAGTCAAGGGAGTAAGCAAGCGCCATGTCCGATGACCGCCTCGACCACCTTAGCCGGCAAATCGCCGTCGCCAGTGGCCGCCGCGCCGTGCTGGGCGCCCTCGCCGCTGTGCCGCTGGCTGGAGCCGCCTCGCTGATCGGCGTTGATTCCGCTGACGCCAAGAAGAAGCACAAGGACAAGAAGAAAAAGAAGAAGCACGTCAAGCGGAAGACCTTCTGCCTGAACGGCGTGAAGTACAAGGTGAAGGCCGACAAGAAGGGCAAGATCAACCGCCTGAAGAAGAAGGGCGCCACGCCCGGCAAGTGCACCGCGCCGGCGCCGGTGACCACGACGTCCGCGCCGTCCTGCCAGAGCATCTGGAGCTACGCGGCATCGTTCGGCGATCCCGGCACAAACCCGGGGGATCTCATCAATGTGCAGGACGCCACCTTTACGCCCGATGCGCGCACGCTCCTGATCACCACGCCCACTCGCGTCACGGCCTTCACCCGCACGAACGCCTCCAGCGTCAAGTGGAACTACGCCTATTTCTTCGGCGCCACGGGGACCTCCGACGGGCAGTTCCTGAATGCGGCGGATCTCACGCTGTCCGTGGACGGCCTGACGGCCTACGTCGCGGACTCGGCGAACCAGCGAATTTCCATCTGGAAGCGGCAGTCGGCCAGCAGCCCAGCGTGGGCGTACAGCAGCAAGCTCACCGGAGTCGATGCGACGACTCCGGTGCCCAATCCCATTGCCTGGGGGGTCGCCATTTCGCAGGACGAACTGACGGCGTTGATCGCGGAAGGCCCGAACAACTTCATCTCGGTGTGGACCCGCCCCAGCAACTCCAGCACCTCGTGGACCCGTGACTCCACCTTCGGGACTACCGGAGGCGGCACCGGGCAACTGCTGAACCCCACCGGCGTGGTGCTCTCGAAGAATACGCTGCACGCGTGGGTCGCCGATTCGGACAACGACCGCATCTCGGCGTGGACCCGCGCGACCACCTCGTCGCCGTGGCAGTTCGACTACTCGTTCGGCAGCACCGGCGGTGGCGTGAGCCAGTTCAACAGCCCGCACAACCTGACCATCTCGGAGAACGAGCTGATCATCTGGGTCTCGGACACCAACAACAACCGCGTCTCAATCTGGTCGCGGACCAGCACGGCGAACTCGAACTGGGTGAACAAGACCACGTTCGGGAGCAGCGGGCCGCAGTTCACGAACCTGCCGCTGGGCCTCGGCATCACGCCGAGCGGTGGCACGGTGGCCGTGGCCGCTTCCTACAACGACAAGATCTCCGTCTGGAACGGGAACGTCTGCATCGGCTAACCATCCTCATCTAGCGAAAGGGGCGGAGACCGTATGGTCCCGTCCCTTTTGTCTGTCCCGCCAGAACGAATGCACACTCTTGGCCGTAAGCACAGAAGCGTTTGAGTGGGACGATGACAAGCGCCACCAATCTGGTAAAGCACGGCATCGACTTTACCCGTGCCCAGACGGTGTTCAACGATCTACACCATTACATTGAAGAAGCGACAACTTCACTTGATGGCGAGCGACGCTGGAAAGCTGTTGGGTGGATGCCGGAAATCATGGTCTGCGTCATCTGTACCAAGCGCCGCGCAAGGCGGAGAATCATCTCCGCGAGGAGGGCACGCCGCAATGAGCGAGAGCAATATCGTCAGAGCGCAGGTGCTTCCCGATGGCTCTGTCATGCAGATCATGCCTGACGGATCGTTGCAACCTATTGAAAGCCACACCGACTGGGCGCGCCTTGAGGCGATGACGGAGGAGGAGATCGAGGCCAACGCCCTCGCCGATCCCGACAGTGCGCCATGGACCGCCGAAGAACTCGCCCGGATGCGCCGCGTGCCCGATCCGGAGCGCATCCGGCGCACACTGGGCCTCTCGCAGGAGGACTTCGCCACGCAATTCGAGGTCCCGCTCGATGACCTCCGAGCGTGGGAGGACCGCACCGGCGGGATGGATCAGGCCTCAACGACCCTCCTGCGCATCATCGAGCAAGATCCGGACGGCGTCCGCGCCGCCCTCGCCCGCTCGTACCCGAACGTCCTGCGCCCCACCGGCGACTGAGCGGGAGCCGCCAGCGGCGTTTCGGGGCAGGATGCGGAGCCGCCGTGACCGGCGGCTCCTACTCCAGTTAGCAGCCGGTCACCCCGAGACACTGCGGGGTCGGCGTGTTGCCACTGACCGTGGCGCCTGCGGCGACGGTGAACGATCCGGCTCCGGTCTTGCGGAGCCCGCTCGCGGCGACGAGCCCGCCGGTGGCCGTGTTATTCGTGGCCGCACTGGTGGCATCCATGGTCAGGATATGGCTGGCTGAGCCGGTCGAGTAGAGCAGGCCCCCCACATCGCCGGCCGTATTTTGATCCATCACCACGCCGGTCAGGACACCACTGCCGGAGGCAATGTACACGGCGCCCGCTTCGTTACTGGCGGAGTTCTCGGAGAATGTGGTGTTCGTAATGGTGTGCGAAACCGTTCCGGACGAGACGTTCGAGAGATTGATCCCGCCGCCAATGTTGCCCGCAGAGTTGTTCAGCACCCGGGAATCGGTCAGTTCCAGCGCGCCATCCAGAAAAATCGCGCCGCCAGACGCGCCGGAGTTGCCGATGAGGGTGGAGTTGCGCACGATAAGGGTGTTGCCCCCCGCAGGCGCCGAGATCGCGCCGCCAATCGTGAACATGCCCCCACCCCCGGTGATGCGCACCCGGGAGAAGGTGGTCGTGAGCCCGGAGTCGATGGTGAACACTGCGCCGGCGCTTTGACCGTCCAGAATGGTGCTCGTGGCGGAGTCGTCGCCATCCCCGGCGCCGGTGATGGTGGTTTCGTCACCTGCCACCGTGAAGAGCCCGGCGTATCTGCCGGGGCAAACGTACACGTCGCCGCCTGTCGTGAGCGCCGTCTGCAACGCGACGCCGCACAACGCTGGCGTGTCTGAGCAGGTGACCGTGCAGGGGGTGCAGGCTCCGCCCACGCACATGCTGCCGGCAGCGCAGCCGGGGCAGGTTCCGCCGCAGCCATCATCGCCGCCGCCGCAACCGGTGCAAACGGGCGTGCAGCTTCCGCCGGGGCACTTGCCCCGCGTGGCTCCCCGCCGCTTCCAGCGCCGGATGCGCCGTTTCCGCCTCGTCTTGACTTGCTTCCCGTCCAGGCAGAACTTGCGCTTCTGCTTGTACTTGCGCGGCTTGTGGACCTTGTCCTGCTTTTTGGCTGTGGCCTCATCGGCATCACCAAGGACAGCCACGAGGCCACTCAGTGGCGGCGCCGCGAGGGCCACGCCGAGCAGCTTCGCCAACGTGCGCCGCTGAGATGCCGTTTGCACGAGACGGGTTGACGTAGCGCCGAGAGCGCGCGCGAGTGCATCGAAAGAGATCGGGTCCATCGGTCCTCCGTGGCACACTGATCTGGCTTCGGCGCCGCCCACCCCTCGTGACCGCATGCAGCTGCGCGGGGGTTCTCATGTGACGTGCAATCGTTGCATTGACTACTCGTTACCGTTATTTGTAACCGACCTGTAACGAAAATGCAATCTCACTGTGTCGATCACGCTATGTGAGCATTATGTGGCGTTCGCACCGCCGGCCGCATCCGTGTCAACGATGCCGACAGCAACCCGGCGGCAGTGAAGCCCGCCGTCCCCGGCGTTCGCGCGGGCGGCGCGGTAAGGGATCTCACCCCGACGATAGATGCGTGCCATCCGGAAGCAGCGCGCACACGCCTACGAGCGTTTCAAGCCGGGACCACGCCCCGCCCGGCTTTCCCTTCACGCCTCGTTACTTCCCATTCCCCAAGCCCGCAGGCGTCTTCCCTCAGTCCACATACACCGTGTTCGGCGGCGGGGTCTCGCCGGTCAGCAGGTAGTGCGTGATTGCGGCGCGGGTGGCGCTGCCTTCGGGCAGGAAGGTCGAGGTGTGGCCGTCACCGGCGCGGGTGAGCAGCACGCTGCCGGCAATCTGCTCGCGCATCAGTTGCGCCCAGAGGTAGCTGGTGCTGGGGTCGTGCGTCGCGTTCACGATCAGGATCGGCGGCGCGCCCTGCACGTTCCACACCCCCTGCGGGTTGGCGACCGGAACCGGCCAGTTCATGCAGCCGGTCAGGATCCCCCACGTCTGGCTGGCGCCCTGCGTGTGCGGCGAGATCGTGGCCCCGAACAGCTCGTACGCCGCGAGGTCATCCCACGTTGTGATGTCGGTCTGCCAGTCGGCGCAGGCGATGGCCAGCTCGGGGTACAGCTCCGAGGTGAGGCCGTCCGCGAGGCGCGGGGAGAAGGCGCTGGCGTCGCCATGCTGCGCCGCGATGATGGCCTGCGCAAGGTCGTTCCAGCCTGCGCTGCCAAGATCCGGCAGGGGCGGCTTGATGAGCAGCAGGTTCTGCGCGTTCACCCGGATATCCTCGCCCATGACCGTGGCGCGGCAGGCGCCCGATTGCGCGCACTGCGCGGCCGGGATCGGCGCGCGGTCGGCGGTCGCCACGAGTTCATCGAACGCCGCCAGCACATTCTGCCCGTGCAGGGCGCAGGCGGGTTCGGCATCGCACCACGCGGCGAAGCGCACCAGCTCCGTCTCGTAGGCGCGCGATTCGTCGTTCAGCATCGCCAGCCCGCGCTGGCCGTGATCGAGCGCCCCGTCCAGCGCCATCACGCGGATGGCGCCGGGGAAGAGTTCCGCGTACGTTGCGCCGAGCTGCGTGCCGTAGGAGAGCCCGAGGTAGTTCAACGGCTCGCCGCCTAGCGCCAGCCGCACCTGCTCCATGTCGCGGGCAGCGCTGACGGTATCGAGGTGCTGCAGCAGCGGCCCGGTCAACGCGAGGCAGCTTTGCCACGCCGCCTCGGTGTGCGCCTGCAGCGCCGCGAACCCGGCCTCATCCTGCGGGAAGTGGGAGACCGGCCGGTTCCAGATTTCCGGATCGCACTGCACCGGCGTGCTGGTCCCGACGCCGCGCGGGTCCATGCCGACGATGTCGAAGCGGTCGCGCAGCTCGGCATCGAAAAGGGGGATGTCCATTGCCTCGGCGGCGATCAGCGAGGTGGCGACGCCGCCGGGCCCGCCGGGGTTGACGATAAGGCTGCCGATGCGCTGCTCTGGCTCACGTGCCGGCAGGCGGTTCAGCCCGATGCTGATCTGCGCGCCATCCGGCTCGGCGTAATCGAGCGGCACGGCGATGCTGGCGCATTCCAGCGCGGCCTCCGGCGGCGCGCCCTCGCACGGCCCCCACGCGGCGGCCGCGACCGCCACAGGCGTTTGCGCGCGAGCAGGCGCAGGCGCGGCCAGCGCTGCGATGAGCAGCGCAAGGATGAGGAGGGAACGGGCGAACATAAGGACGTGGCCTTTCAGGCTCGGGCTGGCAAGGGCGTTCATGCTATCGAGTTGTCTCGAGCGCATAGGTTGAAACGCGTTTCGCCGTGCTGCCGGCAGAACGCCCTATAGCCTTGTGTTTGCCTGCCAGTGGATCGACCAACGGTGTGCCATTCATCGCGAAGAAAACACACGGGAGGGCCGTCACGCATCATCGAGCAACGCGGCGAGCCGCGCCTGCAGCCCGGGCACGTTCTCACTGACTGCATCCCACACCGTCTTGTCGCTTATCGTCCAGTAACCGTGGACCAGACGGTTGCGCATCCCCACCACTTTTGGCAGCTCTGGCAGCAACTCCACAAGGTCATCGTCGAGCGCACGCGCCTGACTTAACGCCTCACCCAAGGTCGTGAGATACCACTGCACTGCCCCTTTGACCGTCACGTTCGTTGCGTATTCGTCGAACTCGAGACCTTCGACAAGGCTACGGAGAATCTGGCAGGCATCGAGCGCGTCACGCAGCCAGTGTTTCATCAGGCGCGACATAGACGACCTTTCGCGTCACCTCGATCTCCTCACGAAAGTAGGGGTTACGGATCGCCTCATCAACAATCAGATCGACATTACGCCCGAAGAGCGTCTCCAAATCATCTGCCAACCCAAGGTATCGGGCCGAGTATCCGACGAGTCCGCGATCTTCGAACGTCACCACGAAATCGAGGTCGCTAAGTTCGGGGTTGAAGGTCCCCTTCACCGCCGAGCCGAACACGTCGAGCCGCGCCACGCCGTACTGGCGACACAGCGCCGCGATGGCCTCATGCGTGCCTGCCAGCGGATCGATCACCACGCCGTCCGGTCCCAGCGTGGCGGCAGCGGCGCCGGGCGCCGCCGGGAGCGCGTCGTGCGCGGACGCCAGCAACGCGGCGGCCATCGCCCGGAGAACGGGGGCATCGCGCCGCAGCGCCGCAAAGGCGCTGCCATCAGCAATCGCCACATCGCCGTCCACCAAGCGCCGGTGCAGCGCAAGGATGCGGCGGACCTCCGGCGTGTCGTCAACACGCGCCGGGTCGAGATCTCTCGCCGCGAGCAACGCCTCGCCAACCATATCCAACCGCCGGTCTACGGCATCGCGCGCCATGGCGCTTCGCCGGAACTCCGCAAAGCCAAGGCCGGCGGTGTACCGGATGATTGCGTCACAGGATATGTGAATGCTGTACAGCCGCTGGTTCAACAGGCGCGACATCGATGGCCTCCCATTGCGCCGCCACCACCGGCAGCATGGGGTGGGACGTAGCGTGAGCGTAGCATCTCCGGCCGCCCCTACCCCCCGAAGCCCAGCCCGCGCAAATAGCCATTCACGAACATCCCCGCCGGGTCCAGCTCCCGTTGCAGCGCCGCGAACGCGAGCAGCTCCGGGTAGAGCGCGGCGATTTGCGCGGCGTTCAGGTAATGCAGCTTGCCCCAGTGCGGGCGGCCGCCGTGCGCGAGGAAGATCGGCTCGGCGTCGCGGAAGAACGCCTCGTGCGGCTTGTCCGTCGCCTGATGCAGGCTGATGGTGGCGCTCTCGCCGCCCTGCGTCGGGCTGAGCAGCGGGTCTTCGCCCGGCTGTGTGCGGAATTCGACCGCCCACGTGCAATCGGGGTGCTTCGCCTGCATCATGGCGCGCACCTCGCGCAGCGCCGCCGGGCCCTCCGCCAGCGGCAGGGTGTACTCCAGCTCCACGAAGGGCGTGTTGCGCTGGGAGGGGTAGGCGCGCCAGCTCCAGTCCACGTAGTCCGGGCGCAGGTAGCGCTCCATGGTGCCGGGCGCGGCCTCTGGCAACTCCTCGCGGAAGGGCTCCTCGTCAGTTTCGACGAAGGTCTTCAGCACGCAGGTGTCGTACGCCGGCAGCCACCAGAACTCGGCGTTGCGCCGGGATTCCTCCGTGGGCAGGAAGCGCTCGAGGCACTCGTCCATGCTCATCGCTTCGTTCTGCTCGCGCAGCTTGTAGGCGGGGGCGGTCTCCAGCGTGATCTCGGTCAGCACGCCGAACAGTCCCAGCGAGAGCGCCGCCGCGCGCAACTGGGCTGGGTCGCTGGCATCAAAGGTCACCAGCTCGCCATCGGCGCGCATCAGTGTCAGCGCGCGCACCATGCTGGAAAAGCTTCCGTGCTTGCGGCCAGTGCCATGGGTGCCGGTGGAGACCGCGCCAGCCAGCGCCTGCCGGTCGATATCACCCTGATTGCGCAGCGCCCGGCCCGCCTCCAGCAGCGGCCCCCCAAGATTGAACAGCCGCGTGCCGGCACGAATCGTGGCGTCGCCCGTCGCCGGGTCGAGGCGAACAATGCCGGCGATGCCCGAGAGGTCGATCACCGTGCCATCGCTGGCGCACAGCGGCGCGAAGGAGTGCCCCGCGCCCGCCACACGCACCGTCTCGCCGCGTTCGGCGCTCTCGCGCAACACCGCGCGCAGGTCTTCTATGGAAGATGGCTGCGCCACGCGGCGCGGCGCGGCCTGCACATTGCCGGCCCAGTTGGTCCAGTGGGCGAGTTGCGTTCCTGTGGTCATCCGCCGTCCCTGTCTGCGTGCGTCGTGGCGCGGCGCGCTTGGCGCCGCGCGGCCTGTTGCGTGCAGGATGCACGACGGCGGCAGAACGCGCCACGGGGCGCCGTGCGCCGTGATGGAAGGCGGAGAGGGAGCGCCGTGGTTCGGCGGGGCACGGCGCCCCCGTATACTGCCCCCGGTATCGTCCCCTTGTTTTCCACATGGAGGTTCACGCTCGTATGCCCGCGCCCGGCGATCTGCTTCTGCTCAATGGCCGTATTCTGACCATGGATCCGGCGCAACCCACGGCCTCGGCGGTCGCCATTCGTATGGGGCGGATCGCGTACGTGGGGGATGACGCCGGGGCACGGGCCGCCGCCGCGCCCGGCTCGCCGGTGATCGACCTCGCCGGGCGCACCGCCACCCCCGGCCTCAACGACGCCCACGCCCACCCGATGTCCGTCGGGTTCGCGCTGCTCGATCTGGACCTCTCGCCAGAGCGCAACGGCAGCATCAGCGATCTGCAAGGCCTTGTGCGCGGGGCGGTGGCGGAGCGCCCCGCCGGCACGTGGATCATCGGGCGCGGTTACGACGACGCCCGCCTCGCCGAAGGCCGCCACCCCACGCGGGAGGATCTGGACGCCATCGCGCCCGATCACCCGGTGGTGCTGATCCGCATGTGCCACCACATCGGCGCGGCGAACTCCGCTGCGCTGCGTCTGGCCGGGGTCACCCGCGACACCCCGGACCCGGAGGGCGGCCTCTTCGACCGCGATGCCCACGGTGAGCCGACCGGCGTGCTGCGCGAGAACGCGCTGACGCAGGTGCGCGCCGCCATGGCCGAACCCACCGAGGATGACATCATGGCCGCGCTGGAGGCGGGCGGCCACGAGTTCCTGCGCAACGGCGTCACCAGCGCCGTGGAGGCAGGCATCCGCGACCCGCGCGAGCTGCGCGCCTTCCAGCGCCTGCGTGAGGCCGGGCGCCTCCCCTTCCGCGCCTACCTGATGATGCTGATCGATGAGACGCTGGACGATTTGATTTCCCTCGGTGTCCAGACTGGCTTCGGCGATGACTGGCTGAAGATCGGCCCCGCCAAGCTGTTCAGCGACGGCTCCATCGGCGGGCGCACCGCCATGATGCACGCGCCCTACGAGGGCCAGCCAGACAACCACGGCCTGTGGATGATGCCGCCGGACGCGCTCAAGGCGAAGGTCCGCCGCGCCCACGACGCCGGCTTTCAGGTCGGGATTCACGCTATCGGCGACGCCGCTATCGACCTCGTGCTGGACGCCTACGAGGAGGCGCTGGCGGCAAACCCGCGCCCGGACGCCCGCCACCGCATCGAGCACTGCTCCATCGTGGATGACCGCATCCTCGGGCGCATTCGCGATCTGGGCGTGGTTCCCATCCCCGGCACGTCGTTCCTGCGCCACTTCCGCGATGCCTATGTCAACAACCTCGGCGAGTGGCGCATCGGGCAAGCGTACGGGTTCGCCTCGTACGCGCGCTTCGGCATCATCGCCGCTGCCTCGTCCGATGCGCCGGTGGTGCCGGTGAACGCGCTGGCGGGCATCCAGACGATGATGACGCGCCACGATATCCTCGGGCGGCCGGTGAACCCGGCGGAAGCCATTTCAATGGAAGATGCCCTGCGCGCCTACACCGTCAACGGGGCCTACGCCTCCTTCGAGGAAGGCATCAAGGGAACCCTGAAACCGGGCCTACTGGGTGATGTCACCATCTTCGCGGAGGACCTGACGCAGGTGGACGCGGACGCGCTGGCCGGCGTGGCAGTGGCGCACACCATCGCGGAGGGCGAGGTCGTCTACAGCGCCGCGTAGGATTCGGCCACGCTGGCGCCGGGGTATGCTGGGGCGCATCACCGTGCCCCGCAGCTCCAACCCATCACCGCCACGCAGGCGAAAGGATCCGCTCCCATGGTCGCCACCCGTATCTCCGTCGCCGAGTTCGAGGCCACCTGCGGCGATGACCGCGTCGAGCTGATTGATGGGGAAATCGTGCCGATGGCGCCAGCGTCAATGGAACCAGCCCGAGTCACCATGCGGCTCGGCGCGCTGCTGACCGTGCACGTCATGCAACACCAGTTGGGTGATGCCTTCAGCGCCGAGGCCGGGTTCGTGATGTTTGAGGATCGGCAAACCGTCGTGGCGCCGGATGTGGCATTCGTCCGCGCCGGGCGCCTGCCGCAGGGGGAGGCGCGGTGGCATTTCGCGCGCCTCGTGCCCGATCTGGTGGCGGAGGTGATTTCCCCTTCGGACCGCCCCCGGGACATCGCGGCGAAAACCGCGCTCTATCAGGAGGCGGGCGTGCCGCTGCTGTGGATCATGGACCCGCGCGCGCAAGCCGTCACAGTGCTGGCGCTGGGACAGGAGCCGGTCACGCTCGGCATTGGCGACGAGCTGGACGGCGGAGAGGTGCTGCCCGAGTTCCGCGTCGCCATCGCAGAAATCTTCGCGTAGGGCCGCTTCGCGCCCCGCCACGGCCTCCCCCATAACCCTGTCGTCCCGATGCCGCAGCGAGGGACCGACCACCCCCAACTCCAAGGTCGGGGCCCGGTTCTCCGACTCCCACCACGACCCTCGCAAACCCCGATGTCGTCCCGAATCCGCAGCAGGGGTCTCGCCGAGCGCTGCGGCAATGGCGGGGCGCAACGCGTCCCTCCGTGTGCGCAGGATGCGGTCGGGGTGGCAAAGCTGGGCAGTGGCAGGCGGAAAGGGAGGCCGCTGGCGCGAGGTTGGGGGTGGTCGGTCCCTCGCTGCGGCATCGGGACGACATCGGGGTTTGGCAGGTCGTGGCGGGGCGCGGAGAGGGCGCCGTGACCGTGAAGTTGGGGGTGGTCGGTCCCTCGTCTGCGGACTGCTGTGTAAATAGGCATCCGACAGCCTCGAATGGGGCGGCTTCCCGCAGGGATTTTCATGCCGTGGCGGCGCCGG
>JASGGF010000145.1:0-11264 GCA_047605145.1 Thermomicrobiales bacterium | reverse complement strand
CTCCCGCACCGCCACAGGCAACTCCCCGACCGGGACCACCGCCCGCCCCTGCGCGTCCGCGCCGACCGGCGCGCCGAGGCGGGCCAGCGCGTTACGGACAAACCGTTCCACGTCCTGATAGTTGCCCAGCGCTCGCCGCGCCTCCTCCAGCTCCGCCCGCACCAGTTCCGGCTTGATCGCCAGTTGCGAGAAGATCGAGCGGGAGCGCTTTTCTCGCTCGGCGCTCTCGTTCCAGAGCACCTCGACCTCTTGCAAGCGCTGATCGGTAGTGTCGAACTGCAGGGCCATCTGGCGCGGGTCCCGGTTACCGAGGAAGAGCGACTCGAAGACCGCCTCCATCACCTTCGTGGTGTCCACTGGCACCGGCACCAGTACCCCCAGCGTCTTGCGGATATCCTCCGCCTTCCGCAGCAGCACGCGCAGCACCGCGCCATCGACCGGGTTGTCCCCGCCGTAGAGCAGCACGGTGCGCACCTCCGGGTTCTGCTGCCCGAAGCGGTCCACCCGCCCCTCGCGCTGCTCGTGGCGCGTCGGATTCCACGACAGGTCGTAGTGCAGCACGGCGTCGAAGCCGGCCTGCAGGTTGATTCCTTCGGAGAGGCAGTCGGTCGCCACCAGCACGCGCGGTGACTGTGCTTCCAGCGCCTGCACCCGCCGTTCGCGCTCCTCCGGCGGCAGCATCCCGGTCACGGCAATGACGTGGGCGCCCTTCAGCCGCTTGCGCAGCTCATCGGCCACGTACTCCGCCGTGGCGATGTACCGGCAGTAGATGATCGGGCTGAAGCCATCCTTCAGCAGTTGCGAGATGATCTCCACCGCGATGAGCAGCTTGCGGTCGTTGGCGCCGCGCAGCTTGTCTGCCTCGCGCGCCAGCCCCAGCAGGCGGCGGCGCTCTGGTTCCGCCAGCGGATCGTCGCTGCTGGTGTCGGAGCCGGGCACGACGTCGTCGTTCTCGGTCGCGTCGGAGCTGTCCAGATCGAGCACTGCGCGCTCCCCGAACGCGTCGATATCCCCGACCCCCAGCTCCTCGCCCGCCTCCAGCCCGTTGGCACGCTTGCGCAGGGTGTCCGCCGCTGCCGCCGGGCTGGAGGAGACACAGCGCAGCATGGCCAGTGCCGCCCACCACCGGATGCGCTGCCGCCGGGCCGGGCCACCTTCGGCGTCGCGCACAAGTTCGCGCGCGTAGTCGAGCACCTTGTCAGTCAGGCGGCGAGCATCCGACGACAGGCCGTAGGTCACCTCGCTCGTCACCCGGTTGGGGAAGCGCGTGGTGTCATCGAGGTAGGTCCGAATGTGCTGCCGCCGGCGCTGGATCAGATGCTTGGCCAGCCGCTCGCGCTCGGGGCTGCTCGCCTGCAGGCCATCTTCCAGCGGCAGAGCGGCGAAATCGGGAGACAGCAGCGAGAGCAGCGAGCGGAAGGCCTCCGCCACGCCAGAGTGCGGCGTGGCCGTCGTCAGCACCATGTGCCGCGCCGGGTCCTTCGCTAGCGCCTGCAGCAGCGAGTGTCGCTGCTGCTGCGCGCCCTTGCCGCTGGCCGCCGCCGCCGTGTGCGCCTCGTCCACAATTACGAACTCAGCGCAGGCGCGCACGAAATCGTCTCGCCGCCGGTCGCTCTTGATGTAGTCGATGGAGACCACGAGGAAGGGATACGCCTCGAAGACCGACTGATCTGCGGTCAGGTTGCGTTCCAGCCGCGCCACGGAGCCGGAGCGCACCACCTCGGCCTCGATGCCGAACTTCTCCGCCATCTCCGCCTGCCACTGGTCGCACAGGTGGGGCGGGCAGATAACAGTGATGTGCTTGATCTCGCCCCGGTCCAGCAGTTCCCGCGCAATCAGCAGCGCTTCCACCGTCTTGCCGATTCCAACATCATCCGCGATCAGCAGGCGCACCGGCTCCAGCCGCAGCGCCATCAGCAGCGGCACGAGCTGGTAGGCGCGCGGCTCCACCGCGATGCGCCCCAGCGAGCGAAACGGCCCGGCCCCGGCGCGGAAGTTCAGCCGAACGGCGTCGCGCAGCAGGCTGGCCTCCACGCTGTCCCCGGGCCGGGCGGGGTCCGGCAACGCGAAGGTCGCCGCGCGCACATCGTCGCGCTCCAGCGGCAGGTAGACGCCGGTGGCGTCGCTCTCTGTGCCGCCCAGCGGGCGCAGCCGCAACACGTCCGGGTCATCGCTGGGCAGCACCACCCATTCGCGGCCCCGCGAGGTCACCAGCGAGCCAACCTGAAACTTCGCCCCTCCGGCAACACTCATGCTGGCGCCCCTTTCCCAAAGATCCAGCTGTAGCGGGCAACGGCCTCCGGCCACGTGGATTCGTCCTGCACCCGCACAACCTCGAATCCGCCGTCTTCAAAGCGCGACTGTGCTTCCCGGTCCCGCTGCTGGCGTTCGGGGAACTCGTGGTGTGGACCATCGACGTAGATACACGCTTGCGATTCATCGTAGAAGAAGTCTGGCCGCGTCTGGAAACGCTCCAGATAGAGCTGCGCGCGGTCCGGCAGGCGGTAGCCACCTTCGTACAGCCACGTGACGAAGCGCCGTTCCAGGCCCGATTCACAAACCGCCGCCAGCTGGTCACGTTGCGTTTCCCGGCTGGCGGCTCGCGTCCCAAACTGGGCTGCAGCGTCCCGGAACTGCTCCAGCGCCGGCAAGACGCGCTTACGGTCCAGCAGTGGGTGGTCCCGCTGATTGGTGTAGCTGAGCAGGCAGTTGTAGCAGGCCGCCTCGCACGGCTCGGGCGCGCCGGGTGCCCCCTGCTGGTCGTCGCCGGTTTCCGGGTCGAAGTGGCACACCTCTAGCGCGGCCCGCGCTACGTCCGCCAGCGCTTGCGGTTCCTCCACCAGCCGGGCCAGCACCCCGGCCCCGCCTTCGGCGGACTCGTAGAACAGGATGCTCTGCGGGTTGTCCCGCGTCGGCAGCAATTCCACGCCGAGTTCGCTCTCTTCCAGCTGGAAGTGCGCCTCGATGCCTCGCTTCAGCGCGTACTGCAACGTCGGCAGCAGATCAGGCGAGACCATGTCGCCCTGCGGCATCAGCAGCAGCGCGTTCCGCCGGTCCTCGACGTACGGGACCACCCGCTCGTTCGCACGGCTCGCCTGGCTCGCGCCCTCGGTGTCCTTTCCGGCCGGCTCCTCCTGCTCCTGTTTGGCCCAGGTCCCACGCTCCATGTCCAGCAGGAAGCCGTGCAGGCTGGGGTCCTTGCGCCGGTTCCAGCCCAGGTTCAGGCGGCGCAAGGTCGCTGCCGGCGCGTAGGCGGCGGTCGCCAGCGTGCGCGGCGCTTCGTCCGGGTCGGCGCCGCCCGCGATGAACGAGGCGTCGGCGTAGACCGGCTTGCCGGACTCATCGGCGCCAAAGCGGAACGTAGTCAGCAACTCGTAACCCTGCCGCTGCCGCTCCTCCTCGTCCGAGGTGATACGGTCCACCCGGCGGGTCGAAACATTCTGCAAGCGGAACAGGTTACCGAAATAGCGCGCCGAGCCATCGAGCAGGGCGTTGCAGTATCGGCACCGCTCATCCAGCGCCTGCTCGCCCACATGGGCGTACCCGCACTTCGCGCAGACCTTGCCAATCTCGGTGCGCGAGCCGGATTCGCCTTCGGCGACCGGCAGAATCACCTTGTCAATGCGGTAGCGGTTCCCCTCGTAGTAGATGATGTTGCGCGGGCCAAACTCCGAAATTGCCAGAAAACGGGCGCGTGACACGAATTCATCGCGCGATCCCGCTGCTCGCTTCCCCGGCAAGTACGCCGCCAATGGCAGGCGGGGGAAGTTGTAGCCTGGCAAGAACCCTTCGCTGGCGAAGTAGCGGTACGAGTAGAAATCGGAGTTGACGGAACTCCCAGTGTCGCGCAGCAGGGCGATCTGGGTTTCCGCCTCGCCGCGCAACCGCCGCGCGAGGTTGACCTGGTCCGGCCCCGCCGAGGCGTCCCGGACGATCTCGTTTTGCGTATCGCGCTGCCGGCACGCCGCCAGGTAGAGTTGGCGCCACCGGTCGCACGCCTGGTCAAAGGCGCGCGGCGCGCCCTCGATGGCGCGCTCCAGCCAACCAGGACCCAGCCAGATTGCGCCCTCCAGATCGTCCTGCAACGCCGCCAGCAGCCGCTTCCCCCGTGCCAGCGCGCGCTCCTGCGCACGACTATCAAAGAGGCCGAATCGCACGTCATCACGAATCGGCAGACCGTCATCGACGCTTTCCAGATCCAGAATCTCGCCCAGCGAACTCCTCAGATCCTGCCCCGTCTCCGCCAGCCACACCGCGTGCAGGTGCGCCAGCAGCAGTTCCTCGTTCGCCAGATCGATGCGCGGTGGGGAGACGGCGCCAGCGACCATCTTCTCCTGCCGCCGGAAGAAGTACTGGTCGTGCGGCGAGAGCGAAGAGCAGTAGGTCAGCACCAGCGCCGGCTGGCCACTGCGCCCGGCCCGGCCCGACCGCTGGGCGTAATTCGCCGGCGTGGGGGGAACGTTGCGCATGTTGACCGCGTTCAAGTCCGCGATATCGACGCCAAGTTCCATTGTCGGCGAGCAGTACAGGATGGCCAGCTTGCCCGCCCGGAACTCGTCTTCCCGTGCCTGTCGATCCACGGAAGGCACTTGAGCGGTGTGCTCGCGCGCTCCGATCCCGCGCAGGGACAACGCAATGGTCTGGTACAACTCACGGAAGAAGGCATTGGTATCCACCTCCGCCCGGGATTCATGCGACCGGCGCACCCAGTCGGTCTGCGGTCGGCCGTCCCCGGGCATCCACCGGATCTCGGCGGCCTGAAGGCGGTACAGCGGCGCCTGTTCGCTTCCGACATTGACCAGCAGCCCTCCCTTCGCCAGCACGGCGAACAGGTCTGCCGCCAGCTCGTCCAGCGCCGCCATGGGAAGATCTCGCTCAAGGAAATCAGGCCACGTCTGGCGTTGTCGCAATCGGCGGCCGACTGCGCTCCGGCCCGAGACCGTGACCTCCGCCTGCCGGGCGCGCGGGTTCCGCACGCCAACGCGGATGACCGGCGCCTCACGCATCGGCTCATCTTCGTCGATGGACCAGGGTTCGATCAGCCGTTGCCCGGCATTGAGCTTGATGCGCTCCTGCTGGTCTGGCTCGAGATACGGAACATCGATGGCCAGCTCACGCCGGAAGAAATCGAGCACTCCCAGGCACGCTGCCCGGCGCTGCTCCGGGGTCGCGGTGGCGAGGGCCGGGTGACGATCGGCCCACAGGTGCTCGGCGGCGCAGACATCCGGCAGTGACTCATAGTTCACGCGCAACAGGCCGGTCTGCTCGAGGTTCGGCGTCGTCACTCGCCAACCCCGTCGCAGGTCCAGATACACGCGGTAACCTACGACCTCGCGCAGCGCCCGCTCGGTATCGCGCCGTGCGCCAAACTCGGCATCCGGGCTTTTCGCATACTCGGAGAAATCGAGTCCAAGCGCCCGCGTGACCGCCTGCGCGATCTCCTCGTGTCCCAGCCCATCACCGCCAGCGGCGTTGACCGCCGCCCAGAGCGCGCCCCTCAAGAGCGCAATCTGCACGAAGTCGTTCAGGTGCCCCGCCTGGAGCGACGCATCCTGCCGGTTGTCCGTGAACGAGAGGAGCTTCCGTGCTTCCGCGGAGAGCACGCCGGGATCGACCGCCTGCAGCGCTCGCACGATGGCCAGCGAAAGCACCGTCGTCGCCGTACTCCGCCCTTCCGTCGCCAACTCCGCCAGCCGGCTGAAGTCGCCGCCCGCCCGGCCAGAGTACGAGACAAGGCAGTTCAGACAGAAACGGAAGGGCGCTGGCAGGAACCAGGCCGACAGGCAATCACCCCCACCGACCTCGCTCACCTCACCATCCGGCCGGACAAACAGGTGCACCGGAATCCGGTTCTTGGCATCCCGGCGGACTACGACGGACCCGTTCGCCCGTGTTTCCAGCCACTCCTCCGGCAATCGCTCGGGATCACCGTCCCAGCTTTCCGTGGGGTCCGCGAAAAGGAATCCTGACCGGCGCGTAGAGGCGGAGTCGGCCGGCGTGACGTCGTTCAGTCGGCGCGGCTCGATGACCTTCGCATCGGCTACCCAATCGACGACGCTGTATGCCTGTCCGCACTGCCGGCAGAATGCCAGCGGGAAGAGCCGGCGATCGCGGTCCCCGGGGACGAACACCTGCCCCTCTAGCGCGAGATGCCGCTCCGGTCCGGATTGGAGCGTGCTGTACACCGTGTCGCCACGGCTCACGAACTGGTGCAGGCGAAACGCGAAGAGTGGCCGGCCCGTTTCGGGATGCGCCGTCGCGTAGCCCGCCAGGAGCATCGCCTGGAGATGCGCCCGGCAGACGGCGATGTCAACGACGGTTACCTCCGAGAGATCCGCCGCAGCTTGGGCGAGCGTGATCGGCGCCTTGCGCTCAAGTCTGCCCAAATCGTCGCGCTGAATGCCGAACGCCGATTCGACCCACCACGCGAGCGGGTGCTTGCGGATCGCTTCGTAGGGATCGCCTTCCACATCCGCCAGGTCAAATGGGTGGGCCAGCAACGCGAAACGCAATTCGTCACGATCCGGCTCGGGCCGGGTGATGGCAGGTTGCAGCGTCTCACCGACCACCTGTCCTGCCGTCACCGGGGAGCCAAAGAGCTTGCTGGCGACCGCCGCGACGGCCGCGTGCCGATCCTCACGCGTGCCCTGTCCAGAAATGGTGGCGCTGGTGCCGATACAGCGCATGGTCGGCGCGCCGATACGCTCGCGGACACGTCGCACGAGCATGGCGACATCCGCGCCTTGACGCCCCCGGTAGGTGTGCATCTCATCCAACACCAGGAACTCGAGGCCTCGTGCAGCTTCGATAATGCGGGCGTCGTTGCCATCCACCCGTGTCATGAGGAGTTCCAGCATGACGTAGTTGGTCAGCAGGACATCTGGCGGCCGCGAGGCGGTCTCCTCGCGCTCAGCGCGGCTTTCCTGCCCCGTATAGCGAGCAAACCGCACCGGCTCGTTGCCTTCGCCATACCCGTGGATGAGAAACTTCCTGAGTTCCAGCAGTTGCGAGTTGCACAGGGCGTTCATCGGGTAAACAACAATGGCCTTGATGCCGTTGCCGGAGCCGTGTTGCAGCACGTAGTCGATGATGGGAATGAAGTATGCGAGACTCTTGCCAGATCCTGTCCCGGTGGTCAGGACGTACGATGCGCCCGTCTGCGCCAGCTCGACGGCTTCCTGCTGGTGACGATGAAGATGCAGGGCCGCGCTGCCGTTGGGCGTGAGGTCCTTGCCTCGTCGAAATACCCGCGCCGCCTCGGGATGCAGCGTGCCGGCGCCCACCAATTGATCAATTGACGATCCTGGCGCAAACGACGGGTTCAATTGAACCAACGGATCGGGCCAGAGCCGGCCTTCCTCGAGGCGGCTTTCCACCCAGTTCCGTATGGAATCATCGTCAATCCGGAGAAAAGATCGGACATATGCGCTGTAATCGCCTATTACCTGATCTCTCAGCGCAAAAACGTCCATAGCGCTCCCTTGCGCGGTGACTGATGGAGCAAAGTCTTGGTCAGACGTTGAGGACGCCAACCATAGGACCAAGGTAGCGCCCATAGCCTCGCACATCTCTGTTCGAGTGATAGAGGTGATGATAAATGCGAAATGGCGCAAGCGGCCAGACGACCGGGCCAGGTAGCAACGTGGCGCCAGACGGAACCTGAGACCATGAAGGTACGGAACCGCGGGATGTACGCCGTACGCACGGAATCAGCAGGACGCGCAAAGAACCAAGCAATAAAATCGAAGAGAGACAGATGAAGGCAAGAGAGAGTCAGAAAGCGAAGAGATAGGTTGGAATCTGACAGAAGGGTAGATGGCCGGCTTGAGATTATTTGGGTTGCTTGTTTCTTTGTGCTTGGGTGGGGTGGACCCCTCGTGACAGCAGCCCAAGCTGGAGCCACCGGCTGAGACGAAACGTTTCAGTTGCGTTGCCTGAATCGCGTGCAAGTCCCGACTCCAAACTCCGAAAAAACCATTGCCAATTCTACGGATTGGGCAAAACTTACGCGTCTTGCTGCATCCGATTGCGCGATAATGGTTGTGTTTAAGGAGACCCCCCTCATGGCAATCGAAGCACAGCCCTATGCGGTGAACGGCTATATCGAACTGGGCTATCTCGCTCAAATCTTCAACGTTTATCCAGCCACCATCCGTCGCAGGTTACGAACCCGTGGCTTACACCTATACGCCCATCCTGGGGATCGGCGATTCAGGCTTGTCGCTGAGGAAGACGTGCGAGTGATCTTCAAAATCATTCCTGCGCCCGACCGGCCGTCTCGTTCAAATGGAACGCAAGCGCCGCCACCCAAGAAAGGACACTCGCGCGCGTAGGAGACTGCAAGCACCCCATTCCAGCGCTGCTCTGCGTGAGTAGAACCGGGCGGAAACCTTTCCACCCGGCTCTTATCCTCTCGTTCACGCAGGCCTGTGATCTAAGAGCGCCAAGTGACAGCACTGCTTCCGATGCCGGAGAGTTGGAACTGGCAGATGTCGAATTAGCAAAATGACCTTGCTTACAGGCGCAGTCAAGGCGCAGCGATCTTCCAACTCAGGTGGAGTTAGTTCTTTCAGCGAGCGCGCAAACACTGCCTCCACGCGTGGAACTTTCGCGTGGAGGCAGTGTTCCTCGGACGACTTTCCTCACCTACGACTCGGATGACTTCAGCACCCCCAAGCAGCGGGCTGGAGCGTGCGGACATGGTCCGACTATCAGACAAATCTGACGGTGGCAACAGCCCTGCGGCAGTTCACCATTCCAGTTCAGCGGCAGAGCTGACGGCTCGACTGGCTCCTGAGAACACGCGACGTGCATCCAGGCCAACTCCGGGTCCAAGCCTGCCGCATCAGCTTCTAGAGAAGATAACCTGCGGGACTCGGCATTCAAGACGAGGCGTAAATTGCGAGGTGATGGGCTTTCCCCCCTTTCTCCGTTTATCCCGTACTCCGAAACAACGCCCCACGCGGGCGTTTCAGGCGGCTCGCGATCAGCGGCGGCCTTGAAGACGATGTCCAGATACCGGCTCATGGCTCCCTCCGTTGCTCCACTCGGTACGGAAAAAACGGAAAAAGGGGGGAAAGGACGGAATCCTTCACCGGATAGCCCTCCAGATCATTGCCGGACGACCGCCGGTGACCTGCGCCTCGGACTGCACTAGGCCGTGGCTGAGAAGGCGTTCGAGAGCACTGGCGAGTTCGCCGCTGCGCAAGTTCTTGCCAAACAGATCCCCCAACGCAGTCTGAGTCATGCCGCCGGAAACGCGGCGTAGCGCGATCAGCACGCGATCCGCAACCGGGTCTCCGACCGCATCCCCGAAGAGGTAGCGCGCCGAGTCCTCGCAGTACTTCCACATGCAAAGTGCGGCCTTGAGATGTGGCACGTCAATCACCGCCTCGCCATCCAGCAGGGCATAGAGCAGAGAGAGTCGCAGCGCATGGGCCTCGGCTCGAGCAGTGATCGCGCCGAATATGCCGGGCCGATCGGCAGTAAGTTCGTCGTAGGCGACGGTCCAGCGGTCTTCCGCTGCTGGAGTGCGATGGATCCTTCCGCGCTTGCGTGCCATCTCAATGGCGCGTTGGAGGCGTGCGGCTAGTCGCTGAACCTCCGCATCCGGCAGTGAGCCGCCATTAGGCAACTTTTGCGAACGGCGAACGCAGACGACCAGGTAACGGTTGAAATAGCCGTTGGTCTGACTTGTGTCGTCTAAGGTGCGTCGCAGCTCCTCTTCTGTGACGTGACCAAGAATGCTGATATGCGGGCGCGTTGCGCGGAGTGGGTTGCTGCGCGTCAATACCTGCAGATCGTTGCCATCCCACGCGCGACGCTGCACTTCAGTCGAAGTATTGCCTTCACGCCGGGCAACTTTCAGGACGCTCGCGAACTCCGGTTCAACGGCCATCAGGCGCTTGTCTGCAACTCCTGGGTCATCCGGTACGGTTTGACCATCCTTATTGAGGCGGAACGTGGCATCACGCACCGCGTGAATGATGCCCTCTCCGGAAGAAATGCCTCCCGCGACACGCTCGGTCCAGTCTGGATCAGCCAGGCTGACGAGTCGGTAGGCTTCGTCATGTGCAGTGCCCTTCCGAGCGCGGCTCGTTTTGCCCACTAGCACGGCGTTTTCGTTCGTTCCGTGCCGGCTCGCGCCTACCACGACGTGCGGCGACCGACCGACCGCATTCCCAAACATCACCATGGTGTTTATCAGGATTGCGACCGGGTCTCCTTCAGTGTGAGGCGCAATTGCCTCGACGATCTCGCCGAGCAGTCCGTGCAATGCCGCTGGGTCCAGCACTGGCCACACACGCCCCGTCACGTCTGCCCTGCCCGAAGCCCCTATTGTCCCTCGCCTCAGCTCTGTTTCTGGCTCGAACTCCCGACCCGCCTCGATCCTCTGCCGTGCGCGAGAAATCAGCTCGTCGTCCGTTTCCAGCATGGTGGTCGCAGGCATTAGCCCACCAACCTTGTGCCCAACTCGCCGGACTCGATCAATCGCAGCGCCGCTACCATGCTTAGCCCGTGGTACTTTGCCACCAGGGCGACCGCGTCCCCTCCCTCACCGCACGGAAAGCAGTGCCACCCGCGCCCCGGCGGATAAGTGACCAGGCTCGGCTGAGTGTCGTCACGGAACGGACAGGGAAACATCATCCGGTCGCCAGTCCGTTTGCCCGACTCCCAGGTCAAGGCCCGCATAATCTCCCCACAATCGATCATTCGTGCGGCGACGAATCGCTCTCGCAGATCGTCCTCAGCCGGCCCGCCAAGCTCTCGGTAGCCGTACGCTCGTGCCCGGTCTCGGCATGCAAGCTCGTCGTCGATCTCTTCGATCCAGTGCAGGTACAATGCAATGCTGCCTCGCAACTGCGCTGCGGTACCGTCGCGGTCGTCGCCTGTCGCTAAGCAAGCACTTGACCGGGCTATCTCGTTCGCCATTTCGTCGCGCTCGACTAGTAGGTCGGCGCGAGATGACTCTCTCAGCGTTGGTCGCCGGAAGAACTCCCTACCGGCGATAGTCGCGACCTTTATCATGCGTCCCGTGGCTTCGTCGAACGATTCTTCTGCCTGCTTCATCGAACACCTACCCCAAGCGTTTCGCGGCGGGCGAGTTCGCTGCGGATCTCTTCGACGCGAGCATGACGGTGCGCAATGGCCTCGATCAGCGAGCGAAGATAGCTGCCGGTGATTGTCACCTTCGCCAACCAACGTGCGATTGCACGTGTGCCGCTGTCACCCAATGGAAGGGCGACCTCGAGCGCGGCCTGTGG